>JBJMVV010000352.1:0-22393 GCA_045810505.1 Massilia sp.
ATGCCTTTAAGCGCGCCGACGCCGTAGCTGAAGAAACGCAGTTTGCGGGTGGCGGTGATGCGTGAATCAAGCTGGCGCAGGCTGCCGGCCGCGGCATTTCTGGGATTGACGAATTCACGCTGGCCCGCTTCGCGCTGGCGCGCGTTGAGGGCCGCAAATTCGGTTTTCAGCATCAGCACTTCGCCCCGTACTTCCAGTAGCGCGGGCACATGGTCGCCATGCAGGCGCAGGGGGATGTTGCGCACGGTGCGGATGTTGACCGTGACGTCTTCGCCGGTGGCGCCATCGCCCCGGGTGGCGGCCTGCACAAATACACCGTCTTCATAGCGCAGGCTGATGGCCAGGCCGTCGTATTTCAGTTCAGCGGTGTATGAAACCGCATCTTCGCCGAGGCCTTCGCGCACCCTGCGATCGAAGTTTTCCACGTCCTCGGGCGAAAAGCCGTTATTGAGCGACAGCATCGGCACCGTGTGCGTCACCTGGGCGAATTCCGGGATGGGCGTGGCGCCCACGCGCGAGGTGGGCGAATCGATCGAGGCGGCCTGGGGATATTGCGCTTCGAGATCCTGCAGTTCGCGGAACAGGCGGTCGTACTCCGCGTCAGGGATGGTGGGGGCATCCTTGACGTGGTAGTTGTAGATATGGCGATTCAGCTCAGCCGTCAGCGCGGCCATCCGCGCAAGGATGGCCGCGTCAGGGGTTGCACTCACAGCGCCCCCGATCAGCTGAACAGGCGCAGGGCGCGGGGCGAGCCGGCAGGAATATCCGCGGCCGCCATCTCTTCGTAAAACTCCAGCACCTGGCCGTTGATCTCGGCAAGCGCGGGGTCCAGCAGGGGCTGGCCGCTGTCATCGACGATGGTGGCGTCAAGGCGTCCCACCAGCGCGCGGGCGCAGGCCAGCATGGCGCCAAAGCCGTCGCGCTCGGGCGCCACCACGGGCACGTCGAGCAGCAGGGTAAGATGGGACGTGGTGTCTGCGCCCAGGGTCACATTGGTGGTGAGCGTAAACAGCACGCCGCCGTCGCCGTCAGGCATGACAAAGCGGCCATCCGGACGCACATCAAAACCCTGCTTTTCCAGCGCGCCGATCAGGGTGGCGATCGACCAGGGCGCGCCATTCGACATCAGGTTCACGCCCAACTGGGCATCGTGGCCAGAGACGAACCTGTGCAGGGTCTTGGCGTCGCCCATCACTTCGATCATGTCGGGAATTTCCGGCTCGGCGCCGATTTCGTCAGCCAGGGCGCGCAGGCGCGTGACCAGTTCGGAGTATTCCAGTTCGTTCAGGGCGGTGGTACGGCTGGCCATCTGCACGCCGGCCTGCAGGGTGGTGTAGACGCCGCCGCGCACGATCGGCTCCCACTCGCCGCTGACGGCCAGACCAATGTAGTGGATCGGTTTGTTGCCGACGTGGCGCAGGGTTTGCAGCACGGGCAGCAACTTATCGCCGCGCATGGCCACTTCCAGCGCCAGCGGGATCAGGCAATCGATCAGGGGGTCGACCAGGCTGATGGCCTGTTCGGTGGCGGCCAGCGCTTCGGGCGCGCTGTCCGCGCGCAGGGTGGGCGGGCCATCGGCGTCGGCATCGGTCGAGCCGGCGCCAGGCGCGTGCAGGCCGGGCTCGATGCGGGCGCCGCCGGCGGGCGCGCCGTCCAGGCTGGGCTCGGCACGGGGCGCGCTGCGCACGACGGGTTCGGCATCGGGGGCGGACTCGCCGGCCCCCATCAGCACGTCATCATGCTCGGAGGCAAAAGCGCGCTCGACGCTTTTTCTGGCCTTGTGCTCCTGCCACTTGTTATAAACGAATACGGCGCCTACGAACACAACGGCGCCGCCAATCAGGCTCATCTGGAGATCGGTCATCCTGCGTGCGCCTCGCAAAGGTTGTCAGCGCTGTCTGCAAGCTGGTGGGTGTGCGGCATGGATCAGCTCCTTGTTCTGTTATTTGTTGGTAGGTCGCGCGTGCAGTGGGAGAGTAGCACAGCGCGCAGTCTGTTCAGCGGGCGCCGCCCTTGAAAAATCGCCATCATGATACCAATATCGGCCAAAACACGCCATGCTGTCCAGGGCCCGGCGCCTGGCACGATCATGCGGCCTGCGCCTCGGCAAAACCGGCTGCCGCTTCCATGTCGACGGCGACGATGCGCGAGACGCCCTGCTCCTGCATGGTCACGCCGATGAGCTGATTGGCCATTTCCATCGCAATCTTGTTGTGCGAAATGAAGAGGAACTGGGTGTGCTCGGACATGCGCTTGACCATGCGGCAGAAGCGCTCCGTGTTGGCGTCGTCGAGCGGCGCGTCGACCTCGTCGAGCAGGCAGAACGGCGCGGGATTCAGGCGGAACATGGAAAACACCAGCGCCGTGGCCGTCAGCGCCTTTTCGCCACCCGACAGCAGGTGAATCGTCGCGTTCTTCTTGCCGGGGGGCTGGGCCATCACCTGCACGCCGGAATCGAGGATTTCGTCGCCCGTCATGACCAGCTTGGCATTGCCGCCGCCGAACAGGATCGGGAACAATTCAGAAAAATGCTGGTTGACCTGGTCGAACGTCGCCTGCAGCAAATCGCGGGTTTCCTTGTCGATGCGGGAAATTGCGTCTTCCAGGGTGGTGATGGCTTCGACCAGGTCGTTGTTCTGCGCGTCGAGAAAGCGCTTGCGCTCGGAGGCCTGGGCCAGTTCATCGAGCGCGGCCAGGTTGACGGCGCCCAGCATTGAGATGGCATTGGTCAGGCGCGTGACTTCCCCCTGCAGGGTCGAGGGGCGCATGTCCGGTTCGAGTTTAAGGGAGAGCGCCGCCTCATCGGCTTCGACCGCAGCCAGCGCTTCGGCGAACTGCTCCTGGTTCAGGCGCGCGGCCTGCTCCTTCAACTGCATCTCGGAGATCTTGTCGCGCTGGGGCTGCAGGCTGCGCTCGGCCACCATGCGCGCTTCCTCGGCGGTGCGCAACTGCTGGGTGATCTGGTCGAGTTCATGGCGCGCGTTCGACAGGGCGATTTCCTGGCCGGTGCGGCGTTCCAGCAGCTCCTGCAGGCCGTCGTTGACGGCGCCCGACTCGAGCGCTTCCAGTTCCATCTGGCCGGCCACCAGGCTCTCGCCCACCTGGCTTGCCTGGGTAGTGGCGGTGGCCAGGGTGCGGCGCAGTTCCTCGATGCGGTTGCGCGCCGATTTTTCCGCGAACTGGGCTTCCTGGGCCGCCCGTTCCAGTTCGCGCAGG
The DNA here is from genome assembly GCA_045810505.1 of Massilia sp. GTDB lineage: Bacteria > Pseudomonadota > Gammaproteobacteria > Burkholderiales > Burkholderiaceae_D > JAFCUW01. Next base: position 3,217 of record JBJMVV010000352.1, read on the forward strand.
CGCTCGCGCGCGGCGCTCAGGGCCTGTTCCTTGGCCAGGAAGGCGCTCTGGCGGTCTTCATGGGCTTCCTGCAGCTCGGCCAGTTCCAGGTCGAGCTCTTCAAATGCGGCTTCCGCTTCGGCCCGCACCTGGCATTGCTCGGTTTCCTGGGCGGCGATCTCGGCCAGGTCGGTGTGGATCTGGGTGCTGCGCTGATTGAAACGCGCTTCGACCTCGGATTGCTTCACGACGTCGAGCTGCAAGCCATGCACCGACTGGGTCAACAGGCTGCTGCGCTGGCGCGCGTCCTGCAGGCGCCGGCCCAGTTCAGCCACCGCCACATCGGCCCGCACCAGGCGGGCGCGCGCCTCGTCGGCCAGCATGGTCTGGGCGCGTAGCTGCTTGGTGGTGTTGTCGATTTCCTGCTGGCGCGCCAGCATGCCGTCCTGCTCGGCGTCGGCCGCGTAAAAGCGCACGCTGGACGCCGTGATCGCATGGCCCTGGCGGGTGATGAACATGGCGCCGGCCGGCAGCGAGGCGCGGGCGGCAAGCGCCGCGCGTTCGTCCTCGGCGATGTAGACGCCGTTAAGCCAGTCCTGCAGCACGCCGCGCAGCCCTGCCTCGTTGATGCGCAGGAGGTTAAAAAAAGGTGTCAGGCCGGGCGTCGCCTCGCCCGGCGCCTGCTGCAGCGCGCCTGGCGTGAGCGCGGGCGAATACAGGGCCAGCTTCGCGGGCGGCGCATCGGAAAAGAAGGCCTTGGCCCAGTCCAGGTTGGATACTTCAAGCGCCTGGGTGCGTTCGCGCAGCACCGCTTCCAGGGCCGTCTCCCAGCCTTCCTGGACGTGCAGCTTTTGCCACAGCCGGGGCAGGCCTTCCAGCTCGTGTTTTTTCAGCCAGGGCTGGACCTTGCCCTGGGCCTGTACCCGCTCCTGCATCTGGCGGATGGCGCCCAGGCGCGCTTCAAGCTGGGCGTTGGCAGCGGTCTCGGTATTGACCTGGGCCTGGGCGGCGGACCGCTCCGCTTCGGCGCGCGACTGCTGTTCCAGCGTTTCTTCCAGCAGCATGGCCTGCTCTTCCAGCGCCTGCTGCTTTTCCTCCAGTTGCAGGCGCAGGTTTTGCAGGTGCTGGGAGTCGGGCAAATGCAGGCCGTGCTTTTCCTGCTCCAGCCGTTCGCGCCGGGTCGCCAGTCCCGCCAGGATCTGGCCCGCATTTCTCTGGTGGGCTGAGGACAGTTCAATCTTCTGCTGCACCTGCATGGTGCGGGCGCGCGCGTCGCTGCTGGCCTGCTGGGCCGCGCGCCAGGCTTCGTCCAGCGCCGGCAGGGCCGCCGCGCCTTCTTCGGCCATGATCTGCGCCTGCTCGACCTTCGCGCCCAGTTCTTCGACGGTAAAGTCGGCTTCTTCCAGCTGGGCTTGCACGTCCTGGGCCTGGGCCTGCCATTGATTGCGCTGGGCCTGCAGGGTGCCCAGCTGGTTCTGCAGGCGCGAGCGCGATTCCAGCACAAACTTGATCTGCGCCTCCAGCGCGCCGATTTCCGTGTTGGTCTGGTACAGGTGGCCCTGGGCCTGGTGCAGGCGGTCGCCGACGGCAAAGTGGGCCTGGCGCATGTGTTCCAGTTCCAGTTCCACGTGGCGCAGGCTCGCCGTCTGCGCTTCCAGCCCCGTTTGCGCCGCTTCCATCTCGCGGAAATAGCGCTGCTGTTCGGCCTGGGCTTCGTTCTTGCGCAGCAGCCAGAGCAGTTTCTGCTTTTCTTCCTGCTCGGCCTGCAGGCTGTGAAAACGGGTGGCGACGACGGCCTGGGCTTCCAGCTTTTCCAGGTTGGCGTTCAGTTCGCGCAGGATGTCTTCCACCCGCAGCAGGTTTTCGCGGGTGTCGTTGAGGCGGTTTTCGGTTTCCCGGCGCCGCTCCTTGTACTTGGAGACGCCGGCCGCTTCCTCGAGAAACACGCGCAGCTCTTCCGGGCGCGATTCGATGATGCGGGAGATCATGCCCTGGCCGATGATGGCGTAGGCGCGCGGTCCCAGGCCCGTGCCGAGGAAAATATCCTGGATGTCGCGCCGGCGCACAGGCTGGCCGTTGATGTAGTAGGTCGAGGTGCCGTCGCGCGTGAGTGTACGTTTCACCGCGATCTCGGCGTACATGCCCCACTGCCCGGCCGCCTTGCCGGCGTTGTTGTCGAATACAAGTTCAACGGACGCGCGGCCGGAAGGCTTGCGGTGGGTCGAGCCGTTGAAAATCACGTCCTGCATCGATTCGCCCCGCAATTCGGAGGCTTTCGATTCGCCCAGCACCCAGCGCACGGCGTCGATGATGTTCGACTTGCCGCAGCCATTCGGGCCGACCACGCCGACCAGCTGACCCGGCACCTGGAAGTTGGTGGGGTCGACGAAGGATTTGAATCCGGACAGCTTGATGGATGAAAGACGCACTGTGCTTTAGTCCAATGACGGGTCGACAAACAAGAGTGGCAAAAACGCTGGGATCATACCATTGACGGCCCGTGCTTCCTACTGGGCAATAGCGCCCTGCGCGGCGGCTGCCTGCCGGGCCGGCGCGGCCGGGGTGACCGGGGCGACCGCGTCGTCTGGCAGGGGCTGGCCCGGGCGCCAGCGCAGGGCTGCCGCCTCGGCTTCGCGCCGGTCACGCTCGTCGATGCGCCCGGCCAGCGCCAGCCTGCGCTCCCGTGCCGCAGGCGTTCCCTGAGTGTCCGCCGGACACTGCTCGGCCGTGCGGTACATGGTGTAGGCCATCTGCGCGCTGGCAGGCACGCCGAGTCCCATTTCGTGCAGATAGCCCAGGCTGACGAAGCCCACCGGCAGGCAGCGCTGGGCGGCACGGCGGTACAGGCCCCGTGCTTGCGCATAATCCTGTGGCACGCCCTGGCCGTTTTCAATCATGTCGCCCAGGTTGTTGAGCGCGACTGGCCAGTTCTGCGCGGCTGCTTTGGCGTACCAGGCGGCGGCGCTGACATCGTCGCGCTTCAAATTTTTCCCGTTATGCAGTTCGGCGGCGTAGGCGCTCTGGCAACTGGCGGCCCCTTTTTCGGCGCAGGCGCGCAAATACCCTTCGGCGCGAACAGCATCGGTGCTGCCTGCCTTGCCGCTGAAAAATGCCCAGGCCAGGTGCTGCGCAGCATCAGGATCGCCGCCTGCCGCGGCTTTTTCCAGCAGGGCGACGCCCGCCGCGGCTTCGGACGGGTCGTCCGCGCCCTGGACCATGCGCAGCCCCAGCAACACCCGCGCACGGGTGCTGCCCGCTTCGCTGGCCCGTTCCATCAGTTCGCGCGCCTCGCGCCTATCCCTGGCGCTTGGCTTGTCTTGCTCGAGCATATCGGCCAGCTGCAGCATCGATTCGGTGTCGCCCGTTGCAATGTTCTGGCGCAGGAAGGTCGCCGCCTGGGCCTTGTCCATGGGCACGCCCTTGCCGCCGGCGAGCATTTTCGCCAGCATGGTCGCAGCCCCCGTGTCGCCCCGCTGCGCGCCCCGCTTGGCCCAGTACCAGGCCTGGACGTAGTCAGGCGGCGTGAGGATGCCCTCATAAAACACGGCGGACAGGATGGCCTGGGTGCCGCTGTCGTTGCGGGAAGCGCCCAGGCGCAGGGTCTCGATGCCCTTGTCCAGGTCGCGCGGCTTGCCCGGCGCATCGTGCACCTGGAGCAATGCCAGGTTGCGCGGCGCAATCAGCGAGCCATTGGCGACCGCGCGCAGCATGTAGGCCTCGGCGCGCGCGGGGTCGGCCGGCACGAAGCTGTTGTCCGAGTAGACGGCGCCCAGCAGGTCGGCGGCTTCGAAGTTGCCGGCGGCATCGGCCAGCAGGCCGAGCCGGATGACTTCGTCAATCTGCCGGGGCCGGGTTGGCGCGTTGAGGAGCGCGAAGGCCTGCTTCATCCGGGCGGCGGCCGCGGCCAGCTCGGCGTGGCCGGATTGCCCCAGCGCCGCCAGCTCGAAACGGGCCAGCGGCGTGACCAGTGAGCGCACGGTGCCCCGCTCGATCACGCGGCGAAAGGCCACGCTGGCGCCGCCGCGCTCCCCAAGCGCCAGCAGCGCCTGCCCCTGGAAAAACCACTGATCTTCGCGCGCCAGTTCGCGCGCGGACGCGGGCATGGACTCGACCACGGCCAGCAGCGCCGCTTCATCCATCAGCCCGGCCTGCCAGGCCAGCAAGGGGCGCGGCCAGGGACCGTCGGGCATCTCGCGCGCGAACGCAGCCAGGCTGGCTGGCGCCTGCGCGCCGCTGCGCCGGTACAGGGCGAAGGCGTGGACGGCGTCCTGCGCCGTGAGCGTGCCGGCGGCGCTGCGCTCATCGAGGTAGCGCCCCATTGCCGCGCGCGCGCCGGCGCCATCGCCGCTCAGTTGGCGGGCCCAGGCGACGGCGATGCTGCTCGAGGGGTCGATTTGCACGGTGGCGTTGAAGGTCTCGGCGTTGCCGGCGAGCGCGACCGCGTCGGCAAAGCGGCTTTCAATATAGGCCAGGCGCAGGAGGCAGACGCGCAGTTCGACGCTGTCCGGCAAAGCGGCCAGGCGGGTGCTGTAGCGGGCCAGCTCCTCGCTGTCATGGGGCGCCTGCGCCAGGCGCACGCGGCTGGCGGCCAGGGCCAGGTAGCAGCGGGCGCGGCTGTAGGCGCCGGGCGCGACGGCGCCCCAGCCTGTGTCGAGCACCTCGGCGTCCTGCGCCATCCAGTAATCGCGCAAGGGGAAGCGGGCATAGGCGCTCTCGCGCAGCGCGGGCTCGCCGATCCGCCAGCCGCCAGTGGCAAGCTTGCTCAGAGCCTTCGACTGACGGCTCAAGCCCGGCACATCGGCAGCCGCTACAGCGTCATGTTTGAGGCGGTAGTCGAGCGCATACTCAATCACATTGGCGCGCACTGAATATTCCTCGTGCGCACGGAACCAGGGCGTGTCGAGCGTGCTGGCGACGGGATGGTCGACCGTCGCCACCTGCTCTGGCCAGTGCAGGGTCAGCCTGTAGCGCCCGCGATAGGCGCCCTGCGGCAACTGCAGCGGGAACTGGCGCACCACCTTGGGCGGAATGGCCAGGGTATCGTCCATCACCTGGGTGTCGTATTCGATGCCGTGCACGTCGTCCTCGGTGGTGACGGGCTTGGGCAATTTAAGCTGGATGGCAAGTTCGACCACGCCTTGCGGCTTCTCGCGCAGCACAGGTGCGGCCAGCAAGGTCGCGCCGGGATACGGTTTTTCGTAGCGCGCCAGCGCTTCCCGTTTGATCTGGGCGGGACTGGCGGCGCCGTAGTGGCGCCGCGCCCACTCGGCATAATTGCCCCGGTACAGCAGGCGCGCGTCGAGCGTGGCGTCGGCGTCGAAGGCGGCCAGCTTGAGCGTCTCGGCCAGTTCAAACTGGGGCGTGCTGTCGGGGTCGGGCGGAAAGCTCAGCAGTTCGGTGGTGGCGGCATCGACCAGCAGGCCGCTGGCGCCGGGAAAAATCGCCGGCAGGGTGTCAAGGCGCCCGCGCTGGCCGCTGCGGGTGGCATCGACGAAATACTGCTTGCCGCCGAGGTCGATGCGCACCACGGCGTGGTCAAACGCGGTGGGCGAAGGCAGCATGGTGGTGGCCAGCTGCCCGGTCTGCGAATTGAGCAGCACCGGATGGGCCGCAATGCCCATCTGCGCCAGCAGGCTCACCAGCAAATACGACTTGTCCTTGCAATCGCCGTAGCCGCGCGCCAGCACCACCTCCGGCGGCTGGGGCCGATGGGAATTTTCGCCCATCGACACGCTGAAGTAGCGGATCTCGTCCTGCACATAACGCAGGGCCGCACCGGCGCGCGCCATATCGTCCGGTCCCGCGCCGGCGTCGCGCTCAAGCCGGGCCGCCAGGTTTTTCAGGCTCGCCGTGGGCGCGGCGGGCGGAAACAGCTGGGCCGCCCAGGCCGCCACCGCCTGCCAGCCGGGATATTGGCTCAGCTGGATCAGGGGCAGCATCTGCACGCTGCCCGGCACGCGCTGTTCGGGTTCGACGGCGTCAATCGCGCGCATTTCAAAGCGCACGCGCTTGAAGGCGCCGACCTGGTCGACCAGGGGCGCGATCGGGTCCGCCGGCGCGGCGTCGGTATTGTCGGCCGGAGATTGCGAAGCCACCCGGTCGGCGGCCGCCATGCCCGGCGCCAGCTGGCGCCACTGCACAGCGTCGCCTGCCGGATAGAGCACCGTGATGCGGCGCAGCTCGACCGGCGCCGCATGCGCCAGCGCGAAGCGCCGGTCCAGGCGCTGGCCGAACACGGGGTTGCTGCCCTCGGTGAGATAAGTCAGCCACAGGGTGTCGCCCACCCGCACGTCGTCAAGCAGCAGCTGCACGGTTTTTTCGCCGCCGTACACGCCCGCATCGAGCGCCTCCTCCCGTTCGAGCAGGCGTACATTGACCTTGGCGGTGCGGTCGATGGTCGCGCCCCCGCGCAGGATCGCCACCCGCAGCAGGCGCACTTTTTCATAGGCCGGGTTGTAGGTGAAACTGTGCTGGCCGATGACCGACAGCGCCTCGCGGTCGTTCACCTGCAGGGCCTGGTTGACCAGCACGGCCGGCGCGGCGCCGCCCACGGCCTGCACTTCCCACAAGCGCATGACGAGCGAATCGCTGCGCTGGGTCGGCGGCGGCTCGGCCAGGGGACTGGCCCATTTCGGCAGGCTGCCGCCGCGCTGGAAGCCGGGCGCCGTGGCCGCGGCTGGCGGCGCTGCTTTGGCAGCAAGGACGGGAGCGGCGCAGGATGCGCCGCTTGCAAGGAGAACGAGAACGAGCGGCAGATGGCGCATGGCAGGAGGAGATTGACAAGTTTATTTCGTTTTGGAAATATAGCATGCTTGCCAACGCCGGCCGGATTATTTCAAGGCGGGAAATTTTCGCGCGGCGCTGGCGCAACTGGCGCCCGGCCAGGCTGATTTCATCGCCTGCGCACCAGGTCCGCGCGCGCCGGCGCTAGAAGGTCGTATGCCACCCAGGTGGGCCAATCCATGTTAATTTCTCCGCCACAATGATTAAACCAGCCGACAAGTCCGCCGCCCTCGCCCGCCCCCACCCGCTGGACCTGATCCCCCTGTTCCGCCGCTGGCCCCGCTCGTTTGCGCGCGACTTCATCTACACGGGACTCTGGAGCAGCATGGTGGGGGTGGTGCTGGCCGCCCTGCAGGCGCTGTTTTCCGGTACGCAGGGCATGCTCGATTTCCTGCTGCCGATGATCCTGATCTCGAACATCGTCGGCTACCTCATCCATGGCGGCCTGGTGTCGGGCAACCTGCTGCTGCGCGGCTGGCCGCACCGGCTCGAAGGCACGCCGCGCATGCTGTATTACGTGGTGATGGTGACGGCGCTGGTGGTGGCGGGGATCGCCATCGGCAACGCCTTGCTGCAGGGCCGCGGCGTGCTGCATTACCTCGCCCGCTTCGGCAGCCTGACGCCGCTGCTGCCGTTTGCGTTCGCCACTGCCGTGCTGATGTTTGTCGTCAGCGGGGCCAGCGAGCGCCGGGCGCGCGAGGAACTTGCCATGGCGCGCCAGCGCGAAGACATCGCCGCCGCCGCCCAACTGCTGGCCGAAGCGCGTCTGAAAGCCCTGCAGGCGCAGATCGAGCCGCATTTTCTGTACAACACGCTCGCGGGCGTGCTCAGCCTGATCGACAGCCAGCCGGCGCGGGCCCGCCACATGCTGGAGCGCTTCATTGATTTTCTGCGCGCAAGTCTCGACGCCAGCCGCGCCGACACGGCCAGTGTCGGCGCCGAGTTCGACCTGGCCTGCGCCTATCTCGATGTGCTCGCCGTGCGCATGGGACCGCGCCTGCGCTTCACGGTGGCAGCGGACCCGCAAGCGCGCGCCGTCCTGATTGCCCCCATGCTGATCCAGCCGCTGGTGGAAAACGCCGTCATGCACGGTTTGGAGCCGAAGGTCGAAGGCGGCTGCCTGCGCCTGACCGCCCGCATCGAGGAGGGCCTGCTATGCATCGAGGTGCAGGACGACGGCGTCGGCATCGGCAACGCGCCGCCCCGCAGCGGCGGCGGCGTGGGCCTGTCGAACCTGAAAGCGCGCCTGAAAAGCCTGTACGGACCGGCCGCCCAACTGGAAATGCTCGACCATCCCGGCGGCGGCGCCTGCGTGCGCCTGCTGCTGCCCATTTCACCCATCAGCACCACATCATGAGCGAAGCCAACACCGCCCCCACCGCCGTCATCGCCGACGACGAAGCCCACCTGCGCGATTTCCTCGCCAGCGAACTGGCCAAGGCCTGGCCGGCCCTGCGCATCCTCGGCCAGGCCGCCAACGGCATTGAGGCGCTGCAGATGGTGGACGAACTGGCGCCTGACATCGTCTTCCTCGACATCCAGATGCCGGGCATGACGGGCCTCGACGTCGCCAGCCGCCTGGCCGCCAGCGACCAGGCGCCCAAGATCGTGTTCGTCACCGCGCACGACCACTACGCGGTGGCGGCGTTTGATCACGCCGCCGTCGACTACCTGCTCAAGCCGGCCAGCGCGGCAAGGCTGGCGCGCACCGTCAAGCGCCTGCAAAGCGCGGTCGAGGCGCCGCCCGCCGTGGAAGCGGCCGCCCTGCGCGCCCTGCTCGGCCAGCTTGGCGTGACGGTTGCGCCCAGCCAAAAACCGCCGCCGCTGCAGTGGATCCGGGCCGCCCATGGCGAACAGACGCGGCTGATCTCGGTGGATGATGTGATTTATTTTCAGAGCAACGACAAGTACACCAGCGTCTTCACCGAGGAAGGCGAAAGTCTGATCCGCACGCCGCTGCGCCAGTTGCGCGAACAGCTCGATGAAGCGCGCTTCTGGCAGATTCACCGGGGCGCCATCGTCGCCGCGAAAGCCGTGGCGAGCACGCACACGGACTTTCGGGGGAGGCTGATGCTCAAGCTCAAAGGGAGAAAAGAAGAGTTGGTGGTGAGCAGGAATTATGCGGAGTTGTTCAGGCAGATGTAGGGGGGCATGCGCGCATACGCGCGCTGCCTGTCCCGGTATTTTATGCTGCTGCAGCCGCCGCCGGATCGTTGACGGCAAGGGCCTCCGCCAGCGCTTGCGCCACCACCCCATCCTGGCGCACTACTTTGGCCCGGCCCTCGCGCCAGGCGGCGGCGAGTTTGTCGACCGGCAGCGAAAACGCTTCCTTGCGGGCGGCCGTGGAGAAAATGAACAAGGTGCGCAGGGGGCTGATCCAGGCCAGCTTGACAGTGCGGGCGGTCTGCTCGGCGCCCTCTTCCGTAAATTCCAGCCACATGCCCCGTTCGAGCGCCTCGATCTCGGCCAGTACGGGATCTTCCTCGGCCTTCAGGGCTTCGGCCTGTTCGGCGGCCGCCAGCGCCTGCTCCTTTTCGACCCGGCGCATGGCGTCCTGCTGGGCCGCTTCGAGCGCCACTTCCAGCTGGCGCTCGGGCGAGAGGTCAATCGGGGCGCGCACGATCGAGGCGTGGCATTCGGCCAGGTCGGCAAAGAAGCGCAGGCGCTCGGCGTCCTGCCACTTGATGATGTCGAGCCACTTGTTGAGGGTCGTCAACAGGCTCGGCAAGCGTGCAATCAGCTGCTTTCTCTGCTCGTGGGTGATCTTCGGCTTGACGCTCCAGATCAGGTCGTCCATGGTGCGGGTGGCGCTGCCCACCGCGCCCGGCTTTTCCGTTTCCACGCTGTAGGCAATGGTCAGCACCGAGGTCCATTTCTGTTGCAGGAAGGCTTCCACCACGGTCGCCAGTTCGCCGCCCCCCACGCGCAGGGCGATGGCGTTGCGGGCCGACTTGGTGGCGGCGCTGACTTTTTCCTGCTTCAAGGCGGCGGCAATCGGCGCCGCAATCACGGTGGCGGTTTGCTGCGCTTCCGCTTGCTCTTCCGCCGCCAGCGTGGTTTCCAGTTCGGCGACCGCTTCGGCAAACACGGCCACATTCGCTTCCGGCTCGCGCCCGACTTTTTCCACGCCCCGCTGCATGGCCTGGAACAGCGGATCGTCCGGCCCGCGCTGCTCCCAGCCCATGCGCGACATCAGGTCGATCATGCGCCGCGCCGGGTGCGCTTCCTGATAGAAAAATTCCTTGTCGAGCAGGGCCGCCTTCAGCACCGGCGCCTGCAGATACTGGATCAGTTCGCGGGTGGGCTGCGGGATCGAATTGTCGAGATAGACGGTGTCGAAGATGCGCGACAGCAGATCGAGCGTGGTCGAATCACCGCGGCTGAGCGCGCCCTCGGGCATGGCTTGCTTCAGGCGCGGCAGATAGAAGACATTGCTGGCGTCCGCGCCAGGCTGTGCTGCGCCCGCCGTCGCCATCGAGCCCATCGGGCCGGCTGGCATGGTGGGCATATTGGCCAGGGCCGGCAGGCGCGCCAGCAGGTCGAGCAGATTCATTTGCTGGCCGGCGGCAGGCGCGAAGCCGGCCATGCCAGCGCCATGCACAGTTGCGCCTGGCTCTGCCCAGGCCTTGGCCATCGCCGCTTCCAGTCCACCACCCGAGGTAAATTGGCCCGCTGGCGCCGCTGCAAAGGCGGGCGCGGCAAAACCGTGGGCCGCAACGGCCGTGGCAGGACCGGACGGCGCGGCCGGCGCGCGTGCATCATGGCTGGACCCCACGATCGGCGGCACGGCGCCAAAACCATCGGCGCCGCTGGGGCGCCAGCCGCCTTTGCCTTCGGGCATCGATGGCAAATCGGGAATCAGGGGAATCTCGCTATCGGGACCGTCGGCGCCAGCGAGGAACTCGCGCAACTGCCTGGCCAGCGCAGCCTTCCCGTTGGCGCGCTCGGCCTTGGCGCGGGCCGCGTTGTCGCTCTTGCGGATGCGCAGGGCCTTGCCGCTGGTCTCTTCCAGCGCCGTGTTGAGGGCCTCGTACAGGGGCGCGAAATCGGGCAGCACATTCGGCCGCAACATGGGGGGAAACAGGGCATGGCTGTCGGCGTCGGGCGAAAACTCGCACCAGGCCTGGTACAGGGCCAGCAGCACCAGGTCGGGCCGGAACGGGTTGTGCGACAGGCGCAAGGTATCGCGTTCGAGCAGGAAACCCAGGCGCACGTTGAGGGTGGCCAGCAATTCGGCGCAGCCCGCTTCAAACGGGCGACTGATCGAGGCGAAGGTGACGGACAGGTCCATCTCTTCCATCGGCACCAGCGTGAGCAAGTCGGCGGTAGCGGCAACGGCGGGCGTCGCCGTTGCCGGTTTCAGGGTCAGCGCGTCCTTGCGCACCATGCGTTCGATGGCGGCGCTGGCCAGGTGGATCCAGGCGTAGCTTTGGCTCTTGAGCAGGTTGCCGGAGCGCACCCGGTGATAGACCGTGGCGGCGTCGAGCGAAGGATCGTCCACTTCCATGAAGGCGGCGGACAGGCGGGCAGCAGCCGTCGTCAAGCCTTCGTTGAGATGACGAATGGCGAGTTCGACCAAACTGTCCAATTGCGCCTGCGCCGAGGGAAGCGAGTTCCGCGGTGCATTTTGCTTGATTGAATGATTTGCCATAACAGGGCCTCGAACGGCAGATACGCTTCGGCTATTGTGGCATAAAATTGCCGTGTGGCAATAGAAAATCTCAGCTATTTGCACAATTTTTTTGCGCTGGGACAGATAAGCCACACTTGCCGCCAGCATTGCCGCGTTTGATAAAACGCAATAGTGTCTAGAAGGATTTACTTACCATGAGCAATCCCCCGCACCGAGGACTTGCCATGCCCGCCGCCCCCGCCCGCCGCTTTTTCCGCCCCTTTTCCTATACGGCCAGGCTGGCCGCCGCTGCCGTGGCAGGCCTCACGCTCATCGCTGCGCTCATCCACTATATGCTGGGACAGATGGCCGTGCTGCTGCCGGCCGGAGCGGGTGCGCCTGCGCGCGCCGTGCTCGACAGCGCGCGCGATACCGTCACGCTTAGCCTTCTGGCTGGCGTCATCATCGCCATCCTGGCGGTGCGTTTCCTGGCCGCCCAGGCAAACCGGCCCCTGCAGGCGGCAGCGGCCGCCGCGCGCCGCCTGCAGGCCGGTGAACTGGACGCCGCCACGCCAGCAGCGATTGCGACCAGCGCCGATCATGGCCTGCTGGCCGCGCTGGAGGGCGTGCGCGCCAGCATGGCGGCGCTGGTGGCGGGCGCCCGCAGCGGCGGCACAGCCATTGGCGAAGGGTGCGCCGCAATTGGCGCCGGCAACGCCGCCCTGTCGGCCCGCACCGAGCAGCAAGCCGCCTCCCTGGAGGAGACCGCCTCATCGATGGAACAGTTGACCGCCACCGTCAAGCAGAACGCCGAGCACGCCCACCAGGCCAGCAAACTGGCCGTCTCGGCCTCGGAAGTGGCCGTCAAGGGCGGCGCCGTGGTGGCCGAGGTGGTGGGCACCATGGCTTCGATCAATGCCTCGTCCAAGCGCATCGCCGAGATCATCGGCGTGATCGACGCGATTGCCTTCCAGACCAATATCCTGGCCCTCAACGCGGCGGTGGAAGCGGCGCGCGCCGGCGAACAGGGCCGCGGCTTTGCGGTGGTGGCCTCGGAAGTACGCAGCCTGGCCCAGCGCTCGGCCGCGGCGGCCAAGGAAATCAAGGTGCTGATCGACGATTCAGTCAGCCAGGTCGATGCGGGCACCCTGCTGGCTGACAAGGCCGGCAACACGATGGATGAGGTGGTCGGCAGCGTGGCGCGGGTAAGCAGCATCATTGCCGAGATCGCCGCCGCCAGCGCCGAGCAGACCGCCGGCATCGAGCAGGTCAACGAGGCCATCGCCGCGATGGACCAGGCCACCCAGCAAAACGCCGCCCTGGTCGATCAGGCCGCCGCCGCTGCGCTCAAACTGGGCGAGCAATCAGCGGGACTGGGCCGCTTGCTGAGCGGGTTCACGTTGAAGACTGCGCGCCCCCCTGCCGAGCCTGTCAAGACCGCGCCGGCGGCCCTGTCCGCGCCGGCAGCAGTGGTGGTCCCGGTCCGCACACCGCCGCGGGCGAAGCCAGCCCCGGCCACTGCCACTGCCGCCCCCACCGCCACCGCCCGGCGCGCCCGGCCCGGCCGCGCCAGCGCCCAGGGCGCCGTGCGCGAAACCAGGAGCGAAGACTGGGAAGAATTCTGACCCCTTCGATACTGTTGAGCTCGCCCATAAATATGCAGCTCAATTGAAAAGCGGCCCAACAAAACGCCCTCAATTTGTTCCATTTTTGTAGGCGCAACTCCTACGCGGGCTCAAGCGCTGTTCTGATACCGATTGCAATGTGTGAAACGCATCATTGCTTCACCGGAAACGCTACTGCAAAACATTTTTTCGGTGGCAACCGCAAGCATCAGTTCAGCGTCAACTTGACCAACAACGTGAAGGAAACAAGATGAACAAGCAATCGAATTCGCAAGACAAGAATCAATCGAGTAACCAGTCGAGCAACCAATCGGGCAACAGCAACTCGCAGTCGGGCAACCGTGGCTCCAGCAGTGGTTCCAACAGCGGATCGCGTTCGGGCGGCCAGGGCGGCACCCACGAGCAGCACGTCGAAGCCGGTCGTCAAAGCCACAAGAATGATGGCAACCGCCAGTCGGCCTCGTCGGGCAGCAAGCAGTCGGGTTCGGGTGGTTCCGGTGGTAACTCGGGCAACTCGGGCAACTCGGGCAGCAACTCGGGCGGCAACTCTGGCTCGTCGGGCAGCAAATCGTCTGGCTCGGGCAGCAAGCAATCGGATTCCTCGTCCTCCTCGCGCGGCGGCTCCGGCTCCGGCACCCAGGGCGGCACCCACCAGCAGCACGTCGAAGCTGGCCGTCAAAGCCACAAGAACGACAACAAGTAAGCGTTGGCTGACAGTTTTTCAGTCAGAAGCTTCCTACAGCTCAGCTATTTAGCTGACACAAGCTGGGCAGGCCGCGCTCCGGGCCATGCCGCTAACAGTACCAAACAGGAACATGAAAGAGCCTGCCTCGGCCACGCCGATCAGGCTCTTTTACTTTTTTGCGGACGAGGCAGGAACACACAGGCTGGCGCTGAGCCCCGGTTCGTTGTCCGCCAGCGCGACTTCGCCATCGTGCAGCCGCGCCACTGCCGCCACCACCGACAGGCCCAGTCCGAGACCGTCGGTGCCGCGGCTGGCGTCACAGCGGTAGAAACGCTCGAACACGCGCGCTTTCTCAGCCTCGGGAATCCCGGGCCCATTGTCGGCAACCGTCAGGTGCACGCGCGCCGCATCGGCCCGCAGCGACACCATGATGGTGCCACCACGCGGCGTGTACTTGAGCGCGTTTTCAATCAGGTTGCCCGCCGCCTGGGCCAGCAGCACCGGGTCGCCCGCCAGCCAGACCGGGTCGATCGGCGCGCATGCAAAGCCGATGCCGTTCACCTCCGCCACCGGCTGGTAAAACTCCGCCACCTCCAGCACCACTTCGTGCAGCGCCACTTTGACAAAGCCGGCGCGCCGGCTGCCGCTGTCGATCTCCGCCAAACGCAGCATGGCGTTGAAAATGCTGATGACGTGGTCGGTATCGGCAATGGCGCCATCGACTTCCTCGAATGTTTCGGCGGGCGCCGGGCGGGTGATGGCCAGCATCTCCAGCCGCGAGCGCAATTCGGCCAGCGGCGTGCGCAGGTCATGGGCAATGGCGCTGGAGATGTTTTGGGCCGCCAGCACGTGGTGCTCGATCTGTTCCAGCAGGCTGTTGATGGTGCGCGTCAGAAGGGCAAGCTCGTCTTCATCCTGGTAATGGGGCAGCCGGTGCGACAGGTCGCCGCTGACGATGGCCGCGCTGGCGCGGCTGATCCCTTCGACCCGCGCCAGCAAGGTGCGCCGTATCACCAGCCCACCCGCCAGGGCGATCAGCACCACCGCCACGGCGCAGGCCAGCAAACCTGCCAGGAACAGGTGTTCGAGACGACGGAAGCGGGCGATATCGAGCCCCACCAGCAGGTGTTCGCCGCCAGGGAGCACCTCGTGCCAGAGCGAGGCTTCGACCGTGCGCCCGCCCAGTTCGACAGCACCATTCAATGGACCGGCCTGGCGGCCGAGCCGGTCGGGCCAGCGCGCGAGGTTGCCAGCCAGGGGCAGGAACTGGCGGTCGGTCAGCAGCATGATGCGCCGTCCGCCCTGCCCCGGCTGGGCGGCGATGGCGGCGCGCAGTGCAGCCGGTCCCTGCTGCTGCGCGAGCGCCGCCAGCCGGCGCGCGTCGTCGCGCAGCTCGGTCGCGCGGCCCTGGGCAATGCTGCCGTGCCAGGCGTACCACAGGGGCACGGCGAAGATCGCCAGCATCAGCACGCTTGCCAGTACGTGCCAGAGGGCCACGTTGTGGGCCGAGAAACGCGCCGATTTAAACATCAGCCGTGAGCATGTAACCGGCGCTGCGTACCGTGCGCAACAGCGCGTGCGGATGGCCCACGTCGATCTTCTGGCGCAGCCGGCTGACATGCACGTCAATCACATTGGTCTGGGGATCGAAATTGTAGTCCCACACATTTTCCAGAAGCATGGTGCGGGTCACCACCTGGTTGGCGTGCTGCATCAGGTAGGCCAGCAACTTGAACTCGCGCGGCTGCAATACGATGCTCTTCCCCGCCCGCGTCACCTTGTGCGCCAGCAGATCGACCTTGAGGTCACCCACCGCCAGCATGTTGACGCTGCCCTGGTCGCTGGCGCGGCGCAGCAGCGCCTCCAGCCGGGCCAGCAGTTCGCCGAAGGAAAACGGTTTGGTCAGGTAATCGTCGCCGCCGCTGCGCAGCCCGCGAATCCGTTCGTCCACCTGGTCGAGCGCGCTGAGGATCATGATGGGCGCCCGGTTGCCCGTCTTGCGCAGCGTCTCGATGATGGCCAGGCCATCGATTCCACCGGGCAGCATGCGGTCCATGATGATGGCGTCGTAATGCTCGCTGGCCGCCATGAACAGGCCGTCGCGGCCATTGGCGCTGTGATCGACCGTGTGGCCGGCCTCGGCCAGGCCCTTCTTGAGGAACAGGGCCACCCGTTCGTTGTCTTCCACCAAAAGCAGTTTCATGCGCTGTGCCCTCTTGTTGTCTTACAGATTATCATCTTATTTCCGCGCGACTTCAGCGGACCGCCAGCGGCGATGGCGGCGTCTCTCCCGTGTGCGCCAGCCAGCCCCCGCCCAGTGCCCGGTACAGCGCCACCAGGCTGGTGGCGCGTTGCTGGCGCGCCGTGACCAGCGCGTCTTGCGCGCGCACCAGGTCGGTGCGGGCGGCCAGCACGCCAAGATAGTCGCCTGTACCGGCCTGCCACGCCTGCGTGGCCAGCGCCAGCCGGCGCGTGCTGGTGGCCGACAGCGCCGCCAGCGACGCCACCTGCGTGTCATAGGTGCCGCGCGCGGCCAGGCCGTCGCTCACTTCGCGGAACGCTGCCTGGATGGCTTTTTCATAGGTCGCGACGGCGATGCCCTGCGCCGCCTTGGCCTGCGCCAGCCTGGCGTCATTGGCGCCGCCGTCCAATAGGGGCGCGGCCAGGCTCGGCACGAAGGACCACAGGCCGGCGCCACCAAACAGGCCGGACAGGGCGGAACTGGCGACGCCGGCGCCGCCTGTCAGGCTGATGGTGGGAAAAAATGCCGCGCGCGCCGCATCGACATCAGCGTGGCTGGCGCGCAGCAGGGCTTCGGCCTGGGCGATGTCGGGACGACGGCGCAGCAGGTCCGACGACAGTCCCGCCGGCACCGGTGCGATCACGCTGTCGGCCTGGGCGGGTGCGGCGGGCAGGTCGGCCGGCAGCGGCGCGCCCACCAGTTGCACCAGGGCGTTGACGGCCTGGGCCTGCAGGCGCAGTTGCGCGGCCTGGTCGGCCTGGGCCTGCTGCAGCGCCGTCTGCGCCAAGGTCACATCCAGCGCCGAAGCAATCCCGGCGCCGTGCTGCAGCTCAATCACATGCAGGGCTGCGCCGGCCGCCGCGACCGCCTGGCCGGCCAGCGCCAGTTGCGCATCGGCTGCCACGGTGGCGTAATACTGCTCGGCCACCTGGGCCACCAGCAAGGTCTGGGCGGCCTGGCGGCCGTATCCGCCGGCCAGGTAACGGGCCGCGGCGGCATCATCGAGGCTGCCGAGCCGGCCGAACAAGTCGGTTTCCCAGTTCAGCTGCAGGCCCGCCGCCAGCTTGCGGCCCCGTGCCGCCTCCGCCTCGCCGGAACCGCCGCTGGCGCCCGCGCTGGCCGCCACGCCGAGTTGGGGGCGGCCCGCCGCTTGCTGCAGGCGGGCCTGCGCCGCCAGCGACTGCACCGTCAGCACGGCCACCCGCAGGTCGCGGTTGTTTGCCAGCGCCAGCATTTCGAGGCGCTGCAAGCGGGCGTCGCCCAGCACATCCTGCCAGCCCAGCGCGGCGGCGCTGGCGGCGGCGCAGCTGGGCGCAGTTCCACAGCCCGTGTCATAGGCGGCGCCGGCCGGATACACCGGCACCGCTTCGGCGGGCGCGCGGTAGGGTGTACTCACGGCGCAGCCGGCCAGGGCCAGGGTGGCGGCGATGGTGATGGTCTTGAAGGCGTGCATGTCAGGCTCCGGTGGAATCGGCAGGTAGGGGTGCAGCCACCGTTGCGCGGCCGCCGAGCAGTTTCGTCACCACCACGAACAGCATGGGAACGAACAGGGTGGCAAGCACGGTGGCGCTGAGCATGCCGCCGATGACGCCCGTGCCGATCGCGTTCTCGCTGGCCGAGCCGGCCCCATGCGCCAGCGCCAGCGGCAGCACGCCCAGCACAAAGGCCATCGAGGTCATCAGGATGGGTCGCAGGCGCAGCTTCGCCGCGTCGATTGCCGCCTGCACCGGACTGGCGCCGGCCGCATGCAGTTCGCGCGCAAACTCGACGATCAGGATGGCGTTCTTGGCCGACAGGCCAATGGTCGTCAACAGGCCCACCTGGAAGAACACGTCGTTGGACAGGCCACGCAGCATGGTCGCGGCCAGCGCGCCCAGCACGCCCAGCGGCACCACCAGCAGCACGGCGACGGGGATCGACCAGCTTTCATACAGGGCGGCCAGGCACAGGAACACCACCAGCATGGACAGGCCGTACAGCAGCGGCGCCTGCGAACTGGACTGCGATTGCTGCAGCGAGACGCCGGTCCACTCGAAGCCGATCCCGGGCGGCAGGGTCTTCGCCAGCGCTTCCATGGCGAAGATGGCCTGGCCCGAGCTGTAACCGGGCGCAGCCTGGCCGATGATTTCCATCGCCGCCACCCCGTTATAGCGCTGCAACTGGGGCGAGCCGTAGGTCCACTTGCTGGTCGCCACGCTGGTAAAGGGCACCATGCTGCCGCTGCTGTTGCGCAGATAGAGCTTCTGCAGATCGGCCGGATTCATGCGGAATGGTGCATCGGCCTGTACGTAGACCTTCTTGATGCGGCCGTCCATGTCGAGGAAATTGTTGATGTACCGCGAGCCCCAGGCCAGTGAAAACGCCTGGTCGATATCGCCGGCGGCCACGCCCAGCGCCGCCGCCTTCTCGCGGTCGATGTCGACCTTGAAGCTGGCCGTGTCGTCCTGGCCGCTGAAACGCACCCCGGCCAGGCGCGCATCCTTTGCCGCCGCCGCCAGCAGTTGCAGGCGCGCCTTGTTCAGGGCCTCATGCCCCAGTCCGCCACGGTCTTCCAGTTCGAAGTCAAAACCTGCCGCGCTGCCCAGGCCCCGGATCGGGGGCGGCTGGATCGACACCACCACCGCATCCTTGTAGCCGGCAAAATGGCGGTTGATGCGGGCCGACAGCGCATCGACGCCCTGCCCCTTGCCGGTGCGCTGGTCCCAGTCCTTCAGCTTGACGAACAGCTGGCCCTGGTTCTGGGCCCGGCCCGTGTTATTGAAACCGTTGACGGTAAAGGTGGCGTCGACCACGGTGGATTCCTGTTTGAGCAGATAGTCCGAGACGGCGTCGAGCGCCACGCCGGTCGCGCCCTGGGTCGCGCCAGGGCGGGTCTGCACCTGCACATACATATAACCCTGGTCTTCATTGGGCAGGAAGGAGGTCGGCAGCCGCCAGAACATCAAAACCACGGCGGCGATCACGGCGCCATACACCAGCAGCCAGCGGCCCGGCCGTCCAATCACCCGGGTGACGCCGCCCACATAGCCTGTGCGGCTGCGCTCGAAGGCGCCGTTGAACCAGCCGAAAAAGCCGCGCTTGTCGGCATGGCCGGGCGCTGGTTTTTTCAGCAGCATGGCGCACAGCGCGGGCGTGAGCGAGAGCGCCACGAACACCGACAGCAGCATCGAGGCGACGATGGTGAGGGCGAATTCACGGTAGATGGCGCCCACGGTGCCACTGGCAAAGGCGACCGGCACGAACACGGCCGA
>JBJMVV010000353.1:0-4640 GCA_045810505.1 Massilia sp.
GATGGCATATTTGGTGGGCGGCTCGAAAATCCCCAGCCGCACCTTGCCGTAGATGGGGTTTGAGTTGACCTTGTTACGGAAGCCCATGCCGGCCTTCTTGCCCTCGACGACTTCCTCGCTGGCGGCAATGAGCACGCCTTTGTCGGCCAGGTAGGGCGCCAGGATTTCCGTGTACCAGCCGCCCGCCGGGGTCAGTTCGACCACTGTCATGGTCGGCTTGATGCCGAAGAAGGAGAGCGTCTCGTAGGGATGACGGGCGGGATCGCGCGCCACATTGGCCGCGGTGCGGCTAGGCGCCGCCAACGCCGCCTTCAGCGCCGCATCTTCAGCGGCAAAGGCGCTGGCGCCGCCGCCCAGGCCGGCTGCCACGATGGCGGCCAGGATGAATCGTTTCATGGGGTCTCCCTTGGTGTTGTGTGCAGGGATAATCCGACATGATTGAAATTAGGTCAAGCAGAGAGTATCTGGGTCAGGCACCGCGCACTCAATACCACGTGTCTGGCACGCGCCGCCGCGCGCGTGCCAGACCCCTATACCGCTACAGTGTCACATCCATTTTCAAATACACCGAGCGGCCGTTCAGGCCAAACGGGCAGGTCTCCCAGCAGCGCGTAAACCCCAGCTGCGGGAAGGGTGCGGCCTTGGTCTTGTCCCACTCGGTCGGATAGGTGTCGAACAGGTTGTTGGCGCCGGCGCTGAGGCTGACGCGCTTGGAGAAGGCGTAGCGCAGCTGGGCGTCGACCAGCCATTTCGCATCCCAGGTCTGGATGAAACCTGGCGTAAAGCCCTGGCCCTGTACCTCGCCGTAGTAATTGGCGCGGGTGTTGAGGTTCCACGGGCCGATGCTGTAGTCGGCTGCGACGACGTGGTGCTTGCGGGGCTGGCCCCGCTCGATCAGGGTGACCTGGGTGTCGTCGAACAGCTGCTCACCGGTGAGGACGGGCGACTGCGAATGGCGGTCCGTAACCTTGGTGCGGTTAAAACCCAGCTGGCCGGTCAGCACCAGGCGGCCGTCGGCGACCCGGCTGGTGTGCTCGGCCACCAGGTCCAGGCCATCGGTGCTCGTATTGATCGCGTTGGTGAAGAACTGCGCCTGGCCGACTTTCAAAGGCGCCAGGATGGCCTGGATCGGGCAGGCGGCAGCAGTCGGACAAGGGCCCGATTCAGGCGCGATATTACTGGAGAAGACGATGCGGTCGTTGATGTCCGTGCGGTACACATCGGCCGTGAACGACAGCCCTGTGAAGGGGCGCAGGACGAGGCCGACGCTGGCGCTCTTGGATTTTTCCTTGTTCAGCGGTGCAATGCCAAAGGCTTTCGTCACCGCGCTGCCTTCGCGCGCCGTCAGCGTTTCGGTGAGCACGCCCGCCGCATTCAGGTTGGTCGACACGGAACTGTAGAAGCGCTGCTGCACGCCCGGTGCACGGAAGCCCGTCGAGACGCTGCCGCGCAGGCCGACGGCTGGCGAGGGATCAAAACGTCCGCTCAATTTACCGGTGGTGGTGGTACCGAAGTCCGAGTATTTTTCCGTGCGCAGGGCGGCGCCCGCCAGCAACTGGGGCGAGAAACGGTGCTCCAGGTCGATATAGGCGGCGATGTTATGGCGGCCCTGGTTGACGGCGTTCGCCGGCGTGTAGCCGGGGAAGCCCTGCATGCCCGAAGCCGCCGGCTGTCCGTTCTGGTCAAGAATGCGGATGGCCGGGTTGTTGGTGCGGCCGTACTGGTAGGAGACCGGGTCGCCCGCCTCGATCTCGTAGTTGTCGTTGCGGTACTCGAAGCCAGCCGCGGCCTGCAGGGGGCCGAGCGGGCCGTTCACATCGACATTGAAGGTGGTCTGGGTGAAGCGCAGCTTGCCCGTGTCGGCTTCCAGTGGCGACTGGTTGTACAGGGCCGTTCCGGTCGGATTGACCGGCTCGTACCAGTAGCTGATGTTGATCGAATTACTTTCGTGGAAGGCCAGTTCGCTGCGGCCCAGGTTCACGCTGGTGTCCATCTTCCAGCCCTGTTCCAGGTCGCGCCGGTAGCCGATCGCCAGCGACGCATCCTTGACGGTGGTGAGGATGTTCGGCAGGAAGCCGTTCGGGTAGACGGATGGCACGGACCGGCCATCTTCCTTGGGTCGGAAGAAGCCCGAGGCGTCGCCGGTGCGCCTGGAGATACCGCCGAAGACGTACAGTTCGCTGGTGGCGGCGGTTGGCACAGCGGCGTTCCACCACAGGTAGGCGTCCTTGGCCAGGCTGTCGCCGATGCGCTGGGTGACCCTTGGCGGATCGACCCGCAGGGAGTCGACGCCGGCACGGTTGGTCTCACCGCGCCGGCGCGCTTCGACAGTCAGGTTCAGGTAGCCGCCGCGGTCGCCGAGCGCGAAGCCCTGGTTGACGCTGCCCGACACGAGGTCGCCGTCGCCCACCTTGGTGGTGCCGAC
This sequence comes from Massilia sp., assembly GCA_045810505.1. GTDB lineage: Bacteria > Pseudomonadota > Gammaproteobacteria > Burkholderiales > Burkholderiaceae_D > JAFCUW01. Next base: position 2,426 of record JBJMVV010000353.1, read on the forward strand.
CGTGCCGCTCATCTGGGTCTGATCGAACTGCTGCTTGAGCACGATGTTGATCACGCCGGCGATGGCGTCCGAGCCGTATTGGGCGGCGGCGCCATCGCGCAGCACCTCGATATGGTGGATCGCGGCTAGCGGGATCGCATTGATGTCGGTGCCGGCCGAGCCACGCCCGATCGATTGCTGCACGTTGACCAGCGCTTGCTGGTGGCGCCGTTTGCCGTTGACCAGCACCAGCAGCTGGTCGGGACCGAGGCCACGCAGGGTAGCAGGGCGGATGATGTCGGTGCCGTCGCTGATGAAGGTGGTGGTGAAATTGACGGAGGGGTCCAGCGTCTGCAGCAGCTTGCCCAGTTCGACGGGGCCGGCCGTTTGCATGTCCTTGCTGTTGATGAGGCCCACCGGCACGCTGGTGTCGAGCGCCGACTTGGCGCTGGCGCGCGAGCCCAGCACGACTACCTTTGCTGGCTCGTCGGCACTGGCCGTGGTCTGCGCCAGCGCGGCGCCGGTGGTCGACATCACCGCCAGCGCGAGCAGGGTGAGACGAAAGTGGAATGGGCCAGCAGGCTTGCGCATAGGGGTCTCCGTGAGTGGGGGGCGGAGCTCAGCCTACGCGAGCGGCATGTTCAGCAACAACCTGTCAGAACTAGCAGTTGTATATGCTGTCCGGCTGCACGGCCGGCCAGCCATGCAGTCCGGGTCAAAATGGAGACAGCAAGGGCCGCAATCGGACCCGGGACCTGTCCCCCCGCAGCTGCGTTGTCAGGTCAATTGATCCTGCATCCACTCTTTCAGGCCCTGCACCCACTGCTTGGCGGGCAGGTTCATGGTCCGCTTGATGGCGCCGGCCCGTTCGAACAGCACGCTGAAATCGATCTGGGGTGACTTCTTAAAGGCCACCACCACGATATTGGCGTCGCTCACCTCGGGCAGCCAGACGACGGCGTCGAACACTTGTTCCATCGCGCGCAGGTTGATGTCGTAATTGGCGAACTCGCCGAACACATTGGTGGTCATGATGCCGTTTTCGCTCAGGCAGTCCAGGCAGCCCTGGTAGAACTCGACCGAGTCGAGCACGGGGCCGCGCGCGTCCTGGTCGTACAGGTCGACCTGCAGTACATCGACCTTGCCGTGGTTGGCCGGATCAAGCACGAAATCCATCGCATTCATTTCGCGCACCTGCAGGCGCGCGTCGTCCGGCGGCAGTTCGAACAGGGCGCGGCAGATGGCGATCACGTTGGGATTGAGTTCGACGGCCGTGACCTGCGCGCCCGGAAAGCGGCGGTAGCAGAACTTGGTCAGCGCGGCGCTGCCCAGTCCCAGCTGGACGATCTGGCGGGGCGACTCCATGAACAGCATCCACAGCATCATCATCTGGATGTATTCAAGTTCAATGGCGTCGGGTTTGTCGAGCCGCATGGCGCCCTGCACCCAGGAGGTACCCAGGTGCAAAAAACGGACGCCGCGAAATTCGGTGACGGTGGCAGGGGGATGGCCGGGCTGGGCGAAGCGGCCGCCGGCGCTGAAATCTTCGGACATGGGGAAGCGGAAAAGGGAGCAGGCCTATTTTATCAGGCGCTGGCGGCGGACAAGGGCAGGATCAGGGTGACGGTCAGGCCGCCGTCAGCGCGGTTGCCCAGGGTGATGCGCCCGCCATGGGCTTCGGCGATTTCGCGCGCCAGCGCCAGTCCCAGCCCGGTGCCGCTGCGCTTGGTGGAGTAGAACGGCACCAGCGCATGCATCAAAACCGCCTCGTTCATGCCCGAGCCCCGGTCGCTCACTTCAATGCGCAGCACGGGCGGCAGCACCGGCACGCGGACAATGCGCAGCTCCACCTGGTCGGCAGGCGAGCCCGATTCGTGGGCGTTTTTCAGGAGGTTGAGCAGGGCCTGTTCCAGCTGGGCCGCATCGATATTGGCCGATTCAAGGGGCAGCGGGCCGGCCAGCTTGAACTGCACCTGCGAGGCCAGGTGCTCGACAAACGCGGGCCAGGCCACGCTGGCCAGGCGCGGCGTGGGCAGCTTGGCGAAACTGGCGTAGCCGAGAATAAAACCTTCCAGGTGGCGGGTGCGTTCCTCGATGGTGGCGAGAATCTGCGGCAGCCGCTCGGTCTGGCCGCGCCGCACCAGCTCCGCCCCCGAGTGGGCCAGCGAGGCCAGGGGCGCCAGCGAATTGTTTAATTCATGGCTGATGACGCGGATGACTTTTTTCCAGGTCTGTA
>JBJMVV010000354.1:0-4117 GCA_045810505.1 Massilia sp.
GGCGCAGGACGGCATCCGACGCATCGTTGCCGGGTGTGGTAATGGCCACCACTCTTCGAAGGCCCAGCGCCATGGCGTGATCGAGCACGCCGGCAGCCGCCTCGGTGGCATAGCCCTGCCCTGTGAATTCAGGCAGGAAGGCGTAGCCGATGTCGACATCGGCCAGGGCCTCGCGCTTGATCAGGCCACAGATGCCGATCGGGACCCCATCGGCCTTGCGCTCGACCAGGTAGAGCGAAAAGCCGCGCACCGACTGCATGGTGAGCGGGCCGACGGCGAGCGCATCGCGCGCCTGGGCCTCGGTGCGGATCTGGCGGTCGCCGATCCAGCGGATGAATTCGGGTGTGTTAAGGACGGCCAGGTAAAACGGCGCATCTTCGAGGGCGAGGGTGCGCAGGCGCAGACGGGCGGTGTCGGTGATGTACATGGCCTTTACTCCGTCCTGCGGCCCAGCCGGAAATCAACCCGCTGCGGGCGGCCCGGCAGGGTCAAAGTAGCCGCCTGCGAGGGGGCTTCGCTGACCACGCGGCCGCGCCGCAGCACCAGCCGGCGCGCCGCGCGCAGACGGATCGCTTCGACCGGCGAAGCTGCATCAAGCAACACCAGGTCGGCCTGGCAGCCGGGCGCGATGCCGTAGCCCTCGAGCCCAAGGATGCGGGCCGGCGTCGTGGTGACCGCATCGAAACAGCGGCGCATCGCCTCCTGCCCCGTCATCTGCGCCACGTGCAGTCCCATGTGGGCCACTTCCAGCATGTCGCCCGAGCCCAGGCCGTACCACGGGTCCATCACGCAGTCGTGGCCGAAGGCGACATCGACGCCGGCCGCCATCAGCTCGGGCACCCGCGTCATGCCGCGCCGTTTCGGGTAGCTGTCGTGGCGGCCCTGCAGGGTAATATTGATGAGGGGGTTGGCGATGGCCGCCACGCCCGATTCGGCGATCAGGGGCAGCAGTTTGCTCACATAATAATTGTCCATCGAGTGCATCGACGTGAGGTGGGAGCCGGTCACCCTGCCCTGCATCCCCAGGCGCAGCGTCTCTGCCGCCAGCGTTTCAATGTGGCGCGACAGCGGATCGTCCGACTCGTCGCAATGCATGTCTACCCGCAGGCCCTGTTCGGCGGCGAACTCGCACAGCAGCTTGACGGAGGCGGCGCCGTCGGCCATGGTGCGCTCGAAATGGGGAATCCCGCCCACCACGTCAACGCCCATTGCAATGGCCCGCTTCAAATTGGTGAAGGCGGTCGGGCTGCGCAGCAGGCCGTCCTGGGGAAAGGCGACCAGCTGCAGGTCGATATAAGGGGCGACGCGGCGGCGCACTTCCAGCAGCGCTTCCACCGCCAGCAGCGAATCATCGCAAATGTCGACATGGCTGCGGATGGCCAAGAGGCCCCGCGCCACGGCCCAGTCGCAGTACTGCATGGCGCGCTCGATCAGCGCCTCCTGCGCCAGCTGGGGTTTCAGTTCGCCCCACAGCGCGATCCCTTCGAGCAGGGTGCCCGACTGGTTCACCCGCGGCAGGCCGTAGCTCAAGGTGGCGTCCATGTGGAAGTGGGCGTCCACAAAGGGTGCGCTGACGAGGTTCCCGCCGGCGTCGATTTCAAGCGCGCCCGCCACTTCAAGGCGGGGCCCCACGGCGGCGATACGCTCGCCTTCGATGGCGATGTCGATGCCGCTTGCGCCGTCGGCCAGGCTGGCATTGCGAATCACGAGATCCATGCATTCTCCTCGGGTGGACAGAGCGATTGTAGCGGCTTCAGGGCACCCGTGGCAGCGATATTGCGTGCCGGCAAAGACTGCTGCAGCGCAATAACTGCTGGGTTTATGTCGTGCGCATGACTTTAAATAAAGCTTTTCAATCCAATCGAACGCCGATAAACTGGGTTCATATTGCAGCGCATCATAATTAACCATAAGGAACTTCAATGAACCTTTTCCCAGAACAAATTTCCGCCGCTGGCAGCCGCCAGCTCGAAGCCCAGTTCCAGCTGTTGCGCAGCGCCACTGGCAGCGCGTTCGACAGCGCCGAAAAATTGATGGCGCTGCACTTCGACACCACCCGCAGCACCTTGGAAAAAACCACCAGCCTGATGCGCCAGTTGTCGGCCGCGAAGGATCCGCGCGACTTTTTCGCGCTCGCCAGCGATACCCAATCCCAGGTGGAGAGCGTGCTGGCCTATCAGCGTAAGCTGGTCAACATCGCCAGTTCCATGACCAGTTCGATCGCCGGACTGCGCCCTTCCGTGACGCCGGTGGCCAACGCCGCGCTGGAAAAGCTGGCGGCCCTGCCGCCGGTGGCCGAGCAGGCGGTCGAGGTGGTCGAAGTTGTCATTGATGCGCCCGTGGCCGAGCCAGCGCCGGCGCCGGTGGAAGATGCCGAGCCGATCGCTGAATTGACGCCGGTAGCGGAAGCGGTCGGCCACCAGGAACCCCATCCGGCAGCCGCGCCCCTGACGGTGACGGATTCGGCCACCCCGATCCAGGTCGAAATGGCCGCGGCGCCGGCTGGCAAAGCGGCGGGTCGGCCAAAAAAGAAATAAGCCGGGATTGCGGGGCGCGCCACAGCAAACCGTAAAACGTGTAAATTATCGGGCTTCGGCCCTGATGTCCTGCGCTTGATACGAGCGCTGGCGACATGCGAAAAATGGGACAGGCACCTGCGGCGCCAGTCCCCCTGCCATATGTGCGGCGGGGGGACTGGCGCCAACGGTGCCTGTCCCCGTTTTGGCGCCAGGTGCACCGCTTTTTATACAAGGAAGTCCATGAGTTTATCCCGGCTGATCGGCGGCTTCGTGAATCGCCATCGGGCCTCGTACGCGGCGTCGGCCCTGATGCTGGCCGGCGTCGCCGTCTGCACAGTGTGGGTGCCGCGCACCATCGGCGCCATGATCGACGGCCTGGCGGCGCACCGCCTGGGCCAGCATGATTTGCTGATCGGCCTGGCCCAGCTGATCGGGCTCGGTCTCGTCATTTATGCGCTGCGGGTGGGCTGGCGCCTGCGCCTGTTTGCGGCCGCCTATCAGCTGGGGGTGGAATTGCGCACCCGCTTTTATGGCCGCCTGTCGCAGCAGGGGCCCGCCTTCTTTCAGCAGCAGCGCACCGGTGACCTGATGGCGCTGGCCACCAATGACATCGACGCCATCGAGATGGCCGCCGGCGAAGCGATGCTGGCCGGCTTTGACGGCAGCCTGACCCTGATCATGGTGCTGGCGATCATGACGCTGGGCGTCGACTGGCGCCTGGCGCTGGTCGCCCTGCTGCCGTTCCCCTTGATGGCCTGGGCCTTCTGGCGCATCTCCAGCCATATCCACACGGCGTCGACTGATTCACTAAAACGCTTCGCGGCGCTCAACGACCATGTGCAGGAAACCCTGTCGGGCGTACGCACCTTGCGCGCGCTGGGGCTCGAACAGCGCAGCGCGCAACGCTTTGGCGAACTGGCCGAAGGTGCGGCCGACGCCAGCCTCACGGCCCAGCAATGGGAAGCGGCCTACGAGCCGGCAGTGGGCCTGACCCTGGGCGCGGCGGGCTTTTTGACCCTGGGGCTGGGCGCCTACCTGATCTGGCAGGGCCAGCTGACCATTGGCGCGCTGACCAGTTTTACCATGTACCTCGGCCAGCTGATCTGGCCCATGTTCGCGGCCGGCTGGGTGCTGGCCCTGATTGAACGGGGCCGCGCCGCCTGGGCGCGCCTGCAGCCGCTGCTTGACGCCCCCCTGTCGGTGGACGATCACGGCGCGGTGACCAGCCTTGATCCGGGGCCGCTGGTGGTCGACGCCATCACGGTGCGCTACGCCGGCCACGACAAGCCGGCCCTGGACGGCGTATCCCTCACCCTGCCGGCCGGCCAGACCCTGGGTCTGGTCGGCCCCACCGGCGCCGGCAAATCGACCTTGCTGCGGGTGCTGCTGCGCCAGCTCGCGCCCCAGCAGGGCAAGGTGACCTGGAACGGTCATGCGCTGGCCGACTACAGCCTCGCCACCCTGCGCGACGCGATCAGCTGGGTGCCGCAGGAATCGTTCCTGTTCTCGGCCACCATCGCCGACAACATCGCCCTGGCCCGCGCCGACGCCACCCGCGCCCAGATCGAGCACGCGGCCGATATGGCCGCCATCCACGA
>JBJMVV010000355.1:0-4862 GCA_045810505.1 Massilia sp.
GCTGTCCAGGGCAACCATGGCGGCATTGTAGGCGCCGGCGCTGTGGCCCATGACGAACAGGTTCTTCGGGTCGCCGCCGTAGCCATTGATGTGGCGCGCGGTCCAGGCCACCGCCTGGGCGGAATCGTCGAGGAAATCGGGATAGCTGACCTGCGGATACAGGCGGTAGTCGGGAATGACGGCGACGAAGCCGCGCGAGGCGAGGGCGCGCCCGACAAAGGCGTAGTCCTTGCGCTCGCCCGAGTTCCAGTTGCCGCCGTAGAAAAATACGACCACGGGAGCGTTCGGGTTTGCCTTGGCGGGTCGGTAGATATCGAGCTTGAGGCGTGGGCCCTCGCCGTAGGCAATGTCGGTCGTCACCTGGGCGCCGCCCGCGGGCGAGAGGGCGTTCAGGGCGCCCAGCGGAGAGCAGGCGGCCAGGCCGCCAAGGACAGCGACGGTGGCGGCCAGCAGGTAGAGCATGGTGCGAGTCTTGCGCATGGCGGGCTCGTGTTTGTTTTGTCTTGGACAATTGTAGTCATTTGACAAAAACAAAGAGCACGGTTGCGGTTGCTTGCCAATCTTCGCGCATTCGAAGTCACCGCGTGGACCGTCACTGCGCCATTATTGCCACCGCCGCGGACAACAGACGGGGACGGGCACCTTCGGCGCCATTCGCGGCCCGGCCAGTCCCCCCTGCTGCACGCCGCGGAGGCCAAGCACGATCTGAATCGAATTTGCGAGCCTCCCTGCTGCATGCCACCGAGGCGAAGCATGATCAGACTCGGGTTTGCGTCCCTGATCGCTGCCCGGCTCCGCCGGGCAGCGATCCCTGACTAATCCAAACAAAAGTAGGGGTACACTTTTGTTTGATTTTTACAGCGCTGTTCCCGAGAAGGTATCACACTGTTTCAGCTGGCCCGACTCGATGCCGCGGCTGAACCAGCGCACCCGCTGGGCCGAGGTGCCGTGGGTGAACGAGTCCGGCACCACCTGGCCCTGCGACTGGCGTTGCAGGGTGTCGTCCCCGATGGCGCTGGCGGCGGCCAGGGCGCCTTCGACGTCGCCCTGCTCGAGGATGCTGCGGGCCTGGTTGGCGTGGAAGGCCCAGACGCCGGCGAAGCAGTCGGCCTGCAGTTCAAGCTTGACGGACATGGCGTTGGCCTGGCGCTCATTGCCGCGCTGGCGGGTGGCCGACACCTGCTCGTCGATGCCGAGCAGGTGCTGCACGTGGTGGCCGACTTCGTGGGCGATCACATACGCCTGGGCAAATTCGCTGTTCACATGAAAGCGTTCCTGCATCAGGCGGTAGAAGGCCAGGTCGATATAGACTTTCTGGTCGCCGGGACAGTAGAACGGGCCGGCGGCCGTGTTGCCCGTGCCGCAGGCGGTGCGCGTGGCGCCCGTGAACAGCACCAGTTTTGGCTTGATGTACTGGGCGTTCTGCGCCTTGAACAGGGCCGTCCAGACGTCTTCGGTGTCGGCCAGCACGGTCGAGACGAACTTGGCCTGGCGGTCGTTTGCGGGAGGGCGCTGCGCCGGCGCCTGTTGCTGTTGCACGGGCATGGAGCCGCCGCCACTGATGGCGTTGATGATCGTCATCGGGCTCACGCCGAGGAAGTAGGACCCGACCAGGGCGATGGCGATAGTGCCGATGCCGATCGAGCCGCCACCGAAGCTGAAACCGCCGCCACCGCCGCCGCCGTCACCGCGCCGGTCTTCCACATTGTCGCTTTCGCGGTTGCCTTCCCATTTCATATTATTTTCTCCAGCGTAAATTGTTGATTTGCTATTTTGACGCAATATACCGCGTCGGCGCTCCTTGCGCTGAGGCCGAGGTGGGCAATCGTGCGCATCAAGGGCATAGCGGCGCCATATGGGCGCGCGTGACGCCTGCAAAGGCGTGCTTGTTGCGCCCATGCGAGGCCGCCCCGGCAGCAGGGCTGGCGGGGCGGCGATGATAACCCAGGCGCGGGGCCTGGGGGAATGGTGCTCAGTCAGGCGTGCCGTCGCTGCGGCGGCCGACGTTGCTCTGACGATCCTGACGATTGTTCTGGTCCAGTTCCGACGGTTCGCGATTGGCCGTGTTCGACAGACCCGTATCGTCGTTCATTTTCTCCGTGGACGACATGTGATGGCCGCCAGGACTTTTTGGCAGGCCGCCGGCGACATCGTTGGACTCGCGCTGCTGGCTGGCGCCGCGCTGCTGGCCGTCGTTATTGCCAATGCGCCCATCCAGATTATCGCCCTGGTTCAGGCCCTGCTGGTTGCCCTGGGAGGCCTGGTTGCTGCCGGTTTGCGAACCGGCGCGGTCGGTGCTTTGCATATTGCCGGCCTGGAGTCCGCTGCTGTTGCTGCTGCCGGTGTTCTGATAACCGGGCTGATGCGCGCCGGAAGGCTGGGCGCCGGTTTCCTCGTAGGTCGCACCAGTCGATCCCGCCTGGCGATCGGTCCCGGGCATGCCCGATTGCTGGCCCCCCGATTGCTGGCTGCCCGATTGCATGCCGCCTTGCTGCCCGGATTGCTGGCTGCCGTGCTGGCCGGATTGCTGACTGCCTTCGCTGCCCAATTCCCCACTGCCGCGCTGGGTGGCGGGGTCGATATTGTTTTTGTCGGCCGTGCCGGCGCGGGCGGAGTTCATGTCGAGCTCGTTGCCGCCATTGTTGGATTGGTTATTGCCTTCGCTGCGCTGGTTCGAGTTCATGGTTCTCTCCAAAGTTGAGTGTAAGAGCGGGGCCTCATAGCCGCAGTCATGGGGCGAGGCCCACCTGATGAACTTTTATCATGCTCGCTCGACAGCGCGCGCAGTATAGGAAGACAACGGGGTATGCTGTAGGAGGCGTTCTTACTCCCTGACTGCTATCCAGCAAGTCTTTGTTATTCGCATTTTTTCATGCGTGCTGTCCTACATAAGGGACTGTCCGCATCCTATAGCTCATGCGAGAACGCCTGCCTAAGATAGTCAGCATCGGTCACTCATCCAGTATGGCGGCCGGCAACCTGAACCGCGAGATGGTCCCGCGGCCTCGATATCGACGGAGGAGCATCATGGCTTCAAGTAATCAAGACAAAGGCAACAAACAGAGCGGCAGCGGCAACAGCCAGGGCGGCGGCACCAAGAACCGGGGCTTTGCCTCGATGGATCCGGCCCGCCAGCGAGAAATCGCCAGCGAAGGCGGCAAGGCCGCGCATCAGAAGGGCACCGCCCACGAGTTCACGTCGGAGGAGGCACGCCGCGCTGGCAGCATGAGTCACGGTAATCGCCAGTCCGCCGACTCGGGTTCGCGCAGCAGTTCGAGCAGCAAGGCCGGCGCCAAGAAGTAAGCGCCCTGCCAGCCCGCAGACGCGGTCCGCTGCTGCGCCCAGGCGCCGCGGCGGCTTTTGTGCGTGCGCTGCTTGCGTGCTCCAATCCTCGCAGGCGGACGATGCGGTAAAATCACCACGTTTTTGCGAACGTTCAGGCGAACGTTTTCGCAATTGTTTTCAAACGTCGTTTTCATCTCATGCGGGGAACTGTGGTTAAACCAGCGCTTATCCGTCAAGTCAAAAGCATGTCCATGGCCTGCGATCCGGTCGGCAACTTGCTCCTGGCGAAATTCTCCTACCTGGAAGGGAAACCGTCCTGCCTGATCCTGCCGTCGGCCATGGTGTTCTGGCTGCTCGAGCACATGCCCGTCAATACCGACCCGAACCTGCGCCAGCCGGCTGCGCCGCCGCAACTGACCCAGTACGACTGGGACGATCCCGCCACGCCGCGCGCCCTGACGGTCAAATGCAAGGAATTCCCCCAGGCGATACGGATGAGTTTTGAACTGGACCGCAATCCCGGCCTGGTGCTCCTGCTCGACCCTTCCAACGTCGAACTGATGCGCCAGATTATGGCGCACTACCATGCCGACCTGATGAATCTCGACGCCTGAGCCTTGCACGCAGACTTCCTTTCCACTTTCCCCACTTTGCCCATGACCCTCAAAATCAGCCAGGTGTTCGATGCCGGTTCCATCGAAGTCGTCAGCGCCGACAGCGCTTCCCGCATCGACCTGAACCTGCGCAGCGATTCGCACGCCGACATCCACCAGTGGTTCCATTTCCGCCTGCAAGGTGCGCGCGGCCAGGCCTGCACGATCCGCTTCCTCAATGCCGGCAAGGCGACCTATCCAAAAGGCTTCGAGGGCTACCAGGTGGCGGCCAGCTACGACACGGAAAACTGGTTCCGCGTGCCGACCAGCTTTGACGGCCAGGTCATGACGGTGCAGCATACGCCCGAACTCGACAGTGTCTATTACGCCTACTTCGAGCCGTACTCGTGGGAACGCCATCTGCGCCTCTTGGGCGAGATCGCCGAGAATCCGCTGGCGCGCGTGGCCGACATCGGCTCGACCGTTGAAGGGCGCGACATGAACCTGGTGGTGATCGGCGACGAGTCCGCCGAAAAGAAAATCTGGGTCATCGCCCGCCAGCATCCGGGCGAGACCATGGCGGAGTGGTTTGTCGAAGGCATGATTGACGCCTTGCTCGACAACGCCAATCCCGTATCGCGCAAGCTCTTGCAGCGCGCCGTGTTTTACATCGTGCCAAACATGAACCCGGACGGCGCCTTCCGCGGCAACCTGCGCACCAATGCCGCCGGCGCCAACCTGAACCGTGAGTGGATGACGCCTTCGTCCGAACGCAGCCCCGAAGTGCTGTGCGTGAAGAACAAGATCCACGAAATCGGCTGCGACATGTTCTTCGACATCCACGGCGACGAAGCGCTGCCGTACAACTTTGTCGCCGGCAATGAAATGCTGGCCGACTTCACGCCCGAGCGCGCGGCTCGTCAAAAAGCCTTCGTCGACCAGTACATGGCGGCCAGCCCCGATTTCCAGAACGTCTACGGTTAC
>JBJMVV010000356.1:0-4244 GCA_045810505.1 Massilia sp.
ATTGAATAGCGAGGCGGCGTGGTCCGAGTCCTTGAAGGCGAACGAAGAGGTGAAATACACCGGGGTCGCGCGCGCGCCCGTGGTGGGGTCGGGAACACTGCCCGCATGCAGGGCAAGGGTGTCGAAACCGGGGTACTGGGGACCACTCATGGTGAACTCGCTAAAGGCTGACGATGGGCCGCATCGTAGCACCGTTCCCCATCGCGCGGCACTGTCTGTTCTTGACCCGAATTGCATCAGACGCGCGCTGCCAGCCGGGGTTTTCGCCGTGTTTGCCCACGCCGCTGGATTTTTTGCTACGCTTCGGCTACATTCATTCCAAGCAGGTGCAATATGCAAGCAAGTCCAGTGGAAGTCCAATCAAAGCAGACAGGGGTGGCCGCCATGAAAGTTTCTGAAATTCTCCAGGTAAAAGGCAATATTCTCTACACCGCCAGCCCCGACATGCTCATCGTCGACGCCGTCAACACCATGGCGGAGAAGGACATCGGTTCGCTGGTGGTGATGGAGTACGGCGACCTGGTCGGCATGCTGACCTTCCGCGAAGTGATCAATGTGCTGCACAAGAACGGCGGCTCGGTGGGCGCCGGCACGGTGCGCAAGCACATGGACGACCATCCCATCACCGTCACGCCCGACACCGAAGTCAATGAAGTGCGCCGCATGATGCTCGAGAAGCACGCGCGCTACCTGCCCGTCATGAACGCCAAGACCCTGCTCGGTGTGATCTCGTTTTACGACGTCGCCCGCGCCGTGCTCGAAGCGCAGAGTTTTGAAAACCGCATGCTCAAGGCCTACATTAGAGACTGGCCCGCCGAAGCGGATCAAACCGACTAAATTCTCGTGTTGACATAAAAAACGGACCTGCGCGGTCCGTTTTCTTATGGTGCGCTTTGCCCGTCCAGCCAGGCCAGCAAGGCCTGGGGCGGCATCGGTCGCGCAAACAGGAAGCCCTGGCCCATCGGGCAGCCCAGCGCCTGCAGGATGTGGGCCTGGCGCTCGTCCTCGACCCCTTCGGCCACCACCGACAGGCCCAGGTTGCGCCCCAGTTGAATGACCATCTCGGCGATGCTGCTGCCGCGCGCCGAGTGGGTGATTTCGGTGACAAAGGCGCGGTCGATCTTGAGGCGGTCGATCTGCAGGCGCTGCAGATAGGACAGCGAGGAAAAGCCCGTGCCGAAGTCGTCGATGGCAATCGACACGCCCGTGCGTTTCACCTCGGCCAGCTTTTCAATCAGCAGCGCCGGTTCTTCCATCGCCATCGATTCGGTGATTTCCAGCTCGACGAAGGCGGGCGGCGCGCCCGTGTCGTCCAGCGCCGAGCGCAGCATCTGCAGGAACAGGGGATGGCGGAACTGCACCTGCGAGACGTTGACCGACATCGTGAAATCGAGATGGCCGGCCGCGCGCAGGCGCACCAATTCTTCGCAGGCGGTACGCAAAACAAACTCGCCGATCTCGATGATCAGGCCCGAATATTCGGCGATGGGGATAAACAGGGCCGGCGACACCAGGGCGCCGTCGGCGCTGCCGTCGTCCACCCGCCAGCGCAGCAGGGCTTCGGCGCCGACGGGGCGGCGGTTGCCCAGGTCGACCTGCGGCTGGTAGGCCAGGAACAGCTCACCGTTGGCGAAGCCGGTGCGCAGATCGTGCATCATGCGCACCCGTTCGCGGATTTCCACACCCATGCTGCGCGAAAAATAGAAGTGTCCGGCGCGCTGCTGCTGCTTGGCGCGTTTCAGGGCGATGTCGGCGTCTTTCAGGGCGTCGGCGCCGCTGCCATCGTGTTCGGCCAGGCGCACCAGGCCCATGGTAGCCGAGACGCGCACGTCCTGGCCGTCGATGGAAAACGGCGTGGAAAACAGCGCCAGGATGGTGTCCGGGTTGACCCGTTCGGCGCTGCCCAGCACACTGAAAATGTCGCCGCCGATACGCGCCACCGTCAGGTCGCAGGCGTGGCACAGCTGCAGCCGCTCGGCCACGGCCGCCAGCAGCAGGTCGCCGAACTGGTGGCCCAGCGCGTCGTTGGTCTCGGCAAAATGGTCCAGGTCGACCAGCGCCAGAATGGCTTCATCGCGGCGGGAGCCGGCCAGCGCGTCGTCGAGGATTTCGACCAGGCGGGTGCGGTTGGGCAGCTTGGACAGGGTGTCGTAAAAGGCCGCCGTGTGCAGGTGGCTGACCAGTTCCAGGTTTTCAAGACCCACGCCGACGGTGCCGCAAAAGACTTCGAGCAGGCGCTTTTCAATGTCGTCCAGCGGGCGCGCCAGGCGCAGGTAGCACGCGAAGTCGCGGCCCGATTTGCCGTGGAAGTAGAGCGTGGCGGCGCTGGCGGAAAACAGGCTCGTTGACGCGGCCAGCGCGGCGCCGATGGCGGCGGCGGCGATGCCCACTTCATGTTCGTGCGCCTGCTGCGCGGTGCTGCGCGAGGCAGCGTTCGGATCGAGCGCGGTCGGGCCGCCATCGATGCGCAGCAGGGTGCCGGCGCGGCCGCAAAAGGCGCCGACGCAGGCCAATACAGGCACGCAGGCAATCCCGGTGGCAGAGCCCCCATCCGGGCTGGCGCTCTCGCGCACGCACAGCAGGCCCTCGGCCGGCATGTCAAGCAGCGCCGCCGCCTGGGCCAGCACGCCCGCGGCGAAAGCGGGCACGCCCTGCAGGGCCATCAGGGTGCTGCCGGCGCGGACGATCTGGTCGAGGCCACGGCGGCTGGCGTCGATGGCGCGGATCTGTTCATACGAGCGGATCGCCGCCGTCACCGTGGTGTACAGCTTGATGCGGGTCAGTTCTGATTTTGTCTTGTAATCGTTGATGTCGAAATCGCGGATGGCGTCGATCTCGGGTGCATAACCCGGCTGCCCGGTGCGCAGGATGATGCGCACGTCGGCCAGTTGCAAGGTCTCGCGGATATAACGCACCAGGTGCAGGCCGGCGTCGTCTTCTTCCATCACCACGTCGAGCAGGATGACGGCGATGTCGCGCTCGCGCGCCAGCAGTTCGCGCGCCTGGCTGGCCGAATACGCATGCAGGAATTCGAGGGGCCGGTGCTGCATGTCCAGGTTACCCAGGGCGAAAGTGGTGGTGGCGTGCACGTCTTCGTCATCGTCGACGATCATCACCCGCCACACCGGCCGGCTGCCGGCAGCCGAGGCCTCCGCCGCGCTGTGTTCTTCCAGGAATACCAGGTCGTCGGCGTCGTCCTTGATTGCATCTAAGGGCGTAGTCGATGGGGGCATGAAGTGCTTCTCCTGGCTGCAAGCGTGGCTCTGACGGCGTCAGTATATAGTGGATTATCGCTGGGAAGGCTTTTTAAGCATGCCCGGCGCATCAAATATTGAAGCACGGTAACTATTTTGCGACAGCCTGCGCCGACCTCAAGTTGCCGTGGTTCATTTAGACAGCGTTTATACAGCGGCGCGCCGGCTGGTAGAATGAAGTTTCACACCCATTTTCAGGCTTCGATCCATGTCCGGTAACTCCTTTGGCACGCTGTTTTCAGTCTCCACCTTCGGCGAATCGCACGGCCCGGCGATCGGCTGCGTGATCGACGGCTGCCCGCCGGGCCTGGCCCTGAACGAAGCGGACATCCAGCGCGACCTCGATCGCAGGAAACCCGGCACCTCGCGCCACGTCACCCAGCGCCAGGAATCGGACACGGTGCAGATCCTCTCGGGCGTGTACGAGGGCGTCACCACCGGCACGCCAATTGCGCTTTTGATTCCCAACGAAGACCAGCGCAGCAAGGACTACGGCAATATCGCCGAGAGCTTCCGGCCCGGCCACGCCGACTACACCTACTGGCATAAATACGGCGTGCGTGATCCGCGCGGCGGTGGGCGCTCCTCGGCGCGCCTGACCGCGCCCGTGGTCGGCGCCGGCGCCATCGCCCGCAAGTGGCTGCACGCCCAGTACGGCACCGAGATCATGGGCTGCATGAGCCAGTTGGGCGACATCCCCGTGCCCTTCGAGGACTGGGCCCACGTCGCCACCAACCCCTTCTTTGCCGCCAGCAGCGACGCGGCCCTGATCGCGCGCATGGAGGCGGCAATGGACGAACTGCGCCGCGCCGGCGACTCGATCGGCGCGCGCATCGACGTGATGGCCCGTCATGTGCCCGTGGGCCTGGGCCAGCCGATTTACGACAAACTGGACGCCGACATCGCCTACGCCATGATGGGCATTAACGCCGTCAAGGGCGTGGAAATCGGCGCCGGTTTCGGCGCGGTGACGCAAAAAGGCTCCGAGCA
>JBJMVV010000357.1:0-15857 GCA_045810505.1 Massilia sp.
CCTCGGCAGCCTCCACGCTGGCAACGATGGCCCGCGCCTGGGCCAGGTAGGTGATGCCCTCTTCCGTCAATTCCATCCGCCGCGTCGTGCGCTGCATCAGGGTGGTGCGCAGTTTTTCTTCGAGCCGGCTCAGGCTGCGGCTGGTGGCCGAGGTCGTCAAGCCCAGCTGGGTGGCGGCGGCAGTAATCGAGCCGCTGTCGACGACGGCAATAAACGCCTGCATTTCATCAAGGGTGGTTTTCATGCTTTACATCGTAGCAAAGATGAACAATATTGGCGGCGTTGACTGCAAAAATGCGCCTTACTCCCCTTCACACAGCCCCGGATTTTCCGCAATGAAGTACGTCTTTGCAAGCAAAAGCCGCCGTCAGGCAAACGCCTCCATTTAGGCTAAGCTTGCCGCAGTGGTCCAGCGAGCGGCGCCTGCCGCCGCCCCTGCGCGCATGCCCTCGCCGCGCGGCGCCACTGTGCCAGACGAGGGCGTCCAGTGTCGGAGAAATCATGTCGAAAACCCTGAGCATCACCACCCCGGATGGCAATTTCACCGCCTACATGGCCGAGCCTGCCAGCCTGCCCGCCCCTGCCATCGTGGTCGGCCATGAAGTGTTCGGCGTCAACGCCGACCTGCGCACCACCTGCGACGACCTGGCGCAGGCAGGCTTCATTGCCGTCTGCCCTGACCTGTTCTGGCGCATGGAGCCGGGAGTGGACCTGGAATTCGAGAAGGGATGGGAACACGGCCTCAAGCTCTACATGGCGCTCGACCTGGACCAGGCCGTCAAGGACGTGCAGACGGTGATCGCCCAGGTCAAGGCCTTGCCGACCTGCAGCGGCAAGGTGGGCATGCTGGGCTACTGCCTGGGCGGCCTGCTCACTTACCTGGTGAGCGTGCGGGGCGGGGTCGACGCGGCCGTCGAATTCCACGGCGCCCGCACCGAGGAATTCCTCGGCGAAGCGCACAATCTGCAAAATCCCCTGCTGGTGCACCTGGGCACGGCCGACGAGTTCATCCCGCCCGCCGCCCAGGCCGCCATCACCAGCACCTTGCAGCCCCTGGGCGCCGAGGTCTACAGCTACGAAGGCCGCTACCATGCCTTTACGCGCCACGGCGGCGCGCATTACGATGCCGCCGCCGCTACGCTGGCAAACCAGCGCACCCGGGACTTTTTCAAGAAATATCTGTTTGGCTGAAGTTTGGCTGAACCCGGCGGCTTGCCGTGCACGGATGGGCGCTAGAGGATGGGCGCTAGAATAAGAGCACTTGATGCCAACCATCCGCACGGAAAGCCTGCATGTTCATCCGCCAACTGAAATACCTCGTCACCCTGGCCGAAGTCGGCCATTTCTCGCGCGCGGCCGAGGCCTGCCACGTCTCCCAGCCGGCCTTGTCGAGCGCCATCCGCAAGCTTGAAACGGAACTGGACCTGCCGCTGGTGCGCCGGGGCCGCAATTACGAGGGCATGACCGACGCCGGCCTGCGGGTGGTCGGCTGGGCGCAGCACCTGCTGGCCAGCTATGAAGCCATGCGCCAGGAAACCGACCAGGCCCACTCGCGCCTGTCCGGCACCCTGCGCATCGGCGCTGTCCCGACCGCCATGCCGGTGGCGCCTTTTCTGACCGCGCCCTGCCAGGAGGCTTACCCGGGCATCAACATCACCCTGCTCTCCCTGCCCTCGGACGACATCATCCGCCGCCTCGACAACTACGACCTCGACATCGGCCTGAGTTTTCTCGACGACCGCGCCTTGGGCGGCTTCCAGTTGCATCCCCTGTTTCAGGAGCGCTACGTGCTGGTCGCGCGCGACCCCGCGCTATTGAAAGGACGCAGCAGTCTGAGCTGGCTCGAGGCGGCCGAATTGCCCCTGTGCCTGCTGACCGCCAATATGCAGAGCCGCCAGTTCATCGACGCCGCCTTCCGCAGCGCCGGCGCCCGCCCCACCGTCCAGCTCGAGACCGACTCCATCTTCGCCCTGTACGCCCAGGTCCGCTTCAGCGACCTGTGCGCCATCATCCCCCACAGCGTGCTGAGCCTCGTCGAGATGCGGCAGGAGCTGACAGTCGTCCCCATCACCCCGGAAATGTCGCGTGAGGTCGGCCTGGTCCTGCGCCGCCAGGACCCGCCCGCCCCTATCGTCGCCGCCGCCCTGGCCCTGATGTTGAAAACTCCACTACAGGCCCGTTTCGACAGTTTGATAAGCGCCATCTATTAAACGATCAATCTCCGCTATTGGATCGTGGAAGCCGATTGCTTCAAGATGACTCCCATACCCCGCCGCAAATACATTGCAAACCGCGGCTCTCATGTCATCTACAAGGATCCAAATGATTAACTCGACCATTCGCACCGCACCAGCCAACCAGCCTTTCAGCCTGATGTGGATTATCGAAACCCTGCTGCTGGTCGACCTGCGCCAGGCAGCGGTGGAGCAAACGCCGAACAGCCAGGCCGATGGCGGCTACATGTTTGGACTGTAAGGCTTATCTCACTGCGCATCGGACGATGTTTCCCCCTCCGGCTGCGGCTCCGGCGGATACGTAATCGTCAGCCCCTCCACATGCGCGAACGGCGTCATCTTGTGCAGCCGCGGCGGCTTGGCGTCGATGATTTCTTCGACCGGGACGCCGCGCACCAGCAAGGCGTCGGCGACCAGTGAGCGGTGGCAGCGCCAGGGGACGGCTTCGGCGCACATCAGGGCGCAGGGTTGGGCGGCGCCGAGGGTGATGAGGTCTTGCACGTTGGTGGCGAATTCTTCCGTTTGCATGTAGTCGGCGTAGCCGCGGAAGGACAGGTTGCGCCAGCCGGTGTTGGAGGAATCCTTGCGCGTCTTGCGCAGGCCCCCAAGGCCGGGCAGGTAGCGGTATTCGATGCCGGCCGCGCTCAGCGAGGCGGACAACTCGTCCTTGCAGAACTGGGGGTTGTGGCGCGACTTGGGGACGGTGCGGATGTCGAGCAGGCAGGTGACGCCGTTCTGCTGCAGCAGGGCGATGAAGTCGGCGATCGGCCGGGTGGAATGGCCGATGGTGAAGACGGGAGGCGGCGGCATGATGGTACTGTGCGCGGACTGCGCGGCGACGGGCGTTTATTGTGGCACGATCGACGAAGATACGCCGCGAGATGCAGTATTGCGGGCGGTCCGCCCCAGGCCCTACTCCTGGTCGGGCTGCTTGCGCGCCGGTGTGAGCGCGTATTTTTTCAGCTTGTCATACATGGTCTTGCGGGGAATCCCCAATTGGTCCGCGGCGGTGGCGACATTGCCGGCGGCTTGCTCGAGGGCGGCGGCGATGCGGGCTTTTTCAAAGGCGTCGATCTGTTGCGGCAGGCTTGCTGCCGCCTCGGCCACCTCCTCGTCCGCCGGCGCCTGCATGGGCACAACGCCCAGCACCAGCCGCTCGGCGAAATTGCGCAGTTCGCGCACATTGCCCGGCCAGGGTGCGCTTTGCCAGTGGTCCATCTGCGCAGCCGTCCACGCCGGCGCCGGGCGGCCGTAGCGCTGGGCGGCGTCCTGCACGAAGTGGGCCAGCAGCAGGGGGATGTCGTCGCGCCGCTCGGCCAGGCGGGGCAGGTCGAGCGTCACCACGCCGATGCGGTAGAACAGGTCTTCCCTGAAGCCGCCCTGCCCCGCCAGCGCCAGCAAGTCGGTCTTGGTGGCGGCGATGATCCTGAAGTTGACGGCGATGGCCTCGTTGCCGCCCAGGCGCTCCAGCCGCCGCTCCTGCAGCACCCGCAGCAGTTTGACCTGCAGCGCCATCGGCATGCTCTCGATCTCGTCGAGGAAGACGGTGCCGCCGTTGGCGTATTCGAGCTTGCCGATGCGGCGCTTGAGCGCGCCCGTGAAGGCGCCGGCCTCGTGGCCGAACATCTCGCTTTCAAACACGGATTCGGGCAGCGCGCCGCAGTTGATGGCGACGAAATTGCCCTTGCGTTCACTGGCCGCGTGGATCAGGCGCGCCACCACTTCCTTGCCGGTGCCGGTGTCGCCGTTGATGAGGATGTCGACGCCGGTCGGCGCGATATTGCGCACCACGACTTTCAGCTGTTCGATGGCGCTTGAACGGCCGATCAGCTGCGGCGTGTCGGGGTGCAGCGCCCAGGCGCTTTTCAGGCGGCGGTTTTCCAGCACGAGATCGCGCTTGTTCTGAGCGCGCCGCACGGCATCGAGCAGGCGCTCGGCGCCAAACGGCTTTTCGATGAAATCGTAAGCGCCCGCGCGCATGGCGCCCACCGCCATGGCGACGTCGCCATGGCCCGTCACCACGATCAGCGGCAGCTCGGCATCGAGCGCCATCACTTGCGCCAGCAATTCAAGGCCCGACATGCCGGGCAGGCGCACGTCGCTGACGATGATGCCGGGGTAGTCGGCCCGCAAAACAGCCAGCGCGCTTTCCGCGCTGTCACAGGCGGTGACGTCAAAGCCGCCCAGTTCCAGCGTCTGCGTGGTGGCCAGGCGCAGCGCCGCTTCGTCTTCGATCAGGAGTGCCTGCATCATTCAAATCCCTGGTTCTGTTGGAGCGGCAGGCGCACTTCAAACATGGCGCCCCCTTCGACGCGGTTGCGCCCGGTCAGTTGGCCGTTCATGGCCTGGATGATGGAGGACGAAATCGCCAGTCCCAGCCCCAAGCCCTTGCCGGACGGCTTGGTGGTATAAAAGGGCTCGAACAGGTGCGAGGCGGTCTCGCCAAGCAGGCCTGCGCCGCTGTCGGCGATGCGCACCACCGCCATGTTCGCGTCCACGCCCATCGTCACCGCCACCTCGCGGCGGTCAGCCTCTTCGACGGCGTCGATGGCATTCCTCAGCAAATTGATGAACACCTGTTCGATGCGCACGGCGTCGCCCGCCACCAGCAAGGGCTGCGCGCCCGTCTCGATGTGCGGGGTGATGCCCAGCCGCTTGAATTCGCCCTGCAGCAGGAAGGCCGAGGCCTGCATCGAGCGCACCAGGTCGACCTCATCGAGCGCGTCGCTGCGCCGCGCAAAGCCTTTCAGTTGGCCGATGATGGCGCCCATGCGCGCGCTGGCGTCGCCGATGTGGGCCAGGTTGTCGGCCGCCTTGTCGGCCTGGCCCCGTTCCAGGTAGGCGCGGGCATTGTCGGCAAAAGCGCGGATCGCCGCCAGCGGCTGGTTCAATTCGTGCGTGACCCCGGCCGCCATCTGGCCCAGCATGGCCAGCTTGCCCGCCTGGACCAGGTCATTTTGCGTCGAACGCAGTTGCGCGGTGCGTTCGGCCAGCTTGACTTCAAGCTCGCGCGCCGCCATGCGCCGTTCATCGAGGCGGCGGCGGCGCTGGTGCAGGGCCCAGACGGCGGTGCCGAAACTGGCCAACAACAGGGCCGCAGCAAATGCCCACAGAGTGGCGTTTCGCGCCACTCGCTGGCGCGAGGGGAACAGCTTGAGTTGCCAGCCCAGGGCGCCGAGCGGGCGGCTGGCGTGCGGCGCCAGCGCCCCCGTCGTTGCGCCGGGCAGCGGCATGATGGGCAAATGGGCGTACTGACGGGTGCCGGCAATGTCGCGCGCCGCTTCGGCGCTGATGGCGCCAAGACTGCGGTACTTCCAGTCGGCGCGATTCGACAGGAACACCACGCCGGCGCGGTCGGCCAGCACGATGGTGTCTTCGCTGCCGGCCCAGTTTTTTTCGAACTCGTCGAGGACGATTTTTACGGCGATCACGCCGACAATCTGCCCGTCGTGGCGCACCGGCTGCGAAATAAAATAACCCGGCTCACTGGTGGTGGAACCGATGCCGTAGAAGCGGCCCGCGTGGCCGGCCAGCGCCTCCCGAAAATAGGGCCGGAAGCCAAAATTCTTGCCGAGGAAAGTCAGGGGCAGGTCGAAATTACTGGCGGCCAGGGTGTCGCCCTGGCGGTCCATCAGGTAGATGGCGCCGATCTTCGCCTGCCGGGCGATCGCCTGGAAGATGCGGTTCAGGCGATCGCGCCTGGCCTGGTCGTCCGGGTGCGCCAGCAACTGGGCCACCTCGTCCTGGAAGCCCACCGCATAAGGCAGGGTCTCGAATTTGACCAGCGCCGATTCCAGCTCCGGCGCCATCAGCTGCAACTGGCGCTGGCCGCGCGCCAGTTCGTCCGAGCCGCCCTGGCGCAGCGCGACCAGGTAGGCGGCGCCCACCAGCACGACCGCAGTGGCGGCCAGGGGCAGGCTTCGCCGCCATCCGAATTGTCCTTGTACGCGCATGGGGCGATTTTACCCGAGCGGCTTCAGTCGACCGCGGCCACCCGCAATTCGGCGTTGTGGTGGCGCTGCTGCTCTTCCATCACCAGGTGTCCCAGTTCGCGTTTCAGGGCATTGAACTCGGTCGATGCCGGATCGCGCTGGCGCGGCAGGTCGACGATCATGTCGCGCTTGACCGTGCCGGGGCGGTAGGTCATGACGACGATGCGGTCGGCCAGGTAGATCGCTTCCTCGATGCTGTGGGTGACGAAGATGATGGTCTTTTTCAGCTCCGCCCAGATGCGCAGCAATTCGTCCTGCAGGTTGCGGCGGGTGAGCGCATCGAGTGCGCCGAATGGTTCATCCATCAGCATGATGGGCGAATCAAGCGCCAGCACGCGGGCGATCGCCACCCGCTGGCGCATGCCGCCCGAGAGGTCCTTGGGATAACGGTGGCGGAAGTCCGACAGCGACAGCATCGCCAGCAGAGATTCAACCCGCGCCGCGATCTGCGCCTTTGGCACGCCCTTGATTTCGAGGCCGAAGCCGATGTTTTTTTCCACTGTCATCCAGGGGAACAGGGCGTATTCCTGGAACACCATGCCGCGCTCCGGGCCCGGCCCCGTCACCAGCTTGCCGCCGGCGGTGATGGCGCCCGCCGATGGCAGGGCAAAGCCGGCGATGGCGTTCAACAGGGTCGACTTGCCGCAGCCGGAAGGGCCCAGCAGGCAGACGAACTGGCCGTCGGGGATGTGCAGGTCGATGTTTTGTAGTGCCACCACTTGCCGTTCGCCCGCGTTGAACACCTTGCTGACGCCCGCCACGTCGATATGGGCTTGTTGAAGTTGCGTCATCTCAGCTCTCCAGGCCACGGTGCCACCGCAGCAAATGGTTATTCAGTTTGTTCATGCCGATGTCGATCGCCAGGCCAAGCAGGCCAATGCTGATCATGCCGGCGATGATCTTGTCGGACCAAAAATACTCGCGCGCTTCGAGGATGCGAAAACCCAGGCCGTTATTCACGGCGATCATCTCGGAGACGATGACGACGATGAAGGCGGTGCCGATGCCGATCCGCACGCCCGACAGGATGTAGGGCACGGCGGCGGGCAGCATCACTCGCAGGAACATGGTCCGCTGCGATACGCCCAGGTTTTTCGCGGCGCGGATATAAATGCTGTCGACCTGGCGCACGCCGGCGATGGTGTTCATCAGGACCGGGAAGAAGGCGCCCAGCGAAATGAGGAACAGCGCGGGCGCGTTACCCAGACCAAACCACAGGATCGCCAGCGGGATGTAGGCAATCGGCGGGATCGGGCGCAGCACCTGCATCAGGGGATTCAACCAGGCGTAGGCGTGGCGGCTTGATCCCATCCACAGGCCCAGTGGCAGCGCCAGCGCGGCGCCGATGGCGAAACCGACCACCACCCGGTACATGCTGCCCAGGGTGTCAATCAGCAGTTCACCCGAGAACAGCCAGGCCAGGCGCGAGCCCTGGGCCGGGTCGAACGGCGCCAGCGGCAGCGCGTACTCGATCAGTTTCGACGCCACCGCCAGCGGCGACGGCAGCACTTGCGGGTTGACCCAGCCCAGCACGGCGATCAACTGCCACAGCGCCAGGACCACCACGGGCAGCACCAGCCCGATGGCGCCCTCCCCCATTTTCGATGCCTTGTTCATGGGGTCTCCTTATTTGATCAAGAGGGATTTCTTCGCCTGCTCGAGCAGGTCGGTCTTGACCCAGGCGGCAGCCACCGGCGGGTTTTTCATCTTGCCCGTGCCGGTCCTGGCCATCACGTCGGTGGTGACCTGGATGTGGGCCGCGTCGATGTCGTAGGTGTAGGGCGAGTTCTCGATGGCGTCGTCGAAGTCGTCCTTGCTGATCTGATTTTTGAACATCGACTCGCGCACATACTTCTCGGCGGCGCCCTTGTTATCGATGAACAGCCTGGTCGCCTGGACGAAGCAGCTCATGAATTTGGCCGCGACGGCGTGCTTCTCCTTGTAGAATTTTTCGCTCATCACCATGGTGCGCACCGGCGCGCCGATCGGCGTGTCGTAAGGCTTCATCACTTCCACGCCGAAGCCCTTGTTGATGGCCTGCGAGGACTGCGGCTCGCTTTGCATGATGGCATCGAGGTTCTTCCCCAGCAGCGCCTGATTGAGGTCGGCAAAGGCCAGGTAAATCAGCTGCACGTCCTTGCCGGGCGAATCGGACACGGTCAGGCCGGCCTGCGCCAGTTCGGCGTTGAGCAGCACTTCGTGGATGCCGCCGCGGGTCACGCCCACTTTTTTGCCCTTCAAATCCTTCACCGACTTGATGCCGCTGTCGGGGCGCGCGACCAGGCGCGCGCCACCTTTGGCGAAACCGGCGACGACGTAAATGGGGGCGCCGTTGGCGCGCGCGGAAATGGCCGCTTCGGACGCGGTGGCGCCGACGTCGAGTTCACCGGCGAGTATCGCCTGCATCACGTCCGGGCCCTTGGCGAACATGTGCTCTTCGACGCGGATGCCGCACTTGGGGGCGATCTCCTTGATGTACGAGACGGCGCCGTAATGGGCAAATTTCAGGTTGCCGAGGCGGACGACGTTGTCGTCGGCGGCGCTGGCGGTGCTGCTGGCGAAGGCGGCGGACAAGGCGACGCCTGCCAGGATCATGTGGTGGATGGGTTTCATGCGGTCTCCGTTATGGTTTGCTTGCGAAGGACAGCTAATGCAGCTTCTGTGCCAGCCTGGGCGCGCATGCCAAGTGCTTGATTTGATGGGAAAGCCGCGGCGCGCATCCCGGCACAATGGGCGAACTTCCGGAACATCGACAAGCCGCCGTGCGAAGATCCGCACAGGCCCGGCTGGATGTGATGACGGTGGCAGCCATCCCGCTGCCACAGGCGTTCATTGAAAATACTTGACCAATCAAGCATTTCGGTGCCGTTCCCTGCACGGTTCTGGCCTTCCATTTACACTAGGCCAAGTAATCTTCACCAATAAAAACAAAAGGGATGTCTTCACCATGGCCGTACCACAAACCATGCTTTCCGTCGTCGCGCGCGACGAGGTGCATCTGCAGTTTTCGCTCAAACCGGACACCGACCCCAGGAAACTTCTGCGCATCCTCGGCCGGCTGTGGGAAGCCGACCTCACCGGCATCGTCGACCCCACCCTCAATGCCCGTCACCAGCTGACCGGCGGCACCGCCAACGTGGTGGTGGGTTTCAAACCCGAATTGTGGAAAATGATCTATCCCGAAGACGTGCCCGCCAACCTGAGTTCCTTCGACCAGGACCTGGTCGGCAGCAACGGCATGGTGGCGCCTGCCACCCAGCACGACCTGTGGGTATGGATCACGCAGTCGTCGGCCGCAACCCTGTACGACAGCATGAGCAAGGCCATCGCCCTGCTGGCGCCCTACGCCGAGCTCGCCAGCGAACAGATCTGCTTTCCCTATCACGGCAACGTCACCTTCGATGGCTTTGCCGATGGCGTCGCCAACCCCAATCCTTTCCGCGCCCACGATGTGGCGATCATTGCCGATGGCGACATCGGCGCCGGCGGCTCCACGGTGCTGCTGCAGAAGTGGCGGATGGAGGTGGACAAGCTGCGCGCCCTGCCCGTGCACGTGGCTGAAAACGTCTGGGGCCGCACCAAGGCGGGCAGTCACGAACTGGCGCCCCTGCCGGAAGATTCGCATGTGGGCCGGAACCAGTTCATACGCGACGGCGAAGAGATCGACATCGTCCGCCGCAACGCCAATTTTGGCAGCGCAAGGGAAGCGGGCATCATGTTTGTCGGCTTCTCCAATGACATCAGCGTCACGATGGGCATGCTCAAACAAATGTACGGCGTGGGACCGGATGGCAGCAGCAAGACCGACCGCCTGCTCGATTTCGCGTCGGCGCTGTCGTCGGCGATTTATTTTGTGCCCAGTGTGAATGCGCTGACAAAAATGAAGGTGGTGCCGCGCGATTCCGGCTAAGTGTTCGCCGCTCTTGGAGTTGGCGCCGCCCCACGCGCACCAGTGTAGTTGTAAGCTTCGACCCAGTTTTGGCGCAGCAGATGCCACCATCAAAGTGCAGATGATCTCTTCAGCGCCAGTCACCGCGCGCGCACCACCGGCGCGCGCGACCAAGATGTGCCATCCAGGAGAATCAACATGCATTCCCGAAAACTGACCACCGTGGCCTGCCTGGCCGCCCTGCTCGCCAGCTTCGCCAACCTCGCCGGCTGCGCCCAGGACCAGGCGGACCAGCGTACCACCGGCCGCTCGCGCGCTGACGTGAAGTCCGAGGCCATCGAAGCCGCCAAGCACCAGCGCGCGACGGTGGAAGAGGCGGATGACGCGATTCTGAAAAAATAGTCCATAAGAAATTCACCGTATAAAAAGTGATTTCCTGGTTTTATACGGTGAATTGATTTTAGGTCAACAAAATATCGTTTGCTGCAGTGGCGCCTTTACGACTTTGATCAGGAAGCTCGTAGTTTCACTTGCGTCCCTTTCCCGCGCCAATGCTCATCAGCCGCTGCACCACGCAGAACACAAACAACAAGCCGCCGATGACGATCCGGGTCCACCAGGAGCTGAGCGAGCCGTCAAAGGCAATCAGGGTCTGGATGGTGCCCAGCACCAGCACGCCCGACAGCGCGCCGGCCAGGTAGCCGTAGCCGCCCGTCAAAAGGGTCCCGCCGATGACGACGGCGGCGATGGCATCGAGCTCGGTTCCCTGGGCATGCAGGCCATAGCCGGACAACATGTAGAAGGAAAACAGCAGGCCCGCCAGGGCCGCGCAAAAGCCGCTGCCAGCATAGATCAGCACCTTGGCGCGCGCCACCGGAAGGCCCATCATCTGCGCCGAGGTTTCATTACCGCCGATGGCGTACACGGCCCGGCCAAACGGCGTGAAATGGGCGATGTAGATCGCCGCCGCCAGGGTGAGCATGGCGATCACGACGCCGGGCGACACGAAGCCGCCGAGGAAGTGCAACTGGCTGCGCGACATCATCACGAACAAGGGGTCTTCGATGGTGATGGAGTTAATGCTGATCAGGTAGCACAGGCCGCGCGCCAAAAACATGCCGGCCAGGGTGACGATAAATGGCTGCAGCCTGAAACAGTGGATCAGCGCGCCCATGCCCGCACCAAACGCGGCGCCCAGCGCCAGCACGATGGCGATCACCAGCAGCGGATGCAGGTGCCAGCGATGGAGCAAGGTGGCCGCGACCATGGTGCTCAGGGCCAGCACCGAGCCCACCGACAGGTCGATGCCGCCGGAAAGGATCACGAAACTCATGCCGACCGCGATGACCAGCAGGAAGGCATTGTCGATCAGTAGATTGAACAGCACCTGCAAGGACAGGAAGCCGGGATAGGCCGCCCCGCCCATGCCCAGCAAAACCAAAAGCAGCAGGACCGTGACCAGCGAAGTGAAGTACGGTGAGGCCAGCAGGCCGCGCGAACGGGTCATCAAGGCGCTCATGCTGCGTTCCCGCTCGCGCGCCGCGCAAACAGGCGCTCTCGCAGCGTTTTCAACGCCGCCGACTGCGACAGGCAGACCAGGAACACGACGAGCGACTTGACGACCATATTGACTTCCGGCGGCAGGCCGATCGAATAGATGGTGTAGGTCAGGGTCTGGATGATCAGCGCGCCGATCACGCTGCCGACCAGGGTGAATTTGCCGCCGGCGAGCGAAGTGCCGCCCAGGGTGACGGCCAGGATCGCATCGAGTTCGAGCAGCATGCCGGCATTGTTGGCGTCGGCGCTCTTGATGTTGGAGCTGATCATCAGGCCGGCCAGACCCGCGCAGGCGCTGCAAAACACGTACACGAAAAAGATCAGCGAGGCCGTTTTCACGCCGGCCAGGCGCGCCGCCACCGGGTTGATGCCGACGGCCTGGATGAACAGGCCCAGGGCCGTCCTGCGCATCATCAGGCCCGTCACCAGGAACACGGCGCCGACCAGGAACAGCGAGAACGGCAGGCCAAGCAGGTAGCCGCTGCCGATGAAAAAATAAGGCTGGTAGTAGACCGTGACGATTTGCCCGTCCGTGAACAACTGCGCCAGGCCGCGTCCGGCCACCATCAGGATCAGGGTGGCGACGATGGGCTGGAGTCCCAGCCAGGCGACCAGCAAGCCATTCCACGAGCCGCACAGCAAGGCGGCGCCCATGGCCAGGCACAGGGCCCAGGCCATCGGCGTCTTGCTGACGTAGGCAGGCAGGCCATCGACGACGCCCATGTGGCCGCCGATCAGCATGGCGGCGACGGTGCCGGACATGGCCACCACCGCGCCGACGGAGATGTCGATGCCGCGCGTGGCGATCACCAGGGTCATGCCCAGCGCCGCCAGCATCAAGGGGGCGGCGCGGTTGATGATGTCGATCACGCTGCCGTACAAGTGGCCGTCGCGGATGGTGAGCTGGAAGAAGCCCGGGATCGTCAAGAGGTCCAGCAACAGCAGCAGCGCCAGCGCCGCGGCGGGACGAAACAGCGCGTGCTGCAGCAGCCTTTTCAGCGCCGATGACGCTGGCATGGCCGCGTGCGGGAAATCAGCGCGCAGCAGGCGCTCGCCCGCCTGCGCATCGAGGGGATTGTTCATATCATTCTCCCGCTGCGATCACGTGCAGCACCGAGGTTTCATCGATGGCGCCGCGCGGGTACTCGCCGCAGGCCTTACGGTCCCGCATGACCACCATGCGGTCACTGCAACGCAGCACCTCGGGCAGTTCCGAGGAGATGAACAGGATCGCCATGCCCTTGCGGCAGAGGGCCGTCACGTACTCCATGATCTCCTGCTTGGCGCGCACGTCAATGCCCCGGGTAGGTTCATCGAGGATCAGCATGGTCGGCTCGGTGGCCAGCCAGCGCGCCAGCAGCGCCTTTTGCTGGTTGCCGCCGGAGAGCGTGCCGATGGGGGTGTCGATGCTGGCCGTCTTGACGCCCAGCGCCTTGATGTAGTGCCGGGCCAGTGCCTGCTGGCGCTTGAGGGGAATCGCGCGCAGCAGGCCTGTTCTGGCTTGCAGGGCCAGGATGATATTTTCGCGTACCGATAGCGCCAGGATGGCGCCTTCGTGCTTGCGGTCTTCCGAACAGAAGCCGATGCCGGCGGCGATGGCGTCGCGCGGCGACCGGAACTGCCGCGGCTGGCCCTGGACGGCGATGCTGCCGCTGTCGGCCTGGTCGGCGCCAAACAGCAGGCGCGCCGCTTCCGTGCGTCCGGACCCGAGCAGGCCGCAGAGTCCCAGCAGCTCGCCCTGGTGCAGCGCGATATCCATCGGCGCCAGTGCGCCCTTGCGGCCGATCCCGCGCGCCTGCAGGAAGGGGGCGCCGGCCGGTTTGAAGGCTGGTTGATCGCCGATGACGCTGACGTGAGCATTCGCATCGGCCGGGGCGCCCACCATCTTGTTGACCAGCGCGAGGCGCGACAGGTCCGCGCAGGCGTACTCCCCTTCCCGCTCGCCATTGCGCATGACGGTGATACGGTCCGAGATGGCGTAGGTCTGCTCCAGGAAATGGGTGACGAACAGGATCGCCATGCCCTGTTCGCGCAGGGTGCGCAGCACGTCAAACAGCAGCGTGACCTCGTGTTCGTCCAGGCTGGAAGTGGGTTCGTCAAGGATGAGGACGCGCGCCGAAACGCTGATGGCGCGCGCGATTGCCACCATTTGCTGGATCGCCAGGGGGTAGCGCTCCAGCGGCGCAGTGACGTCGATCTCGATGTGCAATCGCTTGAGCAAAACGCTGGCCTGCCCCTGCATGGCGCGCCAGTCGATCCCTCCGCGCCGGCGCGGATAGCGGCCGATAAAAATATTTTCGGCCACCGACAGATTCGGGCAGAGATTGACTTCCTGGTACACCGTGCTGATGCCCAGCGCCTGAGCGTCAAACGTGGATGCGGGCGCGATCCGGCGGCCATCGAGCAGGATCTCGCCCGCGTCGGGCGGGTAGACCCCCGTCAGCACCTTGATGAGGGTGGACTTGCCGGCCCCGTTCTGCCCCATCAGGGTATGGACTTCGCCGGGATACAGGCGCAGCGCCACATTGCTGAGGGCTCTCACGCCCGGAAACGATTTACAGATGCCGCGCAGTTCCAGCACCGGTGCGCTGTCGCGCGCAGCCGGCCTGGCTCCAGCGCTGTGCGCTGATGCAGTCATGATGGCTCTTCAAAGAGGCGCGTGGTGTGGCCACGCGCGGAAGAAAGGCAAGCGCCTGGGTGTCAGTATTTCCGGTTCGGGAATTCCCTGGCCGCGACCTCGGACGGGAACACGCCTTCCTGCGTGGTGATCCGCTTCGGCACAGGTTTGCCGGCCAGGACATCGGCAGCAATCTGCATCAACTGTGGCCCCAGCAGCGGGCTGCATTCCACGGTCACGTTGAGCTTACCGGCCATCATGGCTTCGAACGCGCCTTTGACGCCATCGATGGAAATGATGGTGATGTCCTTGCCCGGTTTGAGGCCCGCTTCCTCGATCGCCTGGATCGCACCGATCGCCATGTCGTCGTTGTGCGCATAGAGCACATTGATTTTCTTGCCCTCCGCTTTGAGGAAGGCTTCCATCACTTCCTTGCCCTTGGCGCGCGTGAAGTCGCCCGTCTGCGAGCGGATCACTTTCAATTTCGGGTTCGCCGCAATCACTTGCTCGAAGCCCTTCTTGCGGTCGATGGCGGGGGCCGAGCCGACCGTCCCCTGCAACTCGACGATGTTGACGACGCCGTCCGGCGCCGTGTTCCTGGCGTTTTCCAGCAGCCAGCGGCCGGCGCGGCGGCCTTCCTCGACGAAGTCCGAACCGATGAAGGTGACGAACAGCGAATTGTCGGTCACAGTGACGGCGCGGTCGGTCAGGATCACGGGGATTTTGGCGGCCTTGGCTTCCCGCAGCACAGTGTCCCAACCCGATTCGACCACGGGCGAAAAGGCAATCACGTCGACCTTTTGCGCGATGAAGGAGCGGATCGCCTTGACCTGGTTTTCCTGCTTTTGCTGGGCATCGGCAAATTTGAGGGTGACGCCGGCCTGCCTGGCCGCGTCCTTCACCGAGATGGTGTTGGCCGTGCGCCATTCGCTTTCAGCACCGACCTGGGAAAAGCCCATGACGATGGGCTTGGCGGCGAAAGCGGTCAGGGGAGTGGCGGCAAAGCCGGCGACGATGGCGGCGGCCAGGATCGATCTGCGGGTAAATGTCATTCGTGTCTCCATCATGTGGTGTTGCATGCGAGGCGGGGATCGCCTTGATGCCCTTTTGATGTCCACTTCTTGTGCGTTCGGTCTTGTGCCAGACCGTAGTTGTGAAGCGATGCTAGAAGAAAGGGGGATAACAATCCAATGATATTTTTTGCAAAACTGATATTGTTTTTGGGAGGGGTGTAAGGTGGGGTTGGGTTACTGCGCGAGGCGCTTCGCGCCGTTGGGGGCGGAGGGTCAGGCGCGCGAGGCGCGCTTTGGGGTGGGCGAAGCGCGCGGAGCGCGGCTTCTTGGGGGGAAGCGCGCGGAGCGCGGCTTCCAAGGGCGAAGCGCGACGTGCTGTGGCGGAGCGGCGGAGAGGAGGCGCCTCAGGCGCCCTGGCGCGGAGCGCCAGAAGATGGGCGATTCGGAGAGCCTCGCGCGAGTACGCGCGAGTCTTCGAATCCCACCCTCGCCGTCCGTAGCAAAAAAAAAAGGCCTCCCGCAGGGGAGGCCTTTTTTCTTGCTACTGGCGGAGAG
>JBJMVV010000358.1:0-5737 GCA_045810505.1 Massilia sp.
CAGCCAGGCGACGCCGCCGGTGGGGGCGACCAGGGCGTCGAGCTTGTGCTCCTTGAGTACCTGGTCGATGCCCTCTTCGCGTGCGTAGCGGCGGTTGTTGGCCAGCGCGTCGCGGTAGGCGGCGTCGGTCAGGGGGCCTTTGGCCTGGGCGTGCAGCAGGTGCTCCTGGCCGAAGAAGCGCAGTTCGCGCGCGGCGGCTTTTTCGTTAAAGGCGATCACGCCGGCCATGTCGCGGATCGGTGCATGCGGTGCGTAGCCGGCCAGCCAGTCGGCCAGGCCCGGCTTGAATTCGTAGAGCAGCACTTCCGTTTCGGAGTCGTTGTACTTGTCGATATTGGGCACCTTCACATCGACCAGCACGGCGCCCTGGGCCTTCAATACAGCGAGGGCCTTTTCAATCACCGCGTCGACGCCGTCGGCGCTGCCGAAGAAGTTGCGGGCCACGCCCAGGCGCTTGCCAGCCAGGCCGCCCGGCTGCGCCGCGGCGGCGTAATCGACCGCCTGTTTAGGCGCACCAGCGAGCCCGCCCGCGCCGGCATCAGCCGCGTCGGGCCCTGCCATGGCCGTGAGCAGCAGGGCCGCGTCAAGCACGCTGCGCGTCATCGGGCCGGCCGTGTCCTGGGACGCGGCGATCGGGATGATGCCGCTGCGGCTGACCAGGCCCAGGGTGGGTTTGAGGCCCACCAGGCCGCAGGTTGAGGCAGGCGAGACGATCGAGCCGTCCGTCTCGGTGCCCACCGCCAAGGTCGCGAGGCTGGCGGCAATCGCCGCGGCCGAACCGGAGCTGGAACCGCTGGTGTTGCGGTCAAGCGCATACGGATTGCGGGTCAACCCGCCCCGCCCGCTCCAGCCGGAGATGGAATGGGTCGAGCGCATGTTCGCCCATTCGGACAGATTGGTCTTGCCGAGGATGACGGCGCCGGCCGCGCGCAGGCGGGCGGCCAGAAAGGCGTCGCGGCTGGCGCGCACGCCGTCCAGCGCCAGCGAACCGGCGCTGGTGCTCATCTTGTCGGCGGTGGCGATATTGTCCTTCAGGAGGACGGGGATGCCGTGCAGCGGGCCGCGCAGCTTGCCGGCGGCGCGTTCCCGATCAAGGCCGCGGGCGATGTCGAGGGCATCGGGATTGAGTTCGATGACGGCGTTGAGGGTCGGGCCGCGCTTATCGATGATTGCGATGCGCGCGAGGTATTGCTGCACCAGGGCGGCCGAGGTGGTGCGGCCCGCTTGCATGGCGGCTTGCTGTTCGCTGGCGCCTGCTTCGAGCAGGCTGATGTCTTTGGCGCTTGCCAGTTTTGTCGCGGCGCCAGCGCCGGTGCTGCTGATGGCCGTGGCGGCCACACCAAGTCGAACGAAATCCCTGCGGTCCATGCGTGCTCCTCGTGATTGTGACGGAGCATGGTAGCGTAGATTACATTCTGGGGGTATGTTGCTGTGAGCAAAAAGCTGGGACAGGCAGCGAGTGCCAGTCCCGATGCTGCGAGCGCCCTGTATGGGCGAAAAAAAAACGCTGTCCGTGGACAGCGTTTTTTATGAAGCGGCGGATCTTAGTTACGGATCACGCGCTTGTATTCGTTGGTGCGGGTGTCGACTTCGATGGTGTCGTCCTGGCTCACGAACAGCGGCACCTGGATGGTGTGGCGCTTCGCTTCGATGGCGTTTTCCAGTTTGGCTTCCTTGAGCACGTTGCCCGAGGTGTTGCCCTTGACTGCAGGCTCGGCGTAGGCGACCACGCGCTGGATCGTCGTTGGCAGTTCGACCGAGATGGCCTTGCCGTCGTAGAACACGGCTTCGCATTCCATGCCGTCCTTCAGGTAGTTCAGCGCGTCGCCCAGGTTCTCTTCTTCGATTTCGTACTGGTTGTACTCTTCGTCCATGAAGACGAACAGGGGATCAGCGAAGTAGGAGTAGGTCACTGGCTTCTTGTCGAGCACGACGACGTCGAACTTGTCGTCGCCGCGGAAAACGTTTTCCATCGGGCTGTTGGTCAGAAGATTTTTCATCTTCCACTTGTAGGTAAAGCCGGTACGGCTCGAGCCGTTGACATCGGAGCGCAGCACGATCATTGGCTTGCTGTCGACCATGATGATATTGCCGACGCGAATTTCTTTTGCAGGTTTCATAATAAATAATTCTAAAAAGTGGTTGCCTAAAAAATCAACTGTCGCCGAGTGGGTCGATGCACCACACGCACCTTTGATCGAGACACGTTAAAAATCAACCGCGCATTATACCGCATCTTTCTCTGCAGAAGACCGGTTTGCTGCCTGCAAGCTTTCCGCAAACCGCAATAAATTGCCGGCCAGGTCGCCATGGCTGGCCATCTCGCGCTGCCACTGTTCTGCCCGTTCGCCTACCTGGGGCATGGCCCCGAAAAAGGCGCGCCATGTTTCATCCCAGTCGCCCGTGGCCGGCACGGCGTCGTTCCAGCGCAGGTTGAAGTCATTGAATGCTTCGATATCGGGTGCAAAGCGCTGCAGGAAGGCGCGCAGTTTGACGTGGTGCAGGTTTTCATCCTGCGGATAAATATGCCAGGCAAAAGGCCGCGCTGCCCACTGGGCCCGCACGATGGAGTCTTCGCCGCGCACCAGGTTGACGTCACACGACCACAGCAGCTTGTCGTAATCGGTCTGCGGCATGAAGGCAATCACGCGCACGGTCAGCCCGCCGCTGCTGCGCACGGCGCCAGCAACGGCGGGCGTTTGCAGGAAATCAGCCACGGCGGCGCCGGCCACGCCTTCCGGCACGAGGCACAGGACAGGCGCGTCGCCGTCACGCCAGGCCGCGAACAATTCGGCCACCGGTGCATGCGGGTAGCAGAACAGCGACACGGTGGTGGCCGCCATTTCCTGCGTGCTCACTCCAAGGCCTGAAAGAAAAGCCGCCCTCGCCTGCGGGTCCGCCTGAAAAGCGCGGCGCGCGGCGTCGAGGTCCGCTTCGCGCAGCAGGCCACCGGTGCGTTCCGTAAAACCCGGGAAGAAAAAATGTTTGACGAGGGGCAGGCGCGGATGGGTCGATGGCAAGGTGTGGCAACCTTCGACCCACTCCTCGGCACTCATGCCTTCCAGGTTCAGCCAGACTGCGCGCGGCTCGCGCTGCGCCATCGCCAGAATGTAATTGGGCGGAATGTCGACGCCGAAAAATTCAATGACGATGTCCGCCACGTCAGACGGGGTGAACTCGCCGTTTTGATCGGCCCAGTGGCGCACCGTTACGCCCATTGCCTGCTGGCTTGCGGCATGCACGTCGATCTGGGGACAGATGCGGCGGAACGAGACGAGATCGTCGACCCAGAGCGTCACGGCGATGCCGTATTCCGACTGCAATTGACGCGCGAGGCGCCAGCAGATGCCGATGTCGCCGAAGTTATCGACAACTTTGCAGAACAGGGCGAGGGTCGTTGGCATAATGGGACAAAGGCTCGTGAAATGTAAAAAAACCGGAGCACCTATGCGCATGCGCGCTGGTCTGCTCCGGTTTTTAACTGGCGTCCCCAAGGGGATTCGAACCCCTGTACTCACCGTGAAAGGGTGATGTCCTAGGCCTCTAGACGATGGGGACAGAAAACTGTCCTGGGCACATACTACACCCTGACCTGGCAATTTGCACAAACTGCCCTACTACCGCTCCTGGGGCCATCAGCGCCCGCCTCGAAGCGTAGTTCTTTCCCGTAAAAATCATCTGGCTTTGCCAGGGATTTTTACCTCGACCCAATCAAAAGTAGGTTTCCACTTTTGATTGATCAACTCTGGCGTCCCCAAGGGGATTCGAACCCCTGTACTCACCGTGAAAGGGTGATGTCCTAGGCCTCTAGACGATGGGGACCCGGAACTTCCAACTACTCACATCAACAACTTCAATCTACTGCAAACTGCTTCTTCAACGTGGTGGAGGTAAGCGGGATCGAACCGCTGACCTCTTGCATGCCATGCAAGCGCTCTCCCAGCTGAGCTATACCCCCGTCCGGTGAAGAAGCAAAATTATAGACTAAACTCTTGCATTCCGCAAATGCCGAAATCGATTAATCAGCGATAAATCACAGATATTTTCGCAGGCGAGCCAGAACGGCGTCGCGCTCGAACAATTCGAGCACGGCGTCGATCGCCGGCGTCTGCAACTGGCCAACAAGAATCAGGCGCAAAGGCATGGCCAGTTGCGGCATCTTGATGTTGTGAGCAGCAAGCACTTCCTTGATCATCGCGGCCAGCGCCGGCTTGTGCCACTCCACTGTTTCAATGCGCTCGGCAAACTGCGCCAGCGCCGGCTTGATGGCATCGTTGACGTGCTGGGCCACCAGCGCCGCTTCCGGTTGCGGCGTGCGGTAGAACAGCATGGCCGCGTCGGCCAGTTCATTGACCGTGTTGGCGCGCTCTTTCATCAGGCCCAGCACCTGCGCCAGCGGCGGGTTGTGGTTGAACTCGGCGCCTTCCGACAACATGCGCGGCCGCGCCAGCGAAGCCAGGCGCTCATTGTCGGCCTGCTTGATGTACTGGTTGTTGATCCAGTTGAGTTTTTCGGGATTGAACTGCGCAGGCGACTTGGTCAGATTCGACAGGTCGAACCATTTGCAGAACTGCTCCATCGAAAAGATTTCGTCATCGCCATGGCTCCAGCCCAGGCGCGCCAGGTAGTTCAGCATCGCTTCCGGCAGATAACCCTGGGCCGGATAATCCATCACGCTCACGGCGCCGTGGCGCTTCGACAGTTTCTCGCCATCGGCGCCGAGGATCATTGGCAGGTGGCCGTACTTCGGCAGCGGCGCACCGATGGCGCGCAGGATATTGATCTGGCGTGGGGTGTTATTGACGTGATCGTCGCCGCGCAGCACGTGGGTGATGCGCATGTCCCAGTCGTCCACTGCCACGCAGAAGTTATAGGTTGGCGTGCCGTCGGGACGGGCAATGACGAGATCGTCCATTTCCTTGTTGCCGATGGTGATGGTGCCCTTGACCACATCGTCCCAGCTCACTTCGCCGTCGAGGGGATTCTTGAAACGCACCACCGGCACGCGGCCTTCAGGCTGGCTTGGCAAGGTCTTGCCCGGGTCGGGACGCCAGGTGCCGTCGTAGCGGGGCTTTTCGCCGGCCGCACGCATGCGCTCGCGCATCTGCTCGACTTCTTCCGGCGAGGAATAACAATGGTAAGCCGTGCCGGCCTCGAGCATCTGGCCGATCACCTCGCGGTAACGGTCCATGCGCTGCATCTGGTAGAACGGGCCCTCGTCGTGCTCCAGGCCCAGCCACTGCATGCCATCGATGATGGCCTGCACCGCTTCGGGCGTCGAGCGCTCGAGGTCGGTGTCTTCGATGCGCAGGATGAAGGTGCCGCCAAAATGGCGCGCGTAAGCCCAGGAATACAGAGCGGTACGGGCGCCGCCCAGGTGGAGGTAGCCGGTGGGGCTGGGAGCGAAACGGGTGCGGACGACGGTCATGGCGATAGGAAATGAGGCTAAAGGAGACTATTTTACAGCCTTGCCGGGATGACTACACCACGGCCGCGCCCTGCGGGACGGCAGGTGCCCGCTTCAGTCCCGCTCCGGCGCACCCAGCGGGAAATAATGCCGGAACGGACGCCCGCCATCGACCGCCCGCGCCACCGATGGCCGCGCCAGCAGACGGCTGCGGTAGGCCCTTAGCGCGGGGTAGGCGGCGCTGATCGGATGGGTCCAGTCCGCATAGAACAGGGACGGCGCCGCGGCGCAATCGGCCAGCGAAAAGCCGCCCTCCGCGGCCCAGGCTGC
>JBJMVV010000359.1:0-26220 GCA_045810505.1 Massilia sp.
CCGGCCCCGGCGGCGACAGGCACGCCAGCCCAGGACATGGCCGCTTCGCCTGCGCTGCAAATCATCGGCAAGATGAAGGACACCCTGGAAGGCCGCGCGGTTGGCGTGCTGGTGTCCGACGGCTCGGACGGCGCGCTGGTCAATGCGATCACGGCCGCAATCAAACAGGCGGGCGCGTCGTTCAAGATCATTGCGCCCCACGTCGGTGACGTGACCCTGTCGGACCAGTCTTCGCTGAAGGTCGATGGCCAGTTGGCCGGCACGCCCTCGGTGATGTTCGACGCCGTCGCCGTCATCCTCTCGCAGGAACAGGCTGGCATGCTGTGCAAGGAAGCGGCCGCCATCGACTTCGTGCGCGACGCCTTCGGTCATTTGAAGGCCATTGCTGTCGATGCGGGTGCCAAGGCGCTGCTGGACAAGGCCGGCGTGGCGCCGGATGCGGGCGTGGTCGACGCCAAGGATGCGGCGAAGTTTATTGGCGCGGCAAAAACGCGGCAGTGGGCGCGTGAACCTAGCGTGCGTACACTGCCATAAAAGGGGGAGAGAACTCGGCATTCCCATGCGCATGCGCATGCGAATGCCGAGCGCGGTTTTTTACGCTGCCTGGATAATCCGCAGCGCCGGCACACCGCTCTCCTGCGCCAACCACAACAGCTGCTCGAACTCGGCCGCCGGCAGGGGCTTGCTGCGCAGGTAGCCCTGGTATTCATCACAGCCCAGCTCGCGTAAATACGCCAGCTGCTCGTCCGTCTCCACCCCTTCCGCAATCACCTTCAAACGCAGGCTGTGCGCCAGCGCGATGACGGAGCGTACAATGGCGGCGTCGTCCGCGTCCGAACTGATGTCACGCACAAACGAACGGTCGATCTTCAGGGTATCGAGACGGAACTGTTTTAAATAGCTGAGACTGGAATAACCGGTGCCGAAATCGTCCACCGAAATGTGGATGCCCTGGGCATGCAGGCGTTCGAGGATGCAGGCCGCGTCCACCGGATTGTGCATGACCACGCTTTCCGTCACTTCCAGTTCCAGGCAGCTCGGGTCCATGCCTTCTTCGGCCAGGATGCCGGCGATAAATTCCGGCAGGTCCTTCTGGCGGAACTGGTAGGCCGACAGGTTCACGGCCACCCGCAGATGGGGCAAGCCGGCCACCTGCCAGGCGCGGTTCTGGCGGCACGCTTCGCGCAAGACCCAGGCGCCCAGTGGAATGATGAGGCCGATTTCCTCGCTGACGCCGATGAATTCGCTTGGCGGCACCAGGCCCCGCTCCGGGCAATGCCAGCGCACCAGCGCTTCCATCGCCACCAGTTTGCCGCTGGCCACATCGACCTTGGGCTGGTAGTGCAGGGCAAATTCGTTCTGCACCAGCGCGCGCCGCAGGGCCTGCTCCAGTTTCAGCCGCTCACCCGCCGCCGCGTTCATTTCGGGTGCAAAGAACTGGTAGTTGGCGCGGCCCATTTTCTTGGCGTAATACATGGCGCTGTCCGCGTTACTCATCAGTTCACGCAGGATCCTGCCGTCTTCCGGGTAGACGCTGATGCCCACGCTGACCGACACGCTTTGCTGCTGGTTTTCAATCATGATGGGCGCGGCCATGGTGTCCAGCAGTTTCTGCGCAATGCTTGAGACCACGCTGGGGGAAGCCACTTCACCGAGCAGCACGACGAATTCGTCACCGCCCAGGCGGGCCACCGTGTCCTCGGCGCGCAGGCAGCCGCGCAGGCGCTCGGCCACGCCCTGCAGCAACTTGTCGCCATACTGGTGCCCCAGCGAATCGTTGATGGTCTTAAAACGGTCCAGGTCGAGGAACATCACGGCAAACCGCTTTCCGCTGCGCTCGCTCGCATGGATCGCCTGGCCCAGGCGGTCTTCCAGCAGGATGCGGTTGGGCAGTCGGGTCAGGCTGTCATGCAGCGCCAGGTGGTGCAGCTTGCGATTGGCCTGGCTGAGCGAACGCACCAGGCTGGCCGTGCGGCTGGCCAGGCGCGAATCGACCACCGACAGCAGCAGCGCAATGGTCAGCAAGGACATCGAGGCCACGCCCACCAGGGTGGCCAGCCAGTTGCCGTCGACCCCGCCCAGGGTGGTGCAGACGGCGCCCGGGTCGAAGCGCGCCGCTTCCATCCCCGTGTAGTGCATGGCAATGATGGCAAGCCCCATCACGACTGCGGCGCCAGCTTTTTTGGCATGGCCCAGCAGGCTATTGCCGCCGCGCAGAGTAAATGCCAGCCACAGGGCCGCAATCGCCGCCCCGATGGCAATCGCGACCGAGGCCGCCACGATGCGCGGGTTGTACTCGATCGCGGGAGCCATCTGCATGGCGTACATGCCGAGATAGTGCATCACGCAGATGCCGATCCCCATCAGCACGCCGCCGCCGACCAGGTGCAGCCAGTTGACGGTGGCGCGCGCCACGATGGCGAGCGCGAAAGCCGACACGCCGATCGCCGCCAGCAGGGAAATGATGGTGATGCCCAGGTCATAATTCATCTTCATCGGCAGGCTGTAGGCCAGCATGCCGATGAAGTGCATCGACCAGATGCCGCTGCCCATGGCCACCGCGCCGCCGAGCAGCCACAACAGGCTGACCTTGCCCTGTGTGGCCGCGACCCGGCCAGTCAGGTTGAGTGCGGTGTAGGATGCCATCATGGCAACCAGGATGGACAACAGGACGAGGCCTGGGTGATACGTACCGGTGAGAAAATTCAAGACAATTCCTGGAAAGACGAGAAGCAGGCGCGCTTTCGTACCTTACGGCAACTTTTTAGGAAACTTTATGATGTTGACCAAGAATTCTCACAAATAATCACCTCGGGTAACAATGCGCAGCGCAAGACGCCGTGAGAGGCGCGCTCGCGTTTCCGCGCGCCGCGCTAGAATACGTATTTGCCAACGACACCCATGGGCTCCACCATCCGCGCCGCAGACCTTCCACTGAGCAATTCATTTGCTGCCTTGCCGCCTGAATTCTTCACGCGGCTGATGCCCACGCCCCTGCCCGCGCCGTATTTCGTCGGGGCCAGCGGGCGTGCGGCCGCGCTGGTTGGCCTGACGGTCGACGATCTGCAGGCGCCCGATTTCGTCGAACTGTTTGCGGGCAACGCTGTCGCCGACCGTTCCCTGCCCCTGTCGGCCGTGTACTCGGGCCACCAGTTTGGCGTATGGGCCGGCCAGCTCGGAGACGGGCGCGCCATCCTGCTGGGCGAACTGAACGGCCCGGCCGGCCCGATGGAATTGCAGCTCAAGGGCGCTGGCCTCACGCCCTACTCGCGCATGGGCGACGGGCGCGCCGTGCTGCGCTCATCGATCCGCGAATTCCTCTGCTCGGAAGCAATGGCTGCGCTCGGCATCCCCACCACGCGCGCCCTGTGCATCATGGGCGCCGACCGTCCCGTCATCCGCGAAACGGTGGAGACGGCGGCCGTCGTGACCCGCATGGCGCCCAGTTTCGTGCGCTTCGGCTCGTTTGAACACTGGTATCACCGCGACAAGCCCGAGCAGTTGAAGCAACTAGCCGACTACGTCATCCATACCTTTTATCCGGAACTGACGGCGGAAGCCAATCCCTACACGGCCCTGCTTGCCGAGGTGACGCGCCGCACCGCGCGCATGATCGCTCACTGGCAGGCGGTCGGCTTCATGCATGGCGTGATGAATACCGACAATATGTCCATTCTCGGCCTGACCATCGACTACGGCCCCTTCGGCTTCATGGAAGCCTTCGAGCCGGGTTTCATCTGCAATCACAGCGACCAGGGTGGCCGTTACTCCTATGCCAACCAGCCCCAGGTGGGCCACTGGAACTGCTACGCCCTCGGCCAGGCATTGCTGCCCCTGATCGGCGATGTCGATGCGGCGCAGGAAGCGCTGGGCGTTTACCAGGGCGAGTTTGGCGCGACGCTCGACTATCTGCTGCACGCCAAGCTGGGCCTGAACACCCATCTTGACGACGACGCCGCCCTGATTGACGGCATGTTCAAGGCCATGACGGCCAGTCACGTCGATTTCACCAACTTTTTCCGCGCGCTGGGTAATTTCACCGCGGAGCAGGACGTCTCAGCCGGCAACACGGTGCTGCGCGACATGTTCATCGACCGATCCGATTTTGATGCCTGGGCGGCGCAGTACCGCACCCGCCTGCAAAGCGAGCAGAGCGTTGACAGCGAGCGCAAGCTTGCAATGGACGCCGTCAACCCCAAATACGTGCTACGCAACTATCTGGCCCAGGTGGCAATCGACAAGGCTGCCAATAAAGACTATTCAGAAATTGCCCGGCTGCTGGCCGTGCTCGAACGCCCCTTCGACGAGCAGCCAGACAATGCCGCCTACGCCGCCCTGCCGCCCGACTGGGCCAGCCATCTTGAAGTCAGTTGCTCTTCCTAATTTACCTTGAGGCCTGCCATGACCGAGAAACTCACGAAATCCGATGCCGAATGGCGCAACCAGCTTGACCCGATGGAATACCAGGTCACTCGCCACGCCGCCACCGAACGGGCCTTCACGGGTAAATTCTGGGACCACCACGAGCACGGCATCTACACCTGCGTTTGCTGCGACACCCCCTTGTTCGAGTCCGACGCCAAGTTCGACTCCGGCTGCGGCTGGCCCAGCTACTTCAAGGCCCTCGACCCCGCCAACGTGATTGAAAAAACCGACCGCACCCATGGTATGTTACGCACCGAGATCATCTGCGCCGTCTGCGACGCCCACCTCGGCCACGTCTTCCCCGACGGCCCCCCACCCACCGGGCTGCGATATTGCATCAATTCGGCCAGCCTGAAATTCGACCCGGTAGAATAAGCAAACCACCGGCGCGCCTGTAAGCGTCGCAGTTCCCTAAAAAATCATCTGGCTCTGCCAGTGATTTTTACCTGACCATCTTTGCTTTTGCGTGGATTTTTAATTCAAATGCCTGGCTCCGCCAGGTATTTGACTAACTAAACCAAACAAAAGTAGGTTTTCACTTTTGTTTGAGCCCTTATGAAATTTCTATTCGATTTATTCCCGATCGCCTTGTTTTTTGGGGTGTTCCGCTGGGGCGAACACCACCAGGAAGCGGCCCATTCGCTGTTGCAGCAATACCTGGGCGGCCTGATCGCCGGCGGCGGCGCCACGGCCAGCCAGTCGCCCATCATCCTGGCGACCGTGATCGGCATTCTCGGCACCCTGCTGCAAATCGGCTACCTGCTGATCGCGCGTAAAAAAGTGGACGGCATGCTGTGGGTCTCGGCGGCGGTGATCATCGTCATGGGCGGCGCCACCATTTACTTGCACGACGACACCTTCATCAAATGGAAACCGACCATCCTCTACTGGGCGTTCGCCGCCATCCTGCTGTTTTACCAGACAGTGATGGGCAAGAACCTCATGAAAAGCGTGATGGGCGAGGCCATGAAACTGCCTGAATTCGTCTGGCAAAAAGTGCTGTGGGCCTGGGTGGGCTTTCTGGCGGCGCTGGGCGCGCTGAACCTGCTGGTTGCTTTCGTCATCTTCAAGGGCGACACCAGCGCCTGGGTCAATTTCAAGGTGTTTGGGGCGACCGGGATTTTCTTCGTGTTCGTGGTCGGCATGGGCGTGATGCTCTCCAAACATATGCAGGAGGAAGCATGAACACGAACACTGTCAATACAGCGGACCGCGCCGAGCGCATCCGCAGCCTGCTGAGCGCCCTCGATCCGCTTGAAGTCGAGCTGATCGATGAGTCCCATTTGCACGCCGGCCATGCGGGCGCGGCCTCTGGCGGCGGGCACTACCGCCTCAAAGTTGTCTCGCCCCGCTTCGAAGGTCTGAGGCTCGTCATGCGCCATCGACTCGTGTATGATTCCGTGCACGATATGATGCACACTGAGATACACGCCCTTGCCATCACGGCACTGGCCCCATCCGAAGTGAAGTGAGCCCCGCTGTTTCAGGGCCGCTTAAGAAATCTGTTCGACAATCGAGACGCCATAAAAATAATCGGTGCTTTGTTCAAGTAACCCCCTTTTCAGGATTCAAACATGACTTTTAAGCCAGCCAGCTTGCTGTTAGCACTTGTCGCAGTCGCCGCCGCACCTGCCTTCGCGCAAAACCTCGCCGTTGTCAACGGCAAGGCGATCCCTGCTTCGCGTGCCGACGCTGTCGTCAAGCAAGTCGTCGCCCAGGGCCAGCAGGCCGATTCGCCTCAGCTGCGCGAAGCCGTCAAGAAAGACTTGATCATGCGCGAAGTCATGATGCAAGAAGCCCTCAAACAAGGTTACGAGAAGAACGACACGGTCAAGTCGCAGATGGAGCAGGCGCGACAGACCATCGTCATCAACGCCATGGTGCGTGATTACGTCAGCAAGAACCCCGTCAAGGATGCCGAGATCAAGGCTGAATACGACCGCTACAAGGCCCAGGCCGGCGACAAGGAATACCATGTCCGCCATATCCTGCTCGGCACCGAAGCGGAAGCCAATGCCGTCATCGCCAAGCTCAAGGGCGGCGCCAAGTTTGAAGACCTGGCCAAGCAGTCGAAAGACACCGGCACTGCAAACACTGGCGGCGACCTCGACTGGGCAACCCCGTCGTCGTTCCCGAAAGTATTCAGCGACGCCTTCGTGAACCTGCAAAAAGGCCAGGTGGCCGAGAAACCCGTGCAGACGCCGAACGGCTTTCACGTGGTGAAAGTGGACGACACCCGCCCAACCAAGATCCCGCCAATGGAAGAAGTCAAAGGCCAGATCGAAGAAGCCATCCAGCAGAAAAAACTGCAAGCTTATCAGGACGCAATCCTGGCCAAGGCTAAGGTACAATAATCGCCGTATGATGTAAGGTATGGACGGGCATCTTGCGGTGCTCGTCCATATTGCCATTTTGGCGCGACTTTTTGAGTATAGTTTAGATAGGAATCGAACATGATTTTGAAGCCAGCTACCCTGTTAGTGATGTCTGCCCTCCTGGCCGCCCCGGCCTTCGCGCAAAACGTCGCGACCGTCAATGGCAAGCCGATTCCCGCTGCGCGCGTCGACCAGATCGTCAAGCAGGTGGTTGCCCAAGGCAAACAGGCTGACTCGCCGCAATTGCGCGAAGCCATCAAGAAGGACCTGATCAACCGCGAAGTGCTGCTGCAGGAAGCAGACAAGCAAGGCGTGGCCACCCGCCCTGACGTCAAGCTGGCCCTCGACAACGCCCGCCAGAGCATCATCATCAATGCGATGCTGCAGGACTACGTCAAGAAGAACCCGGTCAAGGACGCCGACATCAAGGCCGAGTACGACAAGTACAAGAGCCAGGTGGGCGACAAGGAATACCATGCACGCCACATCCTGGTGGGCACCGAAGAAGAAGCCAAGGCCATCATCGCCAAGCTGAAAGCCGGCGGCAAGTTCGAAGAACTGGCCAAGCAGTCGAAAGACGGCTCCGCGGCAAATGGCGGCGACCTGGACTGGGCTAGCGCCGCGTCCTACGTTCCCGAGTTCTCCAACGCCATGGTCAAGCTGAACAAGGGCCAGATCACCGAGACCCCGGTCAAGAGCCAGTTCGGCTACCACGTCATCAAGCTGGAAGACACCCGTCCTGCCAAAGTGCCTTCCTTCGACGAAGTCAAACAGCAGGTCGCCGAGTCGATCCAGCAAAAGCGCCTGGCCGCCTACCGCGACGAACTGGCCAAGAAGGCCAAGATCCAGTAAATACGGATCGCTGCACCAACAGAAAGCGCCCCATGCGGGCGCTTTTTTTTTGCCATCCACGCTTACAATGGTCTTTCAAAAACAGCCCCCGAGGCACAAGGAGACAGCATGGAT
This sequence comes from Massilia sp., assembly GCA_045810505.1. Lineage (GTDB taxonomy): Bacteria > Pseudomonadota > Gammaproteobacteria > Burkholderiales > Burkholderiaceae_D > JAFCUW01. The sequence continues at coordinate 7,767 of JBJMVV010000359.1, forward strand.
GCAAACCGTCGCAATTTACTGAGGGCCGGCGCGTCAGCCGCCGTGGGCAGCCTGCTCGCGGGCGGCAGCGCTGCGGCGCAGGCCCAGGCCAATGGCAAACAGGTGGTCGTGACGCCCCTGGCCGGCAAACTCGGCATGCGCCTGGCCAGCGCCGTGCTCACGCCCATGAACCCGCCCGTGCTGGTGTTGGTGCGCGATGACGGCACCATGCTCGACGTCGGCGTCGAAGCGCGCCGGCAGAAAATGAAACTCAGGTTCGACCCCGCCTCGATGCTCTCGCTGATCAAGGCAGGCAATGCCGGCATGGCCCAGCTGAAAACCCTGATCGATCACGCCGCACCCGGCAAGGCCAATTTCCTGCCCATGACGGACGCCATCTTTACGTCCCCTATTCCCCGCCCCGACCGGAATATCTACTGCGTGGGCTGGAATTACCTCGACCACTTCGAGGAGGGCAAAGACGCACGGGCCGACAAGGGCGTGGAAAAGCTGCCCGAGCACCCGGTGTTCTTCACCAAGGCCACCCACACCATGAACGGCCCCTTCGACACCATCCCGCAGGACCTGTCGAACGCCAACAGCACCGACTGGGAAGCGGAACTGGCCGTCATTATCGGCCAGCAGGGCCGCAACATCAGCGAAGAGCGCGCCATGGACTACGTGTTCGGCTACAGCGCCTACAACGACACCACCGTGCGCGAAATCCAGCAAAAGCGCCACGGCGGCCAGTGGTTCAAGGGCAAGAGCCTGGACGGCCACGGCCCCATGGGCCCCTGGATCGTCACCGCCGCCGGCGTCAAGCTCGACGACGTGCGCGTCATCTGCCGGGTTAACGGCAACGAGAAACAGAACGCCAGCTACAAGCAGATGTACTTCAAGATCCCCCGCATCATCGCCGAACTCTCGCGCGGCCTGACCCTCGAGCCGGGCGACATCATCGCCACCGGCACGCCGTCAGGGGTCGGCTTTGCCAGGAAGCCGCCGGAGTTTTTAAAGGCGGGGGATGTGATGGAGACGGAGATTACGGGGGTGGGGGTGATTCGCAATGTGATCAAGGCCGAGTCGTAACACGAAGGTGGGGACTGGCGCCGAAGGTGCCAGTCCCCAACGTAATCATCAGCCAACAAACTTGCGTGCATTCCGGAACATCCGCATCCACGGCGAATCCTCGCCCCAGCTCTCCGGACGCCAGGACTGCTGCACCGAGCGGAACACGCGCTCGGCGTGCGGCATGAAGACGGAGAAGCGACCATCGGGCGTCGTTACCCCCGTCAGCCCGCCGGGCGAGCCGTTCGGGTTGAAGGGATAGGTCTCGGTGGCCGCGCCCCGGTTGTCGACAAAACGCAGCGACTTGATCGCCGCGTCGATGTCGCCCGTCTGCGAAAAGTCGGCATAGCCTTCGCCGTGGGCGATGGCAATCGCCGTCTTGGTGCCGGCCATGCCGCTCAGGAAAATCGACGGCGAATCGAGCACTTCAACCATTCCGAAGCGCGCCTCGAACTGCTCGGATTTATTGCGCGTGAATTTCGGCCAGGCGTGCGCGCCGGGGATCATCGACTTCAGGTTGCTCATCATCTGGCAGCCGTTGCAGATACCCAGGCCAAAAGTGTCCGCGCGCTGGAAGAAGCGCGCAAACTGTTCGGCCAGCAGTTCGTTGAACAGGATGGTCTTGGCCCAGCCTTCGCCGGCGCCCAGCACGTCGCCATACGAGAAGCCGCCCACGGCGATCACGCCATGGAAGTCGTCCAGTTTGGCGCGGCCCGCAATCAGGTCGCTCATGTGCACGTCGATGGCCGCAAAACCCGCCTGGTGCATCACCCACGCCGTTTCGACGTGCGAGTTGACGCCCTGCTCGCGCAGGATCGCCACGCGCGGACGGGCGCCGCCAATGAAGGCAGCAGCCACGTTCTCGTTCGGATCGAACGTCAGCACGGGCGAGATGCCGGGATCGGTTTCGTCCAGCAGACGATCGTATTCGGCGTCGGCGCAGGCGGGATTGTCGCGCAGGCGCGCGATGCGCCAGCTCGTTTCACTCCACAGGCGGTGCAGGCTGCTGCGCGATTGCGTATAAATGATTTTCGCGTCGCGGGTAAATTCAATCAGGCCGCGCGGGTTGGGTTTGCCGATGATGTGGCTGCAGGCGCCCAGCTGGTGGGCGCGCAGCACGTTCATCACGGCCGTCTTGTCGTCCTCGCGCACCTGCAGCACCGCGCCCAGCTCTTCGCTGAACAGGGCCGCCAGGCTCAGGGCATTGCGGCGCTCGGCCACCTGCCCGGTCCAGTTCTTGGCGTCGCCCCAGTCGGCCGAGTTTTCGTCGCCCATGGCGATGATGTCGAGGTTGACCGAGACGCCGGCGCGGCCGGCAAAGGCCATCTCGGCGAGCGTCGCAAACAGGCCGCCGTCCGAGCGGTCGTGGTAGGCCAGCAGCTTGCCGTCGGCGTTGAGCGCCTGGATGGCATTGAAAAAGGCCTTCAAGTCCTCTGCGCTGTCGACGTCAGGCGCGGTGTCGCCCAGCTGCTGCGTCACTTGCGCCAGGCTGGAGGCACCCAGGCGGTTCTTGCCGCGGCCAAGGTCGATCAGGATCAACGCGCTTGGTCCCGCATCCATCTGCAACTGGGGCGTGAGGGTCTTGCGGATGTCGAGCACGGGCGCGAAGCCCGAGACGATCAGCGAGACGGGCGAAGTGACCGCCTTGGCCGCACCTTCATCGTTCCAGGTGGTGCGCATCGACAGCGAATCCTTGCCGACCGGGATACTGATACCCAGCGCCGGGCACAACTCCATGCCGACTGCCTTGACGGTGTCGAACAGGGCCGCGTCCTGGCCCGGCTGGCCGCAGGCGGCCATCCAGTTGGCCGACAGCTTGATGTCACCGATGTCCGCGATGCGGCTGGCCGCGATATTGGTGATGGCTTCACCGACAGCCATACGCCCGGACGCCGGTGCGTCGATCACGGCCAGCGGGGTGCGCTCGCCCATCGCCATCGCTTCGCCCAGGTAGCCGTCAAAACTCATGGCGGTGACGGCGCAATCGGCCACCGGCACCTGCCATGGTCCGACCATCTGGTCGCGTGCAGTCATGCCACCGACGCTGCGGTCACCGATCGTGATCAGGAAGGACTTGTCTGCCACCGCCGGCAGCAGCAGCACTTTCCTGGCCACGTCGGCCAGGTCAAGCCCGGTCAGGTCGATCGGGGCGAACGCCGTTGCAAGGTGCGCCACATCGCGCTGCATCTTGGGCGGCTTGCCCAGCAAGACGTCCATCGGCATGTCGACCGGAGAATTGCCATTCAAGTCGTCGATGACTTTCAGCTGGCGCTCTTCGGTGGCCACGCCCACGGCGGCGAACAGGCAGCGTTCGCGCTCGCACAGGGAGGCAAACAGGGCCAGGTTCTCCGGCGCGATCGCCAGCACGTAGCGCTCCTGCGATTCGTTCGACCAGATTTCTTTCGGCGCCATGCCGGATTCTTCCAGTGGCACCTTGCGCAGGTCGAAAATCGCGCCCCGCCTGGCGTCGTTGGTGATTTCAGGGAAAGCGTTCGACAGCCCGCCCGCGCCGACGTCGTGGATCGAGATGATGGGATTGTGTTCGCCCATCTGCCAGCAGGCGTTGATCACTTCCTGGGCGCGCCGCTCCATCTCGGGATTACCCCGCTGGACCGAGTCGAAATCCAGGTCGGCCGTGTTGGCGCCGGTCGCCATCGAGGACGCCGCGCTGCCGCCCATGCCGATGCGCATGCCGGGACCGCCCAACTGGATCAGCAGCGAACCGACCGGGATATCGTTCTTGTGGGTGTGCTGGCCGGCGATGGAGCCGATGCCGCCGGCGATCATGATCGGCTTGTGATAGCCGTAGACCGTGTCGACGCTGCCTGCGGCCAGCGGGCCCACGTTCTGTTCATAACTGCGGAAGTACCCGCCGAGCACGGGGCGGCCGAATTCATTGGAGAAGGCAGCGCCGCCCAGCGGGCCGTCGATCATGATCTGCAGGGGCGAGGCGATACGTTCGGGCTTGCCGTAGGCTGCTGCCGCAGCTTTGTCCGCGGCAGTGACGACGGCAGCGTTCTCCCACGGCCGCACGGCGCCCGGCAGGTACAGGTTCGACACGGTAAATCCGGTCAGGCCCGCCTTGGGCTTGGCGCCCCGGCCGGTGGCGCCCTCGTCGCGGATCTCGCCGCCGGCGCCGGTGGAGGCGCCCTGGAATGGCGAGATGGCGGTCGGGTGGTTGTGCGTCTCCACCTTCATCAGGGTGTGGGTCAGTTCCGTGGCGGGCGCGTATTCATGGCCTTCGCCGCGGGGATAGAAGCGCGTCACGGCCGCGCCTTCGATGATGGACGAGTTGTCGCTGTAGGCCACGATGGTGCCGCGCGGCGCCAGTTGGTGGGTGTTCTTGATCATCTGGAACAGGGACTTGGCCTGCGCTTTCCCGTCGATGGTCCAGTCGGCGTTGAAGATCTTGTGGCGGCAATGCTCGCTGTTCGCCTGGGCGAACATCATCAGTTCGACGTCGGTGGGATTGCGCTGTTCGCGCGTAAAGGCGTCGAACAGGTAGTCGATTTCATCTGGCGAGAGGGCCAGGCCGAGCGCGGTGTTGGCGTCTTCCAGCGCGCCCTTGCCTTGCTTGATCAGGTCGACCGAGGCGAGCGGCTTGGCTTCCAGTTCGCGAAACAGCAGCGCCGCCTGGCTGGCGTCGCGCAGCACCGATTCGGTCATGCGGTCGTGCAGCAGGGCTGACACGGCCACCATTTCGTCGCCGCTCAACGCCTTGGTCGCGCCCAGTGACGTGCCCAGGAGGCCCGCCTTGAGCGAGATGGTGTAGGCCACGCCCCGTTCGATGCGATGGATCTGGGCCATGCCGCAGTTGTGGGCGATGTCGGTCGCTTTCGAGGCCCACGGGGAGATGGTGCCGAAGCGGGGAATGACGATGAATTCTTCCAGCGCACCTTCGCTGAAGGGCGCCGCGGCGGGTTCGCCGTAGGTCAGCATGGCCGCCAGGCGGGCGTTGTCGCTCTCGCTCAGGGGCGCGCTGCTGTCGATGAAGTGGACGAAACGGGCCTGCACGCCCGTCACCGCGGGGGCGGCGCCCTGGAGCTGGCTGAGGAGGCGTTGGCTACGGAAGGCGGACAGGGCGTTGGAACCCGGCAGTATCAACATAATGAGAGTCGTGGGTTGGCAGGATCGCTGCTGGTTAATCTCGTGGTCACGCCATGGCGCTGCGGCGCTTTCCCCTGGGGCGACATTATACCGCGTCGCACCATCGGGCGTGCTGCCCCGGTCCGTCGCGCATGCGCCTTGGAGCGCCTGCTGAACTAGGGTATCGTGCGGTTCAAGGTCGGCGGTTTTGTGCCGATAAGAGCTTGATACCCGCAACCACAGATAGAAGCGCCGTCCGCCGATGCAATCGACCAGTCCCGCCAAGCCGTCCGCCAGCAGCCAGCTCTCGGTGCTCGTCGTCGATCCCAATCCCGGCATGCGGGGCAGCCTGCAAAGCATGCTGACCCAGGCCGGCGTCAGCAAGATCGAGTTCGCCACCAGCGCCAGCACCGCCATCCGTCAGCTCAGCCGCCGCAGCTATGACGTGGTGCTGTGCGAGTACGATCTTGGTGCCGGCCAGGAGGGGCAGGACGGCCAGCACCTGCTGGAAGACCTGCGCCAGCACAAGCTGCTATCGCCCCAGTCGATCTTTATCATCCTCACCTCTGAAGCCGTGCACGGCAAGGTGGTCAGCGCGGCCGAACTGGCGCCGACGGACTACGTCCTCAAACCCTTTACCGTGGATGTGCTGAGCCGGCGCATCGAGCGCGCGCTGGACCGGCGCGCCGCCCTGCAGGCAGTGCATACCCTGGCCGCCGCCGGCAATCTGCGCGAAGCGCTGCGCCAGTGCCGCTCGCCCGAGGCTTCAGAGTCGCGCCACGCGGGCGACTTTGCGCGGCTGGCGGCGGAGCTGTCAGTGGCGCTGGGCGACCTGGAAGGCGCCGCCGCCCAGTACCAGGCCATCATCGACGAGCGCGCCCGCGACTGGGCTTCGCTGGGCCTGGCCCGCACCCTGGTGGCGCAGCAGCGCTACGCGGAAGCGGCCAGCCTGCTCGACGAACTGGTCACTCCCAACCCCCGCCTGATGGCCGGTTACGATCTGCTGGCCCAGTGCCACGGCGCGCTCGGCTCGCCCCAGCGCGCCCAGCATGTGCTGCAGGATGCCTTGAAGATTTCACCCCACCTGGTGCGGCGCCTGCGCAGCCTGGGCGAAGTGGCGCTTGAAGCGGGCGACGTGGCCGTGGCCGAAAAATCCTTCCGCCAGGTGGTGGCAAAGGCCCGCTATTCCGAGTTTCGCGACCCGGAAGACCACGTCAACCTGGTCCGCGCGCTGGTGCGCAAAGGCGAAGCGATCCAGGCTGGCGGTGTGATCCGCGACCTGGAAAAATCGCTGCGCGAAAGCCCCGGCGTCCACGCCTGCAAGGCTTATTCGACCGCGCTGGTGCTGGAAGCGGCGGGCGACAAGGATGCCACCGGGGCGGCGCTGGCGGCCGCCGTCCAGGCCGCGGTGGAAGCGAGCGCCCTGTCGCGCCGGCTGAAGATTGGCCTGGCCCGCAGCTGCCTGCATCACCAGTACGATGACGGCGCCTCGGCGGTGGTGCTGTCGATGATGACCGAGGAGGCTGGCGCCATGTCGGCCGAGGAAGCCGTCGCCGTGTTTGCCAGGGCCGGCCGCGCCGACCTGGCCGACGGCATCGGCCGGCAGCTGGGCCAGCAGGCCGAGGACCTGGTCAAGGTGGCCGCCGAAAAAACCCGCGGCGGCGACTGGAAAGGCGCCGTCCAGACCATGCTGGAAGCGCGCCTGAAATCGCCCGGCAGCCTGCCAGTGACGGTGGCGGCAGCGAGCGCGGTGTTGCGCCAGATCGATGAACTGGGGTGGGATCATCATTTGGGCGAGCGGGTGGCGGGCTTGATTGATGCGACGCGCAGGCTTGATGTGGGGGGTGGGGAGTTGAAGGGCTTGCAGGAGATGTATTTTAAGGTGAGGCGGAAGTATGGGATTGCGGGGTAGCGCTTGATTTTCAAAATGCGCTGCGCGCCATAACTACAGGGAAAATGGGGACAGGCACCCTGCGGGCGCCAGTCCCCTCCGTCGGCGGTGGCTACGACGCTGGCGCGCCGTAGCCACCGCCTCCTGGCGTCTCAATCACGAATACGTCGCCGGCCTGCACCTCGACCTTGCCGATATGGCCCAGGTGGACGATGCCGCCGTCAAGCCGCTCCAGGTAGCAGCGGCCCAGGGCGCCGGGGCTGCCGCCGGCCATGCCGAAGGGCGGGTGGATGCGGTTGTTGGCCAGGATGGCGGCCGTCATCGGCGTCAAGAAGCGCAGGCGCCGCACCCCGCCGCTGCCGCCATGCCAGCGCCCTGCTCCGCCCGTGCCATGGGCGATGGCGTAGCTCTCCAGCCGCACCGGAAAGCGCGCCTCCAGCACTTCAGGATCGGTCAGGCGCGAGTTGGTCATATTGGTTTGCACCACGTCCGCCCCATCGAAGCCCTCGCCTGCCCCCGAGCCGCCCGCCACCGTTTCGTAGTACTGGTAGCGCGCATCGCCAAAGGTGAAATTGTTCATGGTGCCCTGGCTGGCCGCCATCACGCCCAGCGCGCCGTACAGGGCGTTGGTAATGCAGGTCGACGTCTCGACGTTGCCCGAGACGACGGCGGCCGGATAGCGCGGCGCCAGCATGGAGCCGGGCGGGATGATCACCTTCAAAGGTTTGAGGCAGCCGGCGTTGAGGGGAATCGCATCGTCGACCAGGGTGCGGAACACATACAGCACGGCCGCCATGCAGACGCTGGACGGCGCATTGAAGTTGTTGGGAAGCTGGGGCGAGGTGCCCGTAAAATCAATCTCGGCGCAGCGCCGCGCGCGGTCGACCCGCACCGCCACGGCAATCCGTGCGCCGTTGTCCAGGTCGAGCATGAAGCTGCCGTCATGCAGCCGTCCCACCACCCGCCGCACCGATTCCTCGGCATTATCCTGTACGTGGCCCATATAGGCCTGCACCACGGCCAGGCCAAAGTGGTCCACCATCTGGCGCAGTTCATCGACGCCCTTCTGGTTGGCGGCCACCTGGGCGCGCAGGTCGGCCAGGTTCTGCTCGATGTTGCGGGCCGGGTAGCGTGCCCCGGCCAGCAAGGCGCGCACTTCGGCTTCCAGCATGCGCCCGGAAAAACCATCGACCAGCTTGACGTTATCCAGCAGGACGCCCTCCTCCTCGATGCTGGTCGAATCGGGCGGCATCGAACCCGGCGTGCTGCCGCCGATGTCGGCGTGGTGACCGCGCGAACCGACGTAAAACAGGATAGTGTCGCCTGCTGCGTCAAACACGGGGGTGATGACGGTGACGTCGGGCAGGTGGGTGCCGCCGTGGTAAGGATCATTGAGCATGTAGACGTCACCGGGGCGCATGCACTCGGCGTTGCGCGCCATGACGGTCTTGATGCTCTCGCCCATTGAACCGAGATGCACCGGCATGTGCGGTGCGTTGGCGATCAGATTGCCCTCGCCATCGAACACTGCGCAGCTGAAATCGAGCCGTTCCTTGATGTTGACGGAGGACGCCGTGTTCTGCAGGCGCAAGCCCATTTGCTCGGCCACCGACATGAAGAGGTTATTGAAGATCTCCAGCATGACGGGATCGACCGCCGTACCGATGGCATGCATCTGCTGGAGCGCCTGCACGCGCGTGAGGACCAGGTCGCGCGCGGCGGTGACCTGGGCCTGCCAGCCCGGCTCCACCACCGTGGTCGCATTGGCGTCGGTGATGATGGCGGGGCCGTCGATCAGAGCGCCCGCGGCCAGCGCGTCGCGCACAAACAGGCCCGCCTCCTGCCAGCCATCGTCACAGAACATGGGCGAGCGTTCGCTTGCTGCCGGTGTGTGCCGCTGCGGCGTCGCCGTCGGTGTTACGTCAAGCTGCTGGTCCGCCGCACCCACCGCCTCGACCGCGATCGCATCAATGATCAGGGCGCGGCCCGGCATCAGGAAGGCGAAGCGCCTGCGGTAAGCCAGTTCGAAAACTGCCTGCATGGCCGCCGCCTCGCCGTAGGGCACCACCAGTGCCGCGTCGGTGCCTTCATAACGCAGGTGCAGGCGCTCGATCAGGGTGATCCGCTGCGGGTCGACGCCTTGTGCCAGCAGATCATCGCGCGCCGCCTCGCCCAGTCGCGCCAGGCGCGCTGCCAATTCTACGGGTGACATCTGCAGCAGCGGCGCTTCGACCGCTTCTTCGCGCAGGGCCGCCTGGTCGGCCAGGCCCATGCCGTAGGCCGACAGCACGCCGGCCAGGGCGTGCACGAACACGCTGCGCATGCCCAATGCATCGGCCACCAGGCAGGCGTGCTGGCCGCCGGCGCCGCCAAAACTGCAAAGAGTGTAGCCGGTGACGTCATGGCCCCGCTGGACAGAAATCTGCTTGATGGCGTTGGCCATATTGCCGACAGCGATGCGGATGAAACCAGCGGCCACCTGTTCCGGCGCCGGCGCAGCCGTTGCGCCCGTGCTGCCGCCGATGTGCGCTGCCAGTTGCGCGAACTGCGCCCGAACGGCGTCCGCATCGAGCGCCTGGCGGCTATCGTCCCCGAACACGGCGGGGAAATGGCGCGGCACCAGTTTGCCCAGCATGACGTTGCAGTCGGTGACGGTGAGCGGCCCGCCGCGGCGGTAGCTGGCCGGTCCCGGCACGGCGCCTGCGCTGTCGGGCCCCACCCGGTAACGGCTGCCGTCGAAATGCAGCACCGAGCCGCCGCCCGCGGCCACCGTGTGGATGCGCATCATCGGAGCCCGAATACGCACCCCGGCGACGACGGTGTCGAACTGGCGCTCGTAGTCGCCCGCATAATGGGACACGTCGGTGGAGGTGCCGCCCATGTCGAAGCCGATCACCCTTTGAAAACCGGCGGCGGCGCTGGCGCGGGCCATGCCGACAATGCCGCCAGCGGGCCCGGACAGGATGCTGTCCTTGCCCTGGAAGGCCTGCGCCGCGGCGAGGCCGCCATTGGACTGCATGAACTGCAGCGGCACCCCGGGCAGGCGCGCCGCCACCTGGTCGACGTAGCCGCGCAAAATCGGCGAGAGGTAGGCATCGGCCACCGTGGTGTCGCCCCGCGCCACCAGTTTCATCAGGGGGCTGACCTGGTGCGATACGGCCACCTGGGTGAATCCCACGGCGGCGGCGATGCGCGCCACGCGGGCCTCGTGCTCGCGGTGGCGGTAGCCGTGCATGAAGACGATGGCGATGGCGCGCAAACCACGCTCGTACGCTGCCCGCAGGGCCGCTTCGGTGGCAGCTTCATCGAGCGGGCGCACCACCGCGCCGTCAAAGCCGATCCGCTCATCGACTTCGATCACCTCCTCGTACAGGGGCGCCGGCATCACGATGTGGCGCTCGAACAGGCGCGGACGATTCTGGTAGGCGATGCGCAGGGCGTCGCCGAAGCCGCGTGTGATGGCCAGCAGCGTCGGTGCGCCGCGCCGCTCCAGCAAGGCGTTGGTGGCGACCGTGGTGCCCATCTTGACCGCGCCGATAATTGCCGTCGGCAGTGGCTCTCCATGCGACACGCCCAGCAGATGGGCGATGCCGGCCACCGCGGCGTCTTCGTAGCGCCCCGGATTTTCGGACAGCAGTTTATGCGTGAGCAGCACGCCATCGGGACGGCGCGCGACGATGTCGGTGAAGGTGCCGCCACGGTCGATCCAGAACTGCCAGTCCATTGCGCACCCCTTCAAAAAAGTTCGCGCCGGCCCGGTCCGGCGGCGCATGCCAACAGTATTGGCCATGAGGCGCAATTTTAGCGAAAATACAAGGTGTTGAACCACGCAGCCTGCATACTTACGCGCTTTTATCCACGTTCGACCCACCGGAACCGCCATGAACGATCTTTACACCGTTGCCCAGATCCGCGCCATCGAGGCCGCCGCTGCCGCGACCCTGCCACCGGGCGCGCTGATGCAGCGCGCCGGCCAGGCGGCGGCCAATGTGGCGCTGGCCCTCATCGCCGGCCTGCCGAAGAATCTGCGCAGCGTGCTGCTGCTGGCCGGTCCCGGTAACAATGGCGGCGACGCCCTCGAAGCGGCGGCCAACCTGGCGCACACCAACGCGGGAGTGGAGGTGAGCATCCTGCACCTGCCGGGCAGCCAAACTGTCTCCGCCGAGACGGCCGACGCGCTCGCCCGCGCACGCGCGAGCCAGGCCCGCTTCATCGACGCCCTGCCCGAGCGCGCACCCGGCCTGGTGGTGGACGGCCTGTTCGGCATTGGCCTGAAGCGCCCCCTCGATGTGACGGCGCGCGCGCTGGTCGATGGCATCAACCAGCGCGGCTGGCCAGTGCTGGCGCTGGACGTGCCGAGTGGACTGGACGCCGACACGGGGAGCGTGATCGGACCGAAGGGCGCGGCCATCCACGCCATGCGCACCCTCACCTTCATCGCTGACAAGCCGGGCCTGCATACGCTGGGCGGACGCGATCACGCCGGCGAAGTGCAGGTCGACGGCCTGGGCCTGGCGGCCGACCTGTATGCGGAAGCCGCGGCGCGCCTGAACGATCCTGCCCTGTTTGAAGCGCACCTGCAAGCGCGCCGCCACGACAGCCACAAGGGCAGCTACGGCGACGTGTTCATCGTCGGCGGCGCCCACGGCATGCTGGGCGCTCCGATGCTGGCGGCGCGCTGCGCCCTGTATGCGGGCGCCGGCCGGGTCATCGCGGCGCTGCTGGACGGCGGACCGGGCGTGGACAGCATCCACCCGGAGATCATGTTCCGCGCCGCGGCAAGCCAGCGCTTCGAAGGGGGCACGGTGGTGATCGGACCCGGCCTGGGCGGCTCCGCCGAGGCGATGGCCGTGCTGGCCGAGGCGCTCGCATCCGACTGCGCGCTGGTGCTTGACGCCGACGGCATCAACCTGGTGGCCGCCAGCGTCGACCTGGGCGAACGCCTGCGCGAGCGGGCCGCGCGGGGCCTGGCCACCATCATGACGCCCCATCCGCTGGAAGCGGCGCGCCTGCTGGCTTTGACCACGCCGGAAGTGCAGCAGGACCGCCTGGGGCACGCGCGCGCCCTGGCCGCGCGCTTTCAGGCGGTGGTGGTGCTCAAGGGGTCGGGCACGGTGATTGCGGCCGAGGGCGAAGGCGCCATCATCAACGCCAACGGCAATCCGGGCCTGGCCACGGGCGGCAGCGGCGACGTGCTGGCGGGCCTGTGCGGCGCGCTGCTGGCCCAGGGCTGGCCGGCGCACGCGGCGGCGGCAGGCGCCGTCTGGCTGCATGGCGCTGCGGCGGACCGGCTGGCCAGCCAGGGCGCGGGTCCGATCGGCATGACAGCGGGCGAACTGCCGGCGGCCGTGCGGGCGGTGTTCAACGAACTGGTGGCAGGCCAAGCGCAAGCCCGCGCCGGGGCCGACAAGCGCTAGATCTCGACCTCTGCTGGCTCCACGATGCGGCCGGCGGCGATGGTGATGGTGCGCCCGCAGCGGGCCGCGATGTGGCTGTCGTGGGTGACCAGCACCAGGGTCGAGCCCCGTTCGCGATTGAGTTCGAACATCAGCGCGATCACCGCTTCGCCGGTGGCGGCATCAAGGCTGCCGGTGGGCTCGTCGGCAAAGAGTAAAGGCGGTTCGGTGACGAAGGCGCGCGCCAGCGCCACCCGCTGCTGCTCGCCGCCGGACATGAACTTCGGATAATGTTTCAGACGCGAGGAAAGGCCGACCCGGCCCAGCATCGCCGTGGCTTTGCTGCGCGCTTCGGGGTCGCCCCGCAATTCGAGCGGCAGCATGACGTTCTCCAGCGCGGACAGGTGGGTGAGCAACTGAAACGACTGGAACACGAAGCCCAGCTTGTCCATACGCAGGCGGGCGCGGCCATCCTCATCGAGCGCGAAAATATCGACCCCGTCCAGCACCACCGTGCCGGTCGATGGATTGTCGAGACCGGCCAACAATCCCAGCAAGGTCGACTTGCCCGATCCGGAAGCGCCCACGATCGCGAGCGTTTCGGCCCGTTGCACGGTAAAATCGACCCTGTGCAAAATGGTGAGCTCGCCACTGGCGTCGGCCACCCGCTTTGACAACTGCTGTACTTCGATGGCCGCCGCGCCCCGCGCCTGGCCCTTCACACTGGTTTTGGAATCTTCCGGGATGTCACGCATGTTTGCTGTTCTCACTCGATATATGTTTGGCTTCACACTGCTGCTGGCCGCCGCGGTGGCCCATTCTGCGCCAAAAACAGTGCTCGTGCTAGGGGACAGCCTTTCAGCCGAATACGGCCTGGCGCGTGGCGCCGGCTGGGTTGCCCTGATGGAAAATAAGCTCAAGGATGCGCATGTCGATGCCCGCATCGTCAACGCCAGCATCAGCGGCGAGACGACCAGCGGCGGCCGCACCCGCCTGCCTGCGCTGTTGACCGAATATCACCCCGCACTGGTGGTGATCGAACTGGGCGCCAACGACGGCCTGCGGGGACTTGCCGTGCCGGCCGCTGAAACGAATCTGCGCGCCATGGTCGAGATGTCGCAAAAAGCCCAGGCCAGAGTGCTGCTGGTGGGCATGCGCATGCCGCCAAACTATGGCCGCAGCTACACGGAAAATTTTTATGCCATGTACGGCCGCGTGGCGAAAGATCTGAAAACCCCGCTGGTGCCGTTCATGCTGGAAGGCGTGGCGCAAAAGCCCGAATGGTTCCAGGCTGACCGCCTGCACCCGGCCGCCCAGGCCCATCCAACCATCCTGGCCAATATCTATCCGGCCGTTCTGCCGCTGTTGAAGGCGCGTTGATCGCACGCCGGCCGCCCTGTTCTCCTTGTAAAGTTCCTGCACCATGAAAATTCTTGCCCGATGAAATACCCGGCCGTCCTGCCCTTTGCTGAAATCCTCCCTACCCTGGGCCAATTCGATGCCATCATCGATGCCCGCAGCGAGTCCGAATTTGCCCTCGACCATATTCCTGGAGCCATCAACTGCCCCGTGCTCGACGACGAGGAGCGCATCCGGGTCGGCACCATCTACAAGCAGGTCAATGCCTTTGAAGCGAAAAAAATCGGCGCAGCCCTGGTCTCGCGCAATATCGCCCGCCACATCGAGACCCTGTGGCTGGACCAGCCGCGCGACTGGAAGCCGCTGATCTACTGCTGGCGCGGCGGCAACCGCAGCGGCTCGCTGGCCCTGGTGCTGGCCAAGATCGGCTGGCCCGTGGTGCAACTCGACGGCGGCTACAAGGCCTACCGGGCCGAGGTGAGCGCGGCGCTGGCGAATCCGCCGGCGCTGGATTTCCGGGTGATCTGCGGCACCACCGGCAGCGGCAAGAGCCGCCTGCTCGAAGTGCTCGACAGCCGCGGCGCGCAGGTGCTGGACCTGGAGCAACTGGCCGCGCACCGCGGTTCCGTGCTGGGCCACCTGCCCAGCCAGCCACAGCCGGGCCAAAAACTGTTCGAAACGCGCATCTGGGACAAGCTGCGCCATTTCGATCCGACGCGCCCAGTGTTCGTCGAATCGGAAAGCAAAAAAGTCGGCAACCTGCGCGTGCCGGACGCCTTGATGACGCAGATGCGCGCCGCCCCCTGTATTTCCCTCACCCTGTCGCGTCCCAACCGGGTCCGCCTGCTGATGGAAGACTACGAACATTTCACGGCCGACCCGGCCCTGCTTAACGCCCAGCTTGACTGCCTGGTGCAACTGCACGGCCGCGCCAGGATCGACGCCTGGCACGCGCTGGCCAACAGCGGCCAGATGCCGCAACTGGTCGACGAACTGCTGGTCGACCATTACGATCCGGCCTACCTGCGCTCGATCGACCGCAACTTCGCCCAGTTCGGACAGGCGGCCGTGATGGAATTGAACGACATCGGCGACGACGATTTTCTGGCGGCGGCCGATGCCTTGATCAGGGAACATCGGGCAGGCTAAGGATCGCGGCCGCGGCGTCGCCGGCGCCGCAATAGCCAGGCACGCGCAGCGTGCGCTTGCGCCAGCTTGCCGTGGCTGGTCTGCCTATCTTTGCGCCTCCATTCTCCGGGCCGTCGCCGGTTCGTAGCGCCCTGGCGCGATCAGGCCCTGCGGGTCCAGTGCTGCCTTTATTTTTGCAGCGACCTTCCAGAACACGTCGCCGTTGGGATCGAGCGCCGCCATCGATTCAATGCCGACCCGGTAGGGAATATAGCCTGCCTGCATGACTGCATCGAACAGCTCGCGGTGGCAGGCGCGCGCCCGCGCGGTTTCGCCCGCATTGTCGCGATCATAGGCCACGGTCAGCACGGCGCACAGGGCGCGTTCGTTGATGAGGCTGATCGTCATGAACAGGTCAAAGCCGTGCCGTGAAAAGATCGGCGCAACCAGGGCATGCAGGGCCAGCGCATCGGCGCCGCGCATGGGCAGGATCGGCGAGACCCACAACAGGCCGCAGCCATCCAGGGCAGGATTGGCCGCCCGCGGAAACCCGGCCGGCAGACCGCCCCGCCTGCGCCAATAGGCCCCGGCCAGGAAACGGCCGCCCGGCTCGCCCCGCGCCAGGCCCAGCAGCGCCCGCCCCAGCCCTACCCTCGCTGCAATGGCGCCGCCGCGGCCCAGCCAGCCCATTACGCGCGCAGCGCTGCTGCCGGCCGCCAACTCGCGCTGGTCGAAAAATGCGGTCCTCGCCGGGGTGCGTGCGAGCGCGGCGTGCACCGCTTTGCGGCTGGCGGCCACCTGGGCTGGACTGCCGTACAGGCAGCCCGACACCGTCCATGCCTGCGCGGCGGCCCGCTCCAGCATCTGCTCGCGTATGGGAGGCGGCAACTGGCTGCTGGCGCCCGCCTGTTCGAAAGGGAATGTCGCCCCGCCCGAGAGTACCCGCAAATCGTTGCCGATGTGGACAACGCTGCGCAAGGTGCCGTCCAGGCGCAGGGGCCGCAAAGCCTCGATCAGGGCGCCCAGATCCTGTTGGCGCGGTACCGTCGCCACAAACTGGGTCACGCAAGCGGCTGCCGGCATCAACCAGATCCCCAGCTCGACCACCACGCCCAGATTGGACTGGGTGAACAGGCCGTCCAGGCACGGTCCCAGGCCAGGGCCGAACAGGTGCGTGACCTGGGACCGGGGATAGTGGCCGAAACCGGTGCAGAGCAACTCGCCACTGGCCAGTACTATCTGCAAGCCGGCAATATGGGCAAAGCGGTTGCCGTAGGGCGAATGGCCGAAACCCCGATCGAGAATATTGCCCATCAAGCTAGTATCCGGACCGGCGCCGGTACAGTCGCACCACAGCGGGATCTGCTGCTCGCGCAGGAAGTCGGCAAGCTGTCCCTGGGTGACGCCCGGTTCAATGACGGCGTAGGCAAGTTCGGGATCGACCCGGATGATGCGGTTCATGCGCGAAAGATCGACAATCAATTGTCCCTCACCGACTGCACAGGCATCACCGTAGCCCCAGTTTTTGCCGGTGCTAAGGGGATAGATTGCCAGTCCAAGTCGACCAGCCAGCGCCACGATTTCCTGGACTTCACGCCGCACTGCCGGGCGCACCACCGCCAGCGGACGGGTGCCCGCGCCCGACGTGCTGGCGGCGTAGCGGTCGAGCGTGACCGCGTCATAATCGGCGTGCTCCACGCCCACGATGGCGCGCAGCGCCCCCATGATTGCGGCGATTTTGATGCTTCCTGGGTCTTGTTCAGCCATGGTAGCCTCCTAGCGCGCGCTGGCCAGCAGCCGGCTGGCAATGTCCGCTTCCTCGTGCGGCGCGAAGAAAAACGGGTAGAAGGAACGCTCGTCGGTCTGCAACTCCGGTCGCCCGCCACAAGCGCGGATCTGTTCTCCCATATGACTGAGCGGCAAGCGCAGCAGCACAGCCGGCGCGCCGACCCGGCTGCAGGGCCGCACCGGCCCCACCCGTTCAAACCCGAGCATGCGCTGATAAAAGGTGACATGGCGGGGATTGACCTCGATGATGTAGTCGGAATAGCCATTCAACACATGGGCGTACAGGTAGGACACGTGGATCATGCTGGCGAACACCCGCTTGGTCATGCCCGCATCGATTGCCAGGCGGGATGGTTCGCACAGTTGCCGTCCTTGCTGGCGCAGCAGGTCGATCCGTTCGCGGAAGTTTTCGTCCGCTGGCAGACCAAGCGCGCCGTCGAGGCAGAGGCCCATGGTCCCGACCACCGTGCCGCGGCACTCGGCAAACAGGGTGATCCGGCTGACCGGGCCGGGGCTGTCGGTCTCGACGGCGTAACCGCGCCAGCTGTACATTTTGCGGATCAGAACGCTTGCCGCTTCCTGGTGGCGGGCGGAGTCGGCCAGCCGGATATGAAATACTTCCTCGTCGCCGAGCGCGGCGTGCCCGGCGGCTACCCCCTCCTTCTCGTCCCGCTCCTCCACATCGATCAGGGCCTGATCGCCACGACGGCGTGCGCCCGGACTGAGGTGGCTGTCGCTGATGGCGAGACTGTGGCTTGAAGCGGCATGTCCGCACATGGACCCGCGAACCTCCAAAGGCTTGACTGGTTTTGGTATCGAAAAACTGGCGAGGGGTATTTCGTCTTGCATCATAAGGTGGATCTCCGCGAAGAATTTGCGCCGGGGGGACACTGGCTATCTTCAGACCAGGCCCGCCATGGACGAGTTCCAGCAAGCTTTACCGGGTTTGGCGGCGCGCAAACGGTTTTCCCAACGTCAACCGGCAATTTGATCCAGCGCAGACCGCCGCGTTCGGGCTGGCGTGCGCGCCCATGCAGCTTGCATACTGGACGCCGTCACTGCTGGCCCACCGGCCGGCAGCCATGACCCGACAGCATCATTCCACTAACGGTGTCCCCTGCCCAAGCACATGCGCATCCTGCACATCCTCGACCACTCGCCGCCGCGCGCCAGCAGCTATAGCCGTCGTGTCATGGCAATCCTGCGCCACCAGCGTGCGCTGGGCTGGAAAACCATGCACCTGACCGGACCCGGCCACACGACGACTGGCGCCGCTGCGCACGGCATCCCCGAGCGTGTCGTCTCGTCCGGCAGCGCTGGCTGGCACTTCTTTCGAACATCGCCTCCCGGCGCGCTGGCGGTGCGTCTGCCGCTGCTCGGCCCCGTCCACCTGATCGCACAGCGGCTGCAACAGGTGGTCCAGATGACGCGGCCGCAATTGCTCCACGCCCATTCTCCAGTGGAATTGGCGCTGGCAGCACTGCGGGTGGGACGCCAGCATGGCCTGCCGGTATTGTTCGAAGCCCATGCGCCGGCGCCATTTTCAGTGGAAGGCTCAACATGGCGGGCGCCACCAGGCGGCCAGGGGGCGGCAAGTCATGGCGTGGCGTCTTCCCTGACGCTGCAATCACCCCCGCAACTTTCCTGCCTGGCCCGCTTCGGCATGCGCGCCCTCGAGGCCTGGGCGGCGCAGCGGGCGGCGGCCGTGGTCACCAACAGCGAGGGCATGTGCGCGCGGCTGATGGCAGCCGGCGTCGCA
>JBJMVV010000360.1:0-17260 GCA_045810505.1 Massilia sp.
CCGGGGCCGCGGCTACGCGGGCGAACTGATCGCCACCATCCTCGCCCATCCCAGTTTAAAAGGCCTGCGCCGGTTTACCCTGGCCACCAGCACCGCACCTGGTCTTTTCGAGAAATACGGTTTTTCGGCGCCTGAAAGGCCGGATACCTTGATGGAGCGGTATTTCCCGAATATCTATCTGTCGTAGGGGTCTGGCACAAGCGAAGCGCAGATGCCTGACCCCATTTTGACTTTGCCTCTGCTCTGAAAATGGGGACGCGTTCGCATGCGAACGCCCTTCGGCGCCAGTCCCCGATGCTGCTACTGCCAACCCATGATCACCGGCGGGGCCAATAAAGCCAACGCCATCACCAGATAAATCACCTGCAGCGGCACCATCCACTTCGCCCAGGTCAGCCAGGGAATCCTCGCCAGCGCCAGCACGCCCACGGTGATGCCCGAGGTCGGGATCATCGGGGTGGTCAATTCGCCGAACTGAAACGCCAGCACGGCGGTCTGCCGGCTCACGCCCACCAGGTCGGCCAGGGGCGCCATGATCGGCATGGTCAGCGCGGCCTGGCCGGTGCCGGAGTGGATGAAAAAGTTGATGACCGTCTGGATCAGAAACATCTTCTGCGCCGCGATGATGGGCGAGGCTGACTGCACCAGCGGCGTGAGTGCATGCAGCATGGTGTCGATGATGTGGGCGTCGCGCGCCAGGATGACGGTGCCGCGCGCCAGGGCGATCACCAGGCCCGTGGTCACCAGGTCGCGCGCGCCTTGCAGGAAAGCGGCGACGAAGCTGTCGGCGTCAAGCCGGCCGACGATGCCGATCAGGATCGCCATGGTGAGAAACAGGGCCGCGATCTGGTCGATGTCCCATTTATAGAGCACCACGCCGCACACCATCACCAGCAGCGCCGCGACGAACAGGAACAGCACGGCGACGTGGCGGCCCGTCATGGCGACCAGTTCGACGTTCGACGCCGCTGCTTCCTTGCGCTTTTCCTGGTCCAGCGCCCAGGTGGGGCTCGCCTGCGGATGGCGCTTGATGCGCGCTGCGTACCACATCATGAAGAGGACCGTGACGGTGGTGGCCACCGCCCAGACGATCACGCGGTAGCCCATGCCCGAGAACAAGGGAATGCCGGCGATGCCCTGGGCCACGCCGACATTGAAGGGGTTCAGGAAGGCGGCGCCGAATCCGACCTGCGATCCGACGAAGGGAATCGAGACGCCGACCACGGAGTCGTAGCCCAGCGCCAGCGCCATCGGCACGAAAATCAGGATAAACGGTATGGCTTCTTCGGCCATGCCAAAGGTCGCGCCACCGAGTGAAAACAGGGTGATGAAGACGGGGATGACGAGCGCGCGCACCACGCTTGAACGGCTGTGGGCGCGCACCACGGCGCCGATCAGGGCGTCGATGGCGGCGGTTTTTTGCAGCACGGAGAAGGCGCCGCCCACGATCAGGACAAAACCGATAATGAGCGCTGCCTCCACGAACCCCTTGATGGGCGCCATCATCAGCGCCACCGGGCCCTGCGGCTTGCTGTCGATGTAGTGGAAGGTGGCCGGGTCGATCAACTGGCGCCCGTTGACCAGGTGGGTGTCGTACTGCCCGCCGGGCACCAGCCAGGTCGCGGCGGCCAGGACGGCGAGGATTGCAAACAACAAGACAAAGGTGTTGGGCAGGCGCAGGCGCATGGCGTCCTTGTGGAAAGAGTTATTGGCTGAGCAGCTTGCCGGCCCGGAAGGCCTTGGCGCCGGCGATTTTCCCCACCGCCATGCCGCGCAGCAGGTGGCGGTGGGCAGTGCGGGCAAAGAACACGCCCGGCACCGTGGTGCGGATCGGAGTGACGGCGCCGCTGACGGGGTCGATCAGGTCGGCCACCGTCGCGCCCGCTTCCAGGCGCGCGCCCAGCGGCTGGGTGAACACCAGCACGCCGTGGTGGGGCGCCACCAGCGGCTCCACCCCTTCCAGCGGGGTCGCTTCGCCCAGCGGTTCGGGCAGGGGCGGCAATGCACCGGTGATGACACCGGCGTGGGCGAGAAAGCCCATCAGCGCGGCGGCATCCTGCTTCGCCAGATCATAATTGACATCCATTTCGCCGCGCAGTTCGACCGTGGTCGACAGGCAGGCCATCGGCAGCGGCGTGGCTTCACCGAAATGGGCCGCCAGATCCCACCACAGGCGGCTGCAGGCTTCATCAAACGGCTCTTCGCCCGCTTCCAGTGCCAGCAGCACCGCGTGGGCGCCCATCAGGCGCGCCAGTGGAGAGATCGCTTCAGCCAGCGGGGTGCCGGTATAGATATGCAGCACCGCTTCGTTGTCGCAATGCAGGTCGAGCACGATGTCGGCGTCGATTGCCATGCCGAGCAGAATTTTTTTCAGGGCTTCGGCGTCGGTGGCGGGGGCCCAGTCGGCAATCGAGGCGCGCGCGTGCTCGCGCACCAGCGCCGTATTCGCCTGCGGATCGGCGCCCAGTTTGCCGGCCAGCGAAATTTTCAAATCTTCCGCCACGTGCTTGTAGGCGCGGTTGAAGTTTGTGCCGGTCGACAGATCGAAGCGGCCGAAGGGCGCACCATGAATGGCCTGAGCGAGCCCGAGCGGATTGGCGGCCGGTACCAGGATCACTTCGCCCTGCAGACTGCCATCGCTTTCCGCGGCCGCCAGAGCAGTGCGCAGGAACTGGGCCACCAGCATGCCCGGCACCTCGTCGGCGTGCAGCGCGGCCTGGATGTATACTTTCTTGCCGGATCCGGGTTTTCCGTAGTGAAAACTGCTCAGTTGGTAATTGCCGCCGCTTTCGGGACGGGAAATTTGATGTCGATGTGCATGCATTGGGTGTGCGTGTTAACAGATTTGGAGCAGACAGTGTGGCATATATGTTACTCACACGACAACCGATGAGTTGTGCGCCGAGCGGACGAGTTGCGCGAAGGCAAATCTGCTATCGTATGGCGGGCTAAAGTATTTGTGCAGTGCACGACGTGTTGATATGACAATGTGTATGATGGCAGCATAGGCCAGGACCAATGAAGCTGAGCAGGCGCCAGGCAGTGAGCGCCTCGCTTCAAGACACTTGCCGCCCCAGACCGACCGCAGGCGCGCCTCGCCGCGGCGGGAAATGCAGGGCTGCCGCCAGGTGAGCAGGAGGCTCACCCGTTTTATTTGGAAGGAAGCCTGATGTTGAAGATGTTGATCCGCGCCGCCCTGCTGTTGGGCGTGCTGGCGGCAGGCGTTGCGATGGCGGCGCCCCCGCTGATTCCCGCCGAAAAGCCGGATCCGGCCCTGCTCGCGCCGAAACCGCCGGGCAAAGGAGTTCACACTGCTCCCACCCCCATCGATACCTCTGCCGTCGTCACCATCGGCGCCCCCAGCGCGCAGGAGGCCGCCACCTTTTCGGCCGGCACGGTCGCCAATGCAGGGCCGAAGGGATCGCTCGTGATTATCGGCGGCGCGTTGCGCTCTGACAACTCAGCCGTCTGGGAACGCATTGTCCGCCTGGCCGGCGGTGAAAGTGCGCGCATCGCCGTATTCGCCTCCGCCTCGGCCAGCCCGGAAGCGACCGCCAAATTCAATATCGAACTGCTCAACCAGTACGGCGCCGACGCCTTTTTCATTCCCGTTGCCGTCAAACTGGCGGGCAGCGATTACCTGGCCGCGGCGGACGACCCGGAACTGGCTGCGGCCGTGCGCAAGGCCGGCGGCGCCTATTTTGCCGGCGGCGACCAGTCGCGCATCACCCAGTCGCTGCGCCGTCCCGACGGCAGCAATTCGCTGGTGCTCGACGCCTTGTGGGATCTGTACCGCCGGGGCGGCGTCATTGCCGGCTCCAGCGCGGGCGCGGCCATCATGAGCAGCACCATGTTCGACGAACCGCGAAGTGTGCTGGGCACCTTGAAGCGGGGCGTGGCCGAGGGCCATGAAATTTCCGCCGGCCTCGGCTTTATTGGCGACGACGTGTTTGTCGACCAGCACCTGCTGGTGCGGGGCCGCTTTGCGCGCATGCTGCCGGCCATGCTCAAGAAGGGCTACAAGCTGGGCCTGGGCATCGACGAGAACACGGCCATGGTGATTTCGCCCAACCGCGACGTCGAAGTGATCGGCTACAAGGGCGCCCTGGTGATCGACCTGCACGAGGCCACCACCAGCCCCGGCGCCTTCAACCTGACGAACGCCAGGGTCAGCTACCTCGACAACGGCGACAAGTTCAACATCACCAGCGGCAAATTCTTCCCCGCCGAAGAAAAGGTCGACGGCCGCCTCGACCCGGCCAAGCCCTACTACAAGGAACCCCTGTTCGCCGCCGACATCCTCGGCAACACCACCGTGGTCGACCTGCTGGGCAAACTGATCGACAGCGACCAGCCTGACGCCATCGGCATCACCCTGGGCAGCCCACGCAGCAACCAGCCCGACCTGGGCTTTGAATTCCGCTTCAGCCGGGTGAGCGACAGCATCGGCTACATGTCGGCCGCCTCGGAGGCGTATTCCATCTACAACGTGCGGATGGATATCCGGCCGATCCAGATTCGTTTGCCGCTGTATCAGTACAAGAGCGAGATGCCGGTGATGGGGGCGCCTCAGCAGGCGCGCGGCAGCGATTAAAGCCCGATCTTCCACCTTTTACCAAAATCAAAAAAAGGGGACAGACACCTTCGGCGTCAGTCCCCGTATATTCAGGGACAACGCAGTGAATAATTTCGCCCGCATTCTGGCGGCCGGCATCCTCGCCGCCGCCGCATCGCTCACGCACGCCGCCCAACCGGCCACCGTCCGCGTCGACTACCTCCACAGCGGCAACGCCTTATCCGACAGCTACGCCCTCGAGCGGGTGTTGATCGAGCCGTTGCCCTGGCCGGGAGATTTATCCAAAAACTTCGACGACACCGACCGCGGCAACAACCGGGTCGAAGTGGTCGACGCCAAGACGGGTGACCTGATTTATTCACGGGGCTTCTCGACCATCTTCGGCGAGTGGCGCAGCACCGAGGAAGCGGGCAAGATGAGCCGGGGCTTCGAGGAATCCGTGCGCTTTCCCGCGCCGGGCAAGCCGGTCAAGGTGCGCATCCTGAAGCGCGATGAGCGCAACCAGTTTTCCGTAGTCTGGAGCGTGGACGTCGATGCCGACGCGCCCGACGTGATCCGCAAGCACCCTCCCGCACCTGCGCCCGTGCTGCCGATCCGGGTCAGCGGCCCGTCTGCGGCCAAGGTCGACCTGCTGGTGCTGGGCGACGGCTACACCCAGGCCGACATGAAAAAATTCGAGGCCGACGCGCGCCGCCTGGCCGACCACCTGTTCCAGGTCTCGCCCTTCAAGGAACGCGCCAAGGATTTCAACGTGTGGGCGATGGCCGTGCCGACCCAGGAATCCGGCGTCTCGCGCCCCTCTACCGGCGTGCACCACGCCTCGAGCCTGGGCGCCCGCTACGATATCTTCGGCAGCGAGCGCTACGTGCTGACCCTGGACAACCGCGCCCTGCGCGACATCGCCAGCTACGCGCCCTACGAATTCATCGAGATCCTCGTCAACAACGATACCTATGGCGGCGGCGGCGTCTTCGGCCAGTTTTCCACCGCGGCGGCCAGCAACGATTGGTCCAATTACCTCTTCGTGCACGAGTTCGGCCACCATTTCGCCGGTCTGGCTGACGAGTACTACACCTCGCCGGTCGCTTACCAGTCCGGCGCCGAGCGGCCCGAGCCCTGGGAGCCGAACGCCACCGCCTTGCGCGACCCCGCCAAACTCAAATGGAAGCGATTCGTGAAAGCCGGCACGCCCCTGCCGACCCCCTGGCCCAAGGCGCAGTACGAGCAGGAGTCGCGCGCTTACCAGGCCCGCCGGGCCGCCCTGCGCGCCGCCAACCGGCCCGAGTCCGAGATGAGCGCGCTGTTCCACGAAGACCTGGCGCGCTCGGAAGCGCTGTTCTCCAAGGCGCCCACGCGTCACGTGGTCGGCGCCTTCGAAGGGGCGAACTACCAGGCCAGCGGCTATTACCGCCCGGAGATGCAGTGCATCATGTTCGACCGCAGCGAGAACTTCTGCAGCGTGTGCCAGGACGCGATCACGACCATCATCGACCTGTACGCCACCGGCCGTTGAAAGCAGCGAAAAAATCGCCCATCAATATTTTCACAATTCCTGTCAACCAATGATTTGAGAGCACCGTTTATAGGGTACACAGCAGCTGAGTCAATGTGCGATAGCGTACAGACCCTGTTGTTAAGACGTCATATTCTGGATTTGTTCCTAAACGAAAGTTTTCGAGCAAGAAATGAAAGAAGACGAAGGACTCACGCCTGAGAAGGCCTGGCCCGTAACGTCCGCTGATAGTCCTCTCCACTCATCATTAAAGGAATTGCCATGAATAAAGTACTCGCTACCCTGATCGCCGGCCTGTTTGCTACTTCGGTCTACGCGCAAACCGCTCCAGCCCCAATGGCAGCCCCTGCCACCAAGGCCGAAGCCAAAGCCGACAAGAAAATCGTAAAAGCCGAAACCACCGAAGCCAAGGACGTCGCCAAAGCCGACGAAAAGGCCGAGAAAGCCGCCACCAAGGCCTCGCAGAAGAAAGCCAAAGCATCGGCTAAAGCTGCAAACAAGAAAGCCGACGCAATGGCTGACGTCGCCAAAGCCGATCCAGAAGACAAAATGAAAGCCCAAGCCAAGGCCGACGAAAAAGTCGCCAAGGCTGACATGGGTGCCGAGAAGACGATGGCCAAGGCCGACGCCAAAGCAGAAAAAGCTGCTGTCGAAGCCAAGAAAGACAAGACCGTTGCTCACGCTAAAGCTACCGAAAAGAAAGCTGAAGCTGCTGCTGACGTCAAGAAAGACATGGCCAAGTAATTCTGGTCAGCTAAAAATTAAGGACAGCCTCGGCTGTCCTTTTTTTTGGGGACTGGCACTTGCTGCCTGTCCCCGCCGTTGGTTTAGCGCGTATGAAAAGCGGGGACAGGCGCCAAGCGCCAGTCCCCATCGCGGCTATTCTGTGGTCCGCATCGCCAGAGTCATCGCCTTCACCTTCTGCACCATCGCCTTGCCCTTGCGGGCCCGCTTGCCGAAGTGCGGCTCCAGGCCGCTGGCAAACAGTTCCACCGTGCGTGGCTTGGCGCCGGCCCAGGTGCCGATGACGTTGACGCCGCGCTGGTTGATCGGCTGCACGGCCAGCAGCTTTTCCTTCGGCTCCAGTTCCATCAAAATCACGCCGCGCCCGCCGTTGGTGAGGGTCTTCATTTCGTCCATGCCGAACACCAGCACGCGGCCCTTCTCGGACAGGCAGGCCACCGCGCCCGCATTGTCCTGCACCACGCGCGGCGCCAGCAGGGTCGCGCCTTCGTCGAGGGTGACGAACGATTTGCCCCCTTTGAGGCGGCTGACCATGTCGCCGGCCTTGGCGATAAAACCGTAGCCGTTCGAGGTTGCCAGCACCAGTGGCGTTGCGGCCGGTCCTGCAAAGTAGTGCAGGATGCGCGCGCCGCCCGACAGGTCGACCAGGGTGGTCACTGGCACGCCGTCGCCGCGCGCGCCGGGCAGGGCGGCTACGGGCACCGAATACACTTTGCCGTTGTCGCCGAAGGCCAGCAGGGTGTCAACCGTGCGGCATTCAAAGGCGCCGTACATGGCGTCGCCCGATTTGAACGTGAACAGCGCCGCGTCGTGGCCGACACCGGTGCGCGCACGCACCCAGCCTTTTTCGGAGACGATCACGGTGACCGCTTCATCGACCACCTTCTGTTCTGCCACGGCCTTCTGGGCTTCCTCGATCAGGGTGCGGCGCGGATCGCCAAAGGTCTTCGCATCCGCCTCGATTTCACGGATGATCAGGCGCTTCATCGAGTTCGGATTGTCGAGGATGTCTTGCAAGCTCGCCTTTTCCTTGCGCAGTGCGGCCAGCTCCTGCTGGATCTTGATGGTTTCAAGACGGGCCAGCTGGCGCAGGCGGATTTCCAGGATGTCTTCGGCCTGGCGGTCCGACAGCCGGAATTCCTCGATCAGGGCCTGCTTCGGTTCGTCCGCGTTGCGGATGATGGCGATGACCTTGTCGATATTGAGCAGGACCGCTTCGCGCCCTTCCAGGATATGGATGCGGTCATCGACCTTGGCGAGGCGGAAGGTGGTGCGGCGGCGCACGGTGGCGAAGCGGTACTCGACCCACTCCTGCAGGATGTCCGTCAGCCCCTTCTGGCGCGGGCGGCCGTCAATGCCAATCATGACCAGGTTGATGGAATTGGACGACTCCAGCGAGGTATGCGCCAGCAGCATCAGCATGAATTCGGTTTGGTCCTGGTTCTTCGATTTCGGCTCGAACACCAGGCGCACGGCGGCCTCGCGGCCCGACTCGTCGCGGATCGCGTCGAGCGAACCGAGGATGGTCTGCTTGAGCGTGGTCTGCTCGGGCGAGAGGGCCTTCTTGCCCAGCTTGACCTTGGGGTTGGTCAGCTCCTCGATCTCTTCCAGCACCTTTTGCGAAGACACGCCCGGCGGCAGTTCCGTGACCACCGCCTGCCACTGGCCGCGCGCCAGTTCCTCGATTTTCCAGCGCGCCCGCACCTTCATGCTGCCCCGTCCCGCGGCGTACATGTCGGCAATCGTCGCCGCCGGCGTGATGATCTGGCCGCCGCCGGGGAAATCCGGCCCCGGAATAATCGCCATCAGTTCGGCGTGGGTGATCTTGGGATTCTTGATCATGGCGACGGCGGCCTGCGCCACCTCGCCCAGGTTGTGCGAAGGGATCTCGGTGGCCAGTCCCACGGCGATGCCGGAGGCGCCATTCAACAGCACCATCGGCAGGCGGGCCGGCAGGGTTTTCGGTTCCTGGGTCGAGCCGTCGTAGTTCGGCTGGAAATCGACCGTGCCCTGGTCGATTTCATCCATGAGCAGCTTGGCAATCGGCGTCAGGCGCGCTTCCGTGTAGCGCATCGCCGCGGCGCCGTCGCCGTCGCGCGAGCCGAAATTACCCTGGCCGTCGATCAGGGGATAGCGCAGCGAGAAATCCTGCGCCATGCGCACCAGCGCGTCGTACACCGACTGGTCGCCATGGGGGTGCAATTTACCGAGCACGTCGCCGACCACCGCCGCCGACTTCCTCGGCTTGGCAGTGGGGCCCAGACCCAGTTCGTTCATCGCAAACAGGATGCGGCGCTGGACCGGCTTCTGGCCGTCCGTCACGTCGGGCAGGGCGCGGCCCTTGACGACAGAAACGGCGTAATCCAGATAGGCCCGCTCGGCAAAGGTCGAGAGGGTCAGCGAATCGTCGTCGCCGCCGCCGCCTGCTGGCGGCAGGTGTGTGGACGGAGGCGGCGGGGCAGGCGGCGCAGGCGGCTGGGCTGCAGCGACGGCTGGAACTTCCGCATCGAGGGAATCGGCGGCCGGTTCGGACGGATCGAATAACGTGGCTTGTGTAGACATGAATAGTTAAGCGTAGGGGTGTTGATGTTGACGGGCGCGCAGCAGGTTGAAGCTCATGCTGATGGTCAGTCCCAGCAGGGCAGCCGACAGGAAAGCCATCGGCCCCGTGTCGACCAAGGATGGTGTTGGCAGCGCATGACGGACAAAGCTGTGCAGGATGGCGCCGCCGAAAATGATGAACGCCTGGTGGATGGTCGCGCGCGCCATCTGGGTGCCGATCAGCACCCACAGCCATGCTGCCGCCACATACGGCAGCGCTGGCGGGGTCACCAGGTGGGCACACAGCAGGAAGGCGGCCGCCCCGACTAGCCAGCCGGCGCGCAACATTGCGAGCACGCGCGGCGTGAGACCGGACCAGTCATACAAGTCGGCGCCGCCGCGGTAGTACATCATCACGGCGCACAAGGTGGCCAGGTTGCTGCTGATGATGCCATAGACGCCGAACGGGGACTGGGTCACCTGCACGCCCATGAAGAGGCCAACCGCCAGGTTCAGCAGCATGCCGAAGGTGCTCGTCACCAGCGAATAGGCAAAGGCGCCCGCCACGAACGCGACCGCAAGCGCCACGCCGATGAGCAGGCGCCACCAGGGTGCCGGCTCGAGCGCGAACATGCCAAGCGAGCTGGCGGCGAACAGCAGCATCCAGCCAAATTGGACGGCGGGGTGATGGCGCACCACGTGCAGCAACTGGTCGCGGCGATTGCCCACGGCCTGGGCGCGCGCCGCTGCTTTGGCGCTGCGCGGCGCCAGTGTCCAGGCGGCGACGGCGGCGATGATGACGGCCTCGATGGCGACGAAGGAAATCAGGCCGTATTGTGTGGTTTCCCGTATCAGCATCCACCAATACAGCAAATACCAGAGCGCGGCAGCGCCGATCATCGAGAAGATCGCCGTTTGGACAAAATAGCGTTTTGCTTCCGCCATCGCCGACCATTGCTCGAAGCGCTGGCGGTCAAGCCGCAGCGCCAGCATGTCCTCGTGCTGCCAGCGGATCGTGCGGGTCAGGTCGCGCATCTTGCGGGCAAAGCTGCTGTTCGACAGCAGCAGCGCCGACGGCGCGCGCGCCGGGTCGAGCAGGGCGGCGATGACCGGTTCGGCGCTGGCGTTGTCGCGAAACAGGCCGTAGGAGCGCCAGGCGCGCAGGCGGGCGAACATCTCGACGGCGGCCGGGCGGTTGTCGCGCGCGATCAGGCCAGCCTGGTTTTCCCAGTCGAAGGCGGCAGCGGCAGCGGCGCGCAGCTCGTCGTCGCAATCAGCGCGGGCGCACCAGGCCACCGCGCACAGTTCAAAGCATTCGCGCACCTGCAGGTCGAGCAGGGCCTCGCTGGCCAGGACCTTGTTCAAACGCTGGCGCGGCTGCACGCTGCCGGCAAAGACGATCTTGTCCCATTCGGCCTGGGCCAGGGCCGCCGGGGAGGGGCCGCTAGCCTGCACGGTCGCTGTGGCAATGGCGGCAGGAAGCGGTATGGCCGCCACCGCATCCTCGAATGCGGGCGCTGCGTCACCCATGCTGGCGGCGCCTTCGCCCACCTGTTCGAGGCGCGCCTGTCCAGCCAGGCGCAGCGCCCATTCGTACGATTCGCGCAGCCGCTGAAAGGCAGCAGGGTCATCCTCGGGGCGGGTGGTCTTGAGCAGCCTGGCGTAGGCGCGTTTGATGGCGCGCTCGTCGTCGGTGGCGTCGATTTGCAGGACTGTCCAGACATTCATAGCCAGCCGCCTGCATCGAGTTCGGCCATCGCCGCTTCCAGCAGGGCACGCGCGCGTACCGCGGCGGCATCATCCTGCTGCGCCAGCACGGCCTGGAAGGCGGCGATGTGCTGCGCCAAAAACTCGCGGGGCGCGCCCAGCAGCACTTCGTAGAGGCGATCGGCGCGCGCCAGCACGGTACGGTTCTCGATCTTGTCGCGCGGGTGAATTTTCAGCGCGGCCAGTTCAGTAAGCCGGGCTTCAACTTCGGCCGGCGTCATCACGCCGGCGTTTTCAGTCACCACCAACTTGTGGGTCTCGCCGCCCGGGTACACGGTGATCTCCGCTTCCAGCACCCCGCTGACGTCGTAGGTGAAGCGCACGTCGGCGTTGACTTCGCCGGCCTTTTTAGGCGGAATGGGGAAGCTCAGCGATCCCAGGTAAATATTGTCGCTCACCATGCGCGACTCGCCTTGGTAAACCTTCACCTCGAGCGCGCGCTGGAAGTCGCTGATGGTGGCGACATTTTCCACCCGCGATACGGGCACGGTGGTGTTGCGCTCGATGATGGGCATGAAGTGGCCGCCCGTGTGCTGATTCAAGCCGACCTGGCGCGAAATGGCGATGCCCAGCGAGTACGGCGCCACATCGGTCATGACGACTTCATCGAGGGCGGCGTCGCGCATCTTCAGGCCCGCCTGCACAGCGGCGCCGAGCGCGATGGCGTGATCGGGATCGAGGTGGATGGTGGGGAAGCGGCCGAACATGCGCGAAACCATGCGGCGCACCAGCGGCATGCGGGTGGCGCCGCCAGCGAGCACCACGGCGTCAAGGTCGGACGCCTTGATGGTGGCGTCGCGCAGGGCCCGTTCGACCGGCGCGCGCAGGCGCTGCATCAGCGGCTCGGCCAGCGCGGCAAAGGCGTCTTCATCAAGGTCCCAGCCGAACTCCTGCTCGCCGGTGCGCAGCGCCATGCGCGCCGTGGGCGTTTCCGACAGGGCCCGCTTGACCCGCTCTGCCTCGTCACGCAGGCGCTGCAGATCCCTGGCGTCGAGCTCTTTGCCCAGCAAGGCCTTGTTCATGCCGCTGCGGTTGCGGAAGGCATCGGCCAGGGTGCTGACAAAATCTTCGCCGCCCAGCGCATTGTCGCCGGCGGTGGCACGCACTTCCATCACGCCTTCGAACAATTCAAGGATCGACACGTCGAAGGTGCCGCCACCCAGGTCGAAGACGAGAAAACGGGTGTCGCGGCCCATGTCCTGGATGCCGTAGGCCAGCGCCGCGGCGGTTGGTTCGTTAAGGAGACGCTCCACTTTCAGCCCGGCCAGCTGGCCGGCTGCGCGCGTCGCCTTGCGCTGGGCATCGCTGAAATAAGCCGGCACCGTGATGATCGCTTCCGTGACAGGTGCGCCCAGAAAGGCTTCGGCGTCCGCCTTGAGCGAGCGCAGCACCATCGACGAGAGTTCCTCGGGGCGCAGGCGCTGCTTGCCAAGCTGGGTGATGCGTTCGCTGCCCATATACCGCTTGAACAGCGCAGCGGTCATGGCGGGATGGGTCTGCAGCCGGGCGCGCGCCGCTTCGCCGACCAGCACGGAGCCGTCGTCGTCCATGCCGACGCACGATGGCGTCAAAAAGCGGCCCAGTGCATTCGGGACCAGTTGGGAGCGGCCGTCGCGCCACACGGCGACAAGGCTGTTGGTCGTGCCAAGGTCGATCCCGATGATCATGTCAGATGTCCGCTTCCGTTTCGTTTCCGTGTTCTTCAATCCAGGCGCGGCGGGCGGCGGCTTCGCCTTTGCCCATCAACATATTAAAACGCGCCGAGGAATCGGCCTGGCTGAAGTCGCCCAGCGACACGGGCAGGAGGCGCCGGGTGTCCGGGTTCATGGTGGTTTCCCACAACTGCTCGGCATTCATCTCACCCAGACCCTTGAAGCGGGAGATGCCCCAGGCGCCTTCCTTGACGCCGTCTTTGCGCAGTTTGTCTTCGATGGCGACCAGTTCACCGGCGTCCAGCGCATACAGCTTCTGGATCGGTTTTTTGCCGCGCGCGGGCGCGTCGACGCGGAACAGGGGCGGGCGGGCGATGCAGATGTGGCCCTTGTCGAACAGCGCCGGGAAGTGTTTAAAAAAGAGCGTCAGCAGCAGCACCTGGATGTGCGAGCCGTCCACGTCGGCGTCCGACAGGATGCAGATTTTGCCGTAGCGGAGATTGGACAGATCCGGCGAATCGCCGTGGCTGTGCGGATCGACCCCGATGGCGACCGCGATATCGTGGATCTCGTTGTTGGCGAACAGGCGGTCGCGGTCCGTCTCCCAGGAGTTCAGGACCTTGCCGCGCAAGGGCAAAATCGCTTGAAATTCTTTATCGCGGCCCATCTTCGCTGAGCCGCCGGCGGAGTCGCCCTCGACCAGGAAGATCTCGTTGCGGCTGATGTCGGACGATTCGCAGTCGGTCAGCTTGCCCGGCAAAACGGCCACGCCGGACGATTTTTTCTTCTCCACTTTTTGCAGGGAACGCAGGCGCGACTGGGCCTGCTTGATCACCAGTTCAGCGAGCTTCTTGCCGTATTCAACGTGGTGATTGAGCCAGACTTCCAGCGGCGGTTTTGAAAACGTCGAGACCAGGCGCACGGCGTCGCGCGAATTGAGGCGCTCCTTGATCTGACCCTGGAACTGGGGATCGAGCACCTTCGCGGACAGCACGAACGACACACGCGCGAACACGTCTTCCGGCAGCAGTTTGACGCCCTTGGGCAGCAGCGAGTGCATCTCCACAAAATTCTTCACGGCGCCGAACAGGCCTTCACGCAGGCCCGATTCGTGGGTGCCGCCGTTGGGCGTGGGGATCAGGTTGACGTAGGATTCGCGCACGACGGCGCCTTCTTCGGTCCACGCCACCACCCAGGCCGCACCTTCGCCCTCGGCAAAGCCGTCGCTCTCGCCATTGGCGAACTGCGCGCCTTCGAACACGGGGATCAGGGTCTCGCCATTGGACGTCTGCGCCAGCATTTCATTCAAGTAGCCACGCAGGCCTTCGTCGTACTTCCAGGTCTGGGTTTCGCCCGTCTTGGCGACGGTGAGGCTGACGCTCACGCCAGGCAGCAGCACGGCTTTTGAGCGCAGGAGGCGCTGCAGTTCCACTTTCGAGATGTCGGGCGAATCAAAGTACTTGGGATTCGGCCAGGCCGTCACGCGGGTGCCGGAGCGCTTGCCGTCGCGCGGCGCGGGGCGCGAATTCAATGGTTCGATCACGTCGCCGTCGGCGAACACAAGATGGTGCAGGCCGGAGCCATCGGGTTCCTTGCGCCACACCGTGAT
This sequence comes from Massilia sp., assembly GCA_045810505.1. Classification (GTDB taxonomy): domain Bacteria; phylum Pseudomonadota; class Gammaproteobacteria; order Burkholderiales; family Burkholderiaceae_D; genus JAFCUW01. Next base: position 14,403 of record JBJMVV010000360.1, read on the forward strand.
TTCAAGGCGCGACGAGAGGGCGTTGGTGACGGAGACGCCGACGCCGTGCAGGCCGCCAGAAAACGCGTAGGCGCCGCCCGAACCCTTGTCGAATTTGCCGCCCGCGTGCAGGCGCGTAAATACGATTTCTACCGTCGGCACCTGTTCTTCCGGGTGCAGGCCGACCGGGATGCCGCGGCCGTCGTCTTCGACCGTGATCGAGCCGTCGGCGTTGACGGTGACGGCGATGTTCGAGCAGTGGCCGCCCAGCGCTTCATCGGAAGCGTTGTCGATGACCTCCTGGATGATGTGCAGGGGATTTTCCGTGCGCGTGTACATGCCCGGCCGTTGTTTGACGGGCTCGAGTCCCTTGAGGACGCGGATCGATGATTCGCTATAGTCGGATGCAGGTTTTTTAGTGGCCATGGCTGTTGCGGTGCGTGTTCGGGCTGATCATATTCATATTGTTCGGGGCAGCAATGCCCGCGCATTCTAGCGCATTGCAAAGACACTGGATATAAACACAGTGTTTACTGCTGCTGTATTTTACCCATTATTTGGCCCCGCCCACAGGGGAAGCCGTGCCCGTTAGCAATAAATGGCTGGCAACTGATTGCCGCCGGTTGTGAGGCCGCCACAAAATGCCCCTGCGGCTGCCCTGTTTGATTGCGCTGTACGGCAATAAATTGCTTGCCTCGCTGCTGGTTTGTGGATAGATTCACTGAAGCCCCCAGCCAGGAATGCAAGCCTATGCACTCTCCCAGCCACCCCCATGCCGTTCGCCTGATCGGCTTCGCGCCGCCCGAGTGCGCGGCGCTGGACGCGCAGCTGGCCCAGTCGCCCGCCACCGGTCCCCATTACTACAGCCTGCTCGAAGACAGCCTGCAGGAGCCCGACCTCTACCTGGTCAAGTCGGACGACCCCCATGCGCTAACGGTGCTGGCCAGCCTGCGCGCGAGCGAATTGACGCCCGCCGTGCTGGTCGGACCGCCCGCGCCGGGGCTGCCGTTTGCCCGCATCGATTGGCCAGCCGACACCGTGCGCCTGCATCGCCTGCTCGGTGAATTGATGGGACGGCGCGCCCAGGCCCTGATCCGCTTGGCCGCCAATGGCCACGTCCCCCACATGATCGAACGGCGCCGCAATCCCCGCCTCGACGTGGACCTGGACCAGCATCCCGACCATGCGCATGCCTCTGCCATGGCGATGGGCGACACCCAGGTGCGGGTCAACCCCTACGCCTACCGCCGCCAGCCGCCGCCTTCCGGCGCCATCCTGATTGTCGACAAGGGCGGCGCGTTTCGCGATCACGTCGCCAAGGTGATCGGCGCGCGCCGCATGCCCGTCGAATGGACCGACAGCGCCGGCGCCGCCGTGCGCCTGTGCGACGAGACGGCAGTGTCCCTCCTGATGATCAACACGGCCACGCCGCAAGTCGATCCCTACCGGCTCTGCGCCGATGTCAAGGGCCTGCCCAGCGCGCACCGCACCGCTGTCGTCTTCCTGGTCTCGCGGGGCTATCCCTACGATGCGCCGCGGGCGCGCGCTGCGGGCGTGCGGGGACTGCTGGACAAGCCGGTGGCGGACCGTCACCTGTATTCCGCGATCAGAAAGCTGATGTCACTCTCTTAGCTTGCTCAAGGCAGCCAGCTGCATCTTCGCCAGCCCTGGATACAGCGGTGGACTGATCACCCGCGACACCACCGTCGCCACCAGCGCGCAGGCCATCAGGCTCAAGACCATGGCATGGCCGTCGACCATTTCCATCACGATGATGAAAGAGGTCAGGGGCGCCTGCGTCACGGCCGCCAGGAACGCCACCATGCCGAGCGCGATCAGGGCCGGGGTATGGGGATGCTGGAGCAGGGTGGCGATGTCATTGCCGATGGCCGCGCCGATGGCCAGCGAGGGGGCGAACACGCCAGCGGGCACGCCCGACCAGGTGGTGAGCCAGGTGGCGCAGAATTTCAGCAGGCCATACAGGGGACCGCTGGTGGCGCCCCCTTCCACCAGGGCCTGGGTGGGCGCGTAGCCGCTGCCAAAGGCGGCGCCGCCGGTGACGGTGCCGATAATGGCCACCAGCAGACCGCACACGCCCGCGAACAGCACCGGGTGGCTGCGGCGCAGGCGGCTCATGACATCGCGCCCTTCACCGCCCAGGGAGGCCAGCAGCAGGCGCGCAAACAGGCCACCCGCGGCGCCCGCCGCCAGCGCCACCGCGAGACCGGGCAGCAGCAGGGACCAGTCGATGGCGGGGGCGTGGATGACGCCAAAATACGTGCTGTTGCCGTGAGCGGAGACGGCAACGACGCCGGCCAGCACGATGGCGGCGATGATCAGGCCGCTGGAGCGCTGTTCCGGTGCGCGCGCCAGTTCCTCGATGGCGAACATGACACCGGCCAGCGGCGTGTTGAACGCCGCCGCGATGCCGGCCGCGCCGCCGGCCACCAGCAGGCTGTGGGGATTGATGGCTGAGCGCGGCGGCATCAGGCGCCGCGCCTGCAGCATCAGGCCCGCCGCGATCTGCACGGACGGGCCTTCGCGGCCCAGCGACAGCCCCGCCAGCAGGCCCCAGGCCGTCAGCACGATCTTGGCAATTGACAGGCGCAGCGAAGCGAAACGGCCCACGTCCTGCGGCGGCAACGAAGGTTCGAGCGCCGCGATGATTTGCGGGATGCCGGAACCAGCAGCCCCGGGCGCATAACGGCGCGTGCACCAGACGATGGCGGCGGTGCAGGCGGGGGTCCACAGCAGCGGCGCCCACCAGTACGCAGCGCGGCCGGAAAAAAACAGCGCCAGCGCGCGCTCGGTCAGCCAGGTGAATCCGACGATGGACCAGCCGGCCAGCACGGCAATGAGCACCACCATGCCCCGCGCCC
>JBJMVV010000361.1:0-16762 GCA_045810505.1 Massilia sp.
CCGAGATCGGCCATGCGGTGACGCAGTGCAAACAGGGAGCGCTGGTTTTCCGGCGCGATCAGCATGGCGGACGGCGCCACCGGCGGCAGCGCGGGGATGTTTTCAAAACCGTAGACGCGCGCCACTTCCTCGATCAGGTCTTCCTCGATCTCGATGTCGAAACGGTAGGTCGGCGAGGTCACGGCGAACTGCCCCGCTGCCGTCTGGGTGAACGGCAGGTGCAGGCGGTTGAAGATGTCGGCAATCACGGCATCGGTCAAGGGCACGCCAATCACTTTTTGCGCGCGCGCCGTGCGCAGCAACACCGGCTGGCGCTGCGGCAGGCTGGCGATCTGGTCGTCGACCGGGCCGACTTTGGTCGCGTCGGTGCCGCAGATTTCCACGATCAGGGCGGTGATGCGCTCGATGTGTTCGACATTGGTGGCAAAGTCCACGCCCCGTTCAAAACGGTGCGCCGCATCGGTGGAAAAATTGAAACGGCGGGCGCGGCCCTGGATGGCGTTGGGCCACCAGAATGCCGCTTCCAGGTAAATATTGCTCGTGTCGAGGCTGACGGCGGTGGCGTCGCCGCCCATCACGCCGGCCAGCGACTCAAGCTGCGCTTCGTCAGCAATCACGCCGACCCAGTCGTCGACGGCGACGGTATTGCCATTCAAGAGTTTGAGCGACTCGCCGGCCTTGCCCCAGCGTACATCGAGGCTGCCGTGAATCTTGTCGAGATCGAACACGTGCGAAGGACGGCCCAGTTCCAGCATGACGTAGTTGGAAATGTCGACCAGGGCCGAGACTGAACGCTGGCCGCTGCGCTCGAGGCGCTGCACCATCCACGCCGGGGTGGCGGCGCGCGCATTCAGGCCGCGGATGACCCGGCCCGTAAAACGGCCGCACAGGTCAGGCGCACTGATCCTGGCGGGCAGGATTTCATCGCTCGTCACCGGGACCAGACGTGCGGTCGGCACCGACAGGGGCGCACCGGTCAGGGCCGACACTTCGCGCGCCACGCCCAGCACCGACAAGCAGTCCGCCTTGTTCGGGGTCAGCTTGATGGTGAATTTCAGATCGTTCAGGGCCAGGTAATCGCGGATGTCGGTCCCGACCGGCGCATCGGCCGGCAGTTCCAGCAGGCCCGCGCTATCGTCCGACAGTTTCAGTTCCTTGGCGGAGCACATCATGCCCTGCGACTCGACGCCGCGCAGTTGACCCACCTTGATTTCAAACGGCTTGCCGTCTGCGCCGGGCGGCAATACGGCGCCGGCCATGGCGCAGATCGCCTTCATGCCGGCGCGCACATTGGGCGCGCCGCAGACGATGTTCAACAGGGTGCCGGTGCCGACATCGACCTGGCAGACGTTGAGGCGGTCCGCGTTGGGGTGCTTGGCGACCTCGACCACATGGGCCACGACCACCTTGTTGAACGGGGGCGCGACCGGCTCGACCTCTTCCACTTCGAGGCCGGACATGGTGAGCAGATGGGACAGTTCATCCGACGACAGCGCCGGGTTGACCATGGTGCGAAGCCAGAGTTCGGAAAATTGCATATGCGTGCCTTGCTGCTAAAGATTGTTCGGATCAGGAATTAAACTGTTTCAGGAAACGCAGATCGCCTTCATAGAACAGGCGCAGATCGTTGATTCCATAACGCAGCATCGTCAGGCGCTCGAGGCCGGAGCCGAACGCGAAGCCGATGAATTTTTCCGGATCCAGGCCGAAGTTCCTGACCACTGTCGGATGCACCTGGCCGGCGCCCGACACTTCCAGCCAGCGCCCTTTCAAGGGACCGGAACCGAAGGCAATGTCGATCTCGGCAGACGGCTCCGTGAACGGAAAGTAGGACGGGCGGAAACGCACCTGCAGGTCGTCCGTCTCGAAAAACGCTTTGACGAAATTGAGGTACACGCCCTTCAGATCGGCAAAGGAAATGTCTTCGCCGATCCACAGGCCTTCAACCTGGTGGAACATGGGCGAGTGGGTGGCATCGCTGTCGACGCGGTAGGTGCGGCCGGGCGCGATGACCTTGATCGGCGGCGTGTGGGTGCGCGCATAACGCACCTGCATCGGGCTGGTGTGAGTGCGCAGCAGCAAGGGTTTGCCGGTGCTGTCATTGCCTTCGAAGTAGAAGGTGTCCTGCATCGAACGGGCGGGATGGTTTTCCGGGCTGTTCAATGCTGTGAAATTGGTCCAGTCGTTCTCGATTTCGGGGCCGTCAGCCACGTCGAAACCAATCGAGCGGAAGATTTCCTCGACCCGCTCCCAGGTGCGCATCACCGGGTGGATGCCGCCGATGGCGCGGCCGCGGCCGGGCAAGGTGACGTCGATGGCTTCGGCGTTCAGGCGCGCTTCAAGCTGGGCGTTCGCCAGCGCATCGCGGCGGGCGGTCAAGGCCGTTTCAATCTGCACCTTGGCGGCGTTGATCAACGCGCCCTGGGCTTTCTTTTCTTCGGGGGCGAGCTGGCCCAGCCCCTTCATCTGTTCGGTGATCTGGCCCGTCTTGCCCAGGTATCTGGCCTTGGCGTTTTCCAGTGCGGCAGCGTCTTCGGCGGCGATAAAATCAGCCTGCGCGGTGACGACGAGTTGTTCCAGGGAGTTCATTGTTTGGGTTTTCCTGTACGGCGTAGCGCCGGGCCTTGTGCTCCAGGCGCGCCACAATCAAAAACGGGGCACAGGTTTGAACCTCTGCCCCGCTCTTCTCGCGCCGCCTTGCGAGCAGCGCGACTTGCAATCGACTGGCTTGATTAAGCAGCGATCTTTGCTTTGACAGCGTTGACAATCGCGGCGAACGCCGGCTTGTCCATCACTGCCATATCGGCCAGGACTTTACGGTCCAGTTCGATAGCGGCCTTCTTCAGACCGTTCATGAACACGCTGTACGTCACGCCATGCTCACGGGAAGCGGCGTTGATACGGGCGATCCACAGGCGGCGGAAGACGCGCTTCTTGTTACGGCGGTCACGGTATGCGTACTGACCAGCGCGCATGACTGCTTGCTTGGCAACACGGTATACCTTGCTGCGGCGACCACGGTAGCCTTTAGCTTGTACAAGAATCTTTTTATGACGGGCACGAGCTGTAACCCCACGTTTTACTCTAGGCATAGTAACTCCTTAGTTTGTGAGTGAGATTAAGCGGTTGGCATCATACGCATGACGGACTTGACATCCGATGCGTCGACGTTCGTGATTCCGCGCAACTGGCGCTTGCTCTTGGTCGTTTTCTTGGTCAGGATGTGACGCTTGAAAGCGTGGCCCGATTTAACGGTTCCACCTGGACGCACGCGAAAACGTTTTTTCGCAGAGCTTTTGGTCTTCATTTTAGGCATTGTAGTTCTGTCCGGGGACAGCTCCAGTAGAGGATTGCAGGTGGCAGCACGACGCTGCGCTTAGATGCCTGCTTTCACAGTATTTCCCGATCTTGCAACCGGGAAGCCGGCGATTGTAGCATGAAACTCGCCAACAATATCAAGCACTTGCCGAAATTTTTGGCCCCGGAAGCGCTCGGCGGAAGGCCTAAAACGAAGCCGGGGACTGGCCCTGCGGGCCTGTCCCCAGATTTCTGTCGGCTTTTACTGCAGAAGTCGCGCTGAGAGCGCAGTTAAAGATTGAATGGGGACAGGCTGGGCCGCACTCGGACGCAGGGCCAGTCCCCGGTGCTGCTTACTTCTTCTTTTTCGGCGACAGAATCATGATCATCTGACGCCCCTCCATCTTCGGAAACTGCTCGACCTGGCCATACGGCTCCAGATCGGCCTTCAGGCGCTCGAGCATGCGGAAACCAATGTCCTGGTGCGCCATTTCGCGGCCGCGGAAACGCAGGGTGATCTTGGTCTTGTCGCCTTCGTCGAGGAACTTGATGAGATTACGCAGCTTGATGCCGTAGTCGCCATCATCGGTGCCTGGACGGAATTTGACTTCCTTGACCTGGATGATCTTCTGCTTGAGCTTGGCCTCGTGCGCCTTCTTCTGCTCCGAATACTTGAACTTGCCGTAGTCCATCAGGCGGCAAACTGGAGGCTGCGCGGTTGGCGCAATTTCCACCAGGTCCACATTGGCTTCTTCAGCCAAACGGAACGCTTCCGCCAGGCTCACAATGCCAAGCGGCTCGTTGTCCACCCCGGATAAGCGCATTTCGGGGGCAGTGATTTCGCCATTGATGCGATGCGACTTGTCAGTAGCTATGTTGTTTCCTTTTAAAGTCTGAGAATTCGGCCGTGCAGATTACGCCTTGATAGCGATCTCTTGCGTGATACGCTCCAGCAGGGCCGCGACCGGCATTACGCCAAGATCGACATTACCCCGGGCTCGCACGGCCACAGTGTTGGCATCCCGTTCCTTGTCGCCAATAACTACGATATACGGCAATTTTTGGACGGAATGTTCACGTATTTTATAGGTTATTTTCTCGTTCCGCAAATCGGCCTGTACGCGCACCCCGGCGCGGCGCAAGGCTTCCGTGACCTGCTGGGCGAATTCCGCCTGGGCATCCGAGATATTGAGCACCACCACTTGCACCGGCGCCAGCCAGAGCGGCATGGCGCCCGCGTGGTGCTCGATCAGCATGCCGATAAAACGCTCCATCGAGCCGACGATGGCCCGGTGCAGCATCACCGGCACCTTGCGCGTGTTGTCAACTGCGACATATTCTGCGCCCAGGCGGCCAGGCATTGAAAAGTCCACCTGCATGGTGCCGACCTGCCATGGACGGCCGATGCTGTCCTTCAGGTGGTACTCGATCTTCGGACCATAGAAAGCGCCCTCGCCCGGCAATTCCGTCCACTGCACGCCGCAGTCGCGCAGCGCCGCGCGCAGGGCTTCCTCGGCCTCATCCCAGACTTCGTCCGAGCCGATCCGGTTATCGGGACGCAAAGCAATCTTGACGTCGATATTGGTGAAGCCGAAATCCTTGTAGACCTCCATCGCCTGGGCGTGGAAAGCGACCACTTCGGGCGCAATCTGCTCTTCCGTGCAGAAGATGTGGCCGTCGTCCTGGGTAAAACCGCGCACCCGCATGATGCCGTGCAAGGCGCCCGAGGGCTCGTTGCGGTGGCACTGGCCGAACTCGCCAAAGCGCAGCGGCAAATCGCGGTAGCTCTTCATGCCGGCGTTATAGATCTGCACGTGGCCCGGGCAGTTCATTGGTTTCAAGGCGTAGGAGCGGTTTTCCGATTCGGTGGAAAACATATTTTCGCGGTAGTTCTCCCAGTGCCCGGTTTTTTCCCACAGGGTACGGTCGAGAATCTGCGGGGCTTTGACTTCCTGGTAGCCATTGACCTGGTATTTGTGGCGCATGTACTGCTCCACCTGCTGCCAGATGGTCCAGCCTTTCGGATGCCAGAACACCAGGCCAGGCGCTTCGTCCTGGAAATGGAACAGATCAAGCTGCTTGCCCAGTTTGCGGTGGTCGCGCTTTTCCGCTTCTTCCAGGTTGTGCAGATACAGTTCCTGGTCTTCCTTCTTGGCCCAGGCGGTGCCGTAGACCCGCTGCAGCATCTCGTTTTTCGAGTCGCCGCGCCAGTAGGCCCCGGCCAGCTTCATCAGTTTGAACACTTTTAATTTGCCCGTCGATGGCACGTGGGGGCCGCGGCACAGGTCCGTGAAACCGCCTTCGGCATACAGCGAGACGTCTTCGCCGGCGGGAATCGAGGCGATGATCTCGGCCTTGTAGTTTTCGCCGATGGACTTGAAATAATCGACCGCCTCGTCGCGCGGCATCACCGTGCGCGTGACCGGCTCGTCTTTTTTCGCCAGTTCCGTCATCTTTTTTTCAATCGCGGCCAGATCATCCGGCGTGAACGGGCGCTTGTACGAGAAATCATAGTAAAAGCCGTTTTCAATCACCGGGCCGATGGTGACCTGGGCATCCGGATAGAGCGACTTGACGGCATAGGCCAGCAGGTGGGCCGTCGAGTGGCGGATCACGTCCAGCCCTTCCGGGTCCTTGTCCGTGATGATGGCCAGGTCGGCGTCGTGATCGATCAGGAAGGAGGTGTCGACCACCTTGCCGTCGACCTTGCCGGCCAGGGCCGCCTTTGCGAGACCGGTGCCGATGCTGGCGGCGACCTGGGCGACCGTGACGGGGCCCTCGAATTGGCGGGCGGAACCATCTGGAAGGCGGACTGAAAGCATAGTGATCTCCATTGCGGCCAACAGGCCAGGGTGAATGCTGTAAAAATGCGGACGAAAAAAAACGCGGACTAGCCGCGTTTATTCTTTTCAAAGAGCGAAAGGAAGCACCGACTAGCGTCGCTGGAACAACTCCGTCGTAGTTCGCGGTGTCATAACCATGGTGCCTTTCCCATCCTTGTTGTACTGCTGCACTTCTGTAAATTCTGGTGGGCGGTGCAGAATTCGAATCTGCGACCCCTTGGATGTCGACCAAGTATTCTAACCAGCTGAACTAACCGCCCGAGGACTCGCATTATAGAGAGAGTTGAAAAGCCTGACAAGGGCTTTGTTTCCGCGCCCCCAAGCTGGGTTATCCGGTAAACTTATTACTATGCAAACCGACGCCCCCGACCTTCCCGACACCGCCCACCTGCACGCCCACCTCGACGGCGACGCCCGCAACGTTCACGTGGTGGAAGGGCGCAGCCAGACGGCGCTGACCATCGCCCTGCTGCTGACTCTTCTGTTCGCCGCCATCGAAGCCGTCACCGGCGTCATGGCCGGTTCGCTGGCCCTGATTTCCGATGCCGGCCACATGGTCACCGACGCAGCGGCGCTGGGCCTGGCCCTGTTTGCCCAGCACATCGCCCGTCGTCCGCCCTCGGCCCGCCATTCCTTCGGTTTCGGCCGCGCCGAAGCCCTGGCCGCCTTCGTCAACTGCATCGCCATGCTGGCCCTGGTAGGCTGGATCATCTACGAAGCCGTGCTGCGCTTTAACGCACCGCGCAATGTGCAGGGCAATGTGGTGCTGATCGTGGCCGCCATCGGTATCGTCATCAACCTGGCCGTGGCCTGGATCCTCTCGCGCGACAGCAAGAGCATGAATGCGCGCGCCGCCCTGGTGAACGTGATGGGCGATCTGCTGGGCTCGATAGCGGCGGTCGTGGCCGGCGCCGTCATCTATTTCACGGGCTGGGTGCGGATCGATCCCCTGCTCTCGATCCTGGTGTCGCTGCTGATCCTCCATTCGACCTGGGCGGTGCTGCGCGAGTCCTACCATTTCCTCATGAAGGGCGTGCCCGAGCAGATCGACTACGTGCAGGTGGGCGCGGACCTGGCCGCCATCGCCGGCGTGCGGGCCGTGCACGACCTGCACATCTGGGACATGGCGCCGGGCGAGCCGGCCCTGATCGGCCACCTGGAAATCGAGCAGCTCGACAGCTGGCCCGCCACCCTGCATGCGGTGCAGGAGATGCTGCTGGCCAAACACGGCATCGACCACGTCACCCTGCAGCCGGAGCCGGCCGGGGTCAAGCCACATGAACGCGCGACGCCGCGGCGCCATATGGCTTAGCATGATCGCCAAACAAGCTGACATTTTTGCCATGACCCAGATCGCCACAACGCCGGACGTATTCGACACCCTCATCATCGGCGGCGGCCCCGGCGGGCTCACTGCCGCCATCTACCTGCGCCGCTTCATGCGCAAGGTGGCCGTCTTCGACAAAGGCAACAGCCGCGCCAGCTGGATTCCCGTCTCGCACAACTATCCGGGTTTTCCCGAGGGCGTGGGCGGCAAGGTGCTGCTGGAAAACCTGCGCTCCCAGTTGCACCGCTACGGCGGCGAGATCACGCAAGGCGAAATCACCTCGCTGCGCATCGACGACGGCGCCTTTGTCGGCACCTGGGAAGGCGGCGAAGTGCGCGCTCTCACGGTGCTGCTGGCCACCGGCATCGTCGACAAAAGCTTGCCGGTGGACCACTGGCGCGACGCCGTTTCCAGCGGCGCCATCCGGCTCTGCCCTGTCTGCGACGGCTACGATGTGAGCGACCAGCGCATCGCCGTCATTTCCTCGGAAACCAATCCGATCGGCCACGCCATGTTCATGCGCAGCTTTTCCGCCCATGTCACCCTGTTCGACCGCAGCGAAGGCGCCATCATCAGCCCCGAGCAAGAGCAGCAACTCGACGCCGCCGGTGTGCACTATGAGCGCTCGCCCGTGCGCGAAGTCACCCTGACGGCCACGCTGCGGCCCGTGCTGCACACGGCCGACGGCGCCGCCCACGAATTCGACGTCATGTACCCCATGCTGGGCGAAGTAGCCCACTCTGGCCTGGCCGCCGCCCTCGGTGCGGAAACGGCCGACTGCGGCGAACTGGTGGTCGACGCCGCCCAGGCGACGACGGTGCCGGGCCTGTACGCCGTGGGCGACGTGGTGCGGGGACTGAACCAGCTCAGCGTGGCCGCTGGCCAAGCGGCCGTCGCCGCCACCCGCATCCACAACACCCTGCCCTGGACCTTGCGCCCCGCGCCCGAGGCCGCGTGCTGACCGTCCTCGGCAAGCCCACCTCCATCAATGTGCGCAAGGTGCTGTGGACCTGCGAGGAACTGGCCCTGCCTTACACGCTGACGCCCTGGGGCAGCACAGAACTGTCCCTGCAGTCGCCCGAATTTCTTGCCCTCAATCCCAACGGCATGGTGCCCGTCATCGATGACGACGGCTTTGTTTTGTGGGAATCAAACAGCATCTGCCGCTACCTGGCCGACCGTTACGGCGACGGTGCGCTGCTGCCGCCCCCATCGCGTGAACGGGCCCGGGTCGAGCGCTGGATGGACTGGCAGGCCACCGACCTGAACACGGCGTGGCGCTACGCCTTCATGGCCCTGGCGCGGCGCAGTCCCGCCCACCAGGACCCTGCCCTGCTGGCCGCCAGCATCGCCGCCTGGCATCAGCAGATGACGCTGCTTGACCGCCATCTGAACGCCGCAGGCCCCTACGTTGAAGGTGCGCGCTTCACGCTCGCCGACGTCCTGCTTGGCCTGTCCCTCAACCGCTGGAAAAGTACGCCGCTCGAGCATCCTCACCTGCCGGCGCTTGAACGCTATTTTGCCCTGCTGCTGGAACGGCCGGCCTTCCGGCGCCACGGCGCCAATGGCGTCGCCTGAGCCTGCCTGAAAAAAATCGGTGTTTTTTGCAGGCCCGGCCATGAACAAATTCTTCCTGCTCCGGTCTGACTGATACGGCATGCCTGGTTTGCAAGCCGCCTGACGATCACTAACAAGGAGTTCGCGATGATGCTCAACCGAGTCGTAACCGCCACCGCGCTGGCCGTCGGTGGTTATATGCTGTCGAAGCAAATGGGCAAAAAAGGCCGCATGGACGAAAGTTCCGCCGTCGAGGAAACAATTGAAGTCAATGTGCCGCTGCGCACGGCGTACAACCAGTGGACCCAGTTTGAAGACTTCCCCAGCTTTATGGAAAGCGTGCAGGAAATCCGCCAGCTGGACGACCGCCACCTGCACTGGAAAGCCACGGTGGCCGGCAAGCCAAAAGAATGGGACGCTGAAATCGTCGACCAGGTGCCGGACCGCCGCATCGCCTGGCGCAGCGTGGGCGGGGTACGCAATGACGGCGTCGTCACCTTCCAGCGCCTGTCCGACAATCACACCCGCATCAGCCTGAAAATGTCCTACGAGCCCGAGGGACCGGTTGAACAACTGGGCGATGCCCTGGGCGCCGTGCGCATGGAAGCGCGCAGCAATCTGCAGCGCTTCAAGGACAACATCGAATCGCGCGGCACTGAAACCGGCGCCTGGCGAGGTGAAATCAAGCAGCCGGGGGCGGCAACCCAGCATTGAGGCGGCCACAGGGGCTGATACGGGCCGGGCGGCCAGTGTCCTTCCCGATGGAGCCCGTTCGTCTTTACAGTCCGCTGAGGTGGGGGGATACTCGCACCACCCCCCAACTGAACGGAGCCTGCCATGGACGCGCACACCCGCTGGAAAAACTTGCTGCTGATCGCCGCGCTCGGTGTCGGTGCACTCGGCCTGCTGCCGCGGCTGGCAGCGGCGCAGACGGCAACCGCTTCGGCCCCGTTGGCGGCTCCATCGGCGGCGCCGTCAGCGGCGCAGTACGATGCCGAGTTGGCCAACAAACTGGGCGGCAACGCCAACGGCATGCGCAGCTATGTGCTGGTGGTGCTCAGGACGGGACCGACCGCGGTGCCGGAAGGCCCGGCGCGCAAGAAAATGTTTGAAGGTCACTTTGAAAATATTAATCGCCTGGCCGCCGAGAAAAAGCTGGTGTTCGCCGGCCCCCTCGACGGCGTCGACGGCTGGCGCGGCATCTTCGTGTTGGCCACCGGTGAGGTCGAAGAAGCAAAACGCCTGGTCGCCCTGGACCCCGTCATCATCAACGGCGAAATGGTGGCCGAGTACCACAAGCTGTTTGGTTCGGCGGCGCTGATGATGGTGTCGGAATTGCACAACCGGATACAGAAGAAGTAAGCCCGATAGTTCCATCGCAGTTGGCCGGCGCCAGGCAAACACAGTCAAGCAGTGATCTCAGGACAAAGTCTGCTCTTGTACCCGGGTGCTGCCGCGGACCGTGTTCACGGGGGCGTGCCACGCGCTGATCGCGTCACGCACGGACCAGCCGAAGGCAAGGCATGCCAGGGCGCTCAGCACCAGCGCCGGCCAGCCCAACTGAGCTGGCGCCAGTGCCGTCGGCAACGCCGCCCAAGCCCACAGCTGCTGCCCGCCAAAGGCATACACGGCGCCCAGGTTGACGAACAGGGCCACGTGCAGGGTCGACTCCGTCACGGGCAGGATGCGGGTGTCGCCCTCGATGGCCACGTCGCGCAGCGAAACAAGAAATTCGGCCAGCATCAGGCCGGCCGGCAGCGCGATCCAGGCGCCATGCCACTCGCGCCAGGCGATGGCCAGGAACAGCGCGGCGAAAATGGCCTCGCGGGCGCTGTGCATGCGCTGCTCGGCCTTGCGGCCAGGCCGCCTGGGCAGGCCGACGATCAGTTCATGATTGATGATGACGTCCAGGCCGCCGAGGATGCCATGGGCCATCAGGAACAGCACAAACAGGCTCACCGCTAGTTCTCCTCATCCTCATTGTTCTCGCCACTACAAGGGTTTGACCACCATCAGGTAAAAGATTCCCAGGAAGGCAAAGAAGGCCGGCACGCCGAGCGCGAACCAGACCCGGAACCAGCGCCAGTAAGCATAAGGCAGCGCTACCCCATCATGCATGGCCTGCCGCGCCAAATTGCGCAGGCGCACCTGGATGACGACCACGGGCAGCCAGCACGCCAGCGCCACCACGTACAGGACGATCGACCAGTACAACCACTTGCTGTGCCAGGGCAAGCCGGCCAGGTGCACCATGTACCAGCCGCTCAAAGGCTGGAAAATGGCGGTGGTGGCGGTGAACAGATTGTCCGCGATCACCACGCCGCGCGTCACCACGGCCACGGCGCGGGGATCGCGCTTGAGCGTGGCAAACAGCAGGTAAAAGGCCGAGCCGATGCCGGTGCCGAACAGGAGGGTCGAGGAGAGGATGTGCAGCAGTTTGACGTCGAGGTAGTTCATCGCGCCGGCCTTGTTTGAGCGTTGTCGGCATCCTGCTCCAGCACGATCAGCATCCATAGCGCCACCAGGATGGGCAGGTTCTTGACGATCGGCCCGAACGGATGGCGCCAGTATTCGGGCAGCGCCCAGGCGATCGCAACGGTGTAAAACAGAATCAGCGCGATCTGCGCCTGCCACAGGCGCTTGTGCCAGCGCCGGGGGAAGGCCAGCGTGGCCACGCCCAGCGCAAGGTCGCACAGCGCCGCGCCGACCAGCGCCAGCACGCCCAGCTCGCCCGTGATGCCCAGCCGCGCCAGCATGGCGTAGCTGTCCTGGCGTGGATAGATGCCCAGCGACGTGGCAGCCGCCGTGAACCAGACTGTCGCCATGGCCAGGCGCATCATGCCCAGCAACCAGTCCAGGCTCGCGCTGCGGCGCAGCAGCGGCGCGCTGGGCGCATCAATGAAGTGGCCGGGCGCGCGCGGCGCGCGGCCAATCAGCTGCTGCAACGGTCTGCTGCCAGCGACATTACCCCGTTCGAGCATGCGCAGGGCCTCGCGATCAAACAGGCTGCCCGGCACGGCGCCGCCTGCCGCGGCGGCCGCCACGACAAGCGCGCGGGGTGGATGCAGCACCGCCGCTGGGGCAAGGCCCATGCTCGCGCGCAGCGCCTGCAGGTAGCCCACCAGGCTCAAAGCCTGCGGACCGGCCAGGGCGATGCGGCGCGGCTCCCGGGCGGCGCTGCCCCCGGCTGGTGCTTCCTGGCCCGTGTCGTCGCGCGCCGCGACGGCTGCTTCGATGGTCCCGCCATCGCACTGCGCCAGCGCGGCAATGGCGTCGGCCACATCATCGAGATGCACGGGCTGCACCTTGGCCTCGCCGCCGACGGCCACCAGCAGCGGCCAGGTGGCCATGGAAAGAAACTGGCGGCTGCTGGCCCCTTCGGCGCTGAACACCAGCGAAGGCTGCACCACCACGCCATGCGGCACGTAGGCCAGCAGGAAATCGTCGGCGGCCCGCTTGGAACGGTGGTAGGCGCTGCTTGCGCCCTCATCGGCGCCCAGCGCCGAAATATTGATCACCCTTCCCACGCCCATCAACGCGCAGGCTTCGAACAGGGCGCGCGGCGTGCGGGTGTGCAGTTGCTCGAAGCGCTGCGTTCCCTGCTCGCGAAAAATGCCGACCGCATTGATGACCACGTCGATCCCCGCCAGCCGCGGCATCCAGATGGCCGCCTCGACATCGTGTGCAAAGTCGGCGTGGACGTACTCCACGCCAGGGCGCGGCACACCGGGATGGCGGCTGGCCAGGCGCAGCACATGGCCGGCCGCCAGCAAGCGCGCGGCCACGCGCGAACCAATCAAGCCGCTCGAACCTGTCAACAATACTTTCAAAGTCTCTCCCATCGCACGCCTGAACTTCCATTCGCCTTGCCTGTCCAATTATAGGGTCAGACAAGCCTGTGTGCGGCAAGTTCGGCCGGCTCACCATTCCACAAAACACCCGCGCGATATTCCTGTACGCGCAGCATGGAGAAGCGATGAACACAGTACCGCCATCACAGTTCCGACCACAGTCAGAATCGCAGCCCGCATTGCAAAACACCGTCGTCGCAGGCGCCCTCGCCAGCGTCCTTTCCACCATGGTCCTGGCCGTGGCCGGCCGGCGCCAGACGGGTTCGGCCTACGCGCCCACCAATGCCGTCAGCCACTGGCTATGGGGCCGGCCCGCGCTGGCGAAAAACGCGCCAAGCTGGCGCCACACTGCCGTCGGTTACCTCATCCACCATGGCAGCGCCATGCTGTGGTCCTGGCTGTATGCCAGCTGGCAGCGCCAGCGCCAGGATACCGCCGCCCTACCCCTGCTGGGTACGGCGGCCGCCGTCACGGCCCTGGCCAGCGCGGTCGACTTCAAAGTCGCCCCCGAGCGTCTGCATCCCGGTTTCGAACATCGCCTGTCCACGCCAGCGCTGGTCGCCGTCTACGCCGCCTTCGGCCTGGGCCTGGCCTTGCCCTATCTGCTGCGCGGCCGAGGGCCGCGGGCAAAGCAGTGGCTGCCTGTGCCCATTGCGTACACGGAAATTCGCTAGCGGCGCCCAGGCGGAGGCGGCATTGGCCGGGAGCAGGCCCGTCTACGCACGTCCGTCTGTCAATAGCAAGGAGAACTGCGGCCGACTTGCCACACTAAAGTTGACAGGTTCTGTTCGAGCCCGGCAGTGCTACGCTGTACGATCCTGGCCCGGTCTGATACGACATGGGCTCCGTTGGCAGCCGGCACACCAGACCCCTTGGCATATGGCGCATACAGCCCTTCCGGACCGCTTTCAGGCCGCCGTATTTGCGTGCAAGGCCTTTTTGTTTCAGCTCAGGCGGGGCTTGCGCAACCTGGGTTCGCGAACGGTCAGGCGCTGGCCCGTTTGCGCTAGAGCGGGGCGCAAGGATCTGGCTGGCGAATCGATTTCGCCGCTGGATGCTGGCCACAACATTGAAGAGCGCCCGCTGGTGCTGGGTAAAATTGAAAACCTTCGGGTCGCGCTCAAGTCACTGCATGGCTGCGAAGTCCCTGCGGGAGGCACGTTCAGCTTCTGGGCCCAGATTGGCGCACCGGTGGCAAGGCGCGCTTATGTACCGGGCCGCGAGCTGCGCGAAGGCTGCATCATTCCCAGTATCGGTGGCGGCCTGTGCCAGCTGTCGAACGCGCTGTACCAGGCTGCGTTGCAAGCGGGGCTGGTCATCGTCGAACGCCACGCGCATTCACAACTGGTGCCGGGATCGGCCGCCGAGCTCGGCAAGGATGCCACCGTGTTCTGGAATTACGTTGATTTACGCCTGCGCAGCAGCGACGGCTTTCGCGTCGAGGCCAGGCTGGACCGCGATGCACTGATCGTGCGCATCATGGCGCCACGGATGGCGGCCAGCGAAGCTGAACTTGCTCCTGCTCCTGCGCCCGCTCCTGCTCCCGCTCCTGCTGCCGCTCCCGCTCCTGCCCCTGCTCGCGCTTCTGCTCCTGCTCCTGCTAATGCTCCAGCTCGCGTCCCCGCTCCTGCTGCGTTCATGGCCAGGCAAACGACCGCCGCCGCAGGCGTGAAGTCATGCGGCGAATGCGGCGAGGACGACTGCTACCGGCGCGCCACCCTGCCCGCCGCGCAGGGACGAACGGTCTACCTGGTCGATGGCGTGTGGCCCGAGTTCGACGCCTGGATTGGCTCTGTGGCACAAACGGGCGACCGCATGTTGCTGCCTGTCGATGGCCAGGCAAAAGGAAAGGCGCGCTATGCATGGACGATCAGGGATGGCATGAGCACACACACCTTCCCCCTGCTGACCATCTGGCGGGCGCTGGCCTCGCGGCGCCTGGCGAGCCAGGGCGCGGCACGCCAACGCTCCGCGCAGCAATTCCACGCGCGCCTGGCAGCGTCCTATGCCGGGGCGCTGCACTATCTCGATGAACATCTCGTGCTCACCAAGGAGCTGCTGCCCTATTTATGGGAATCGGGATGCCTGCAGGGCCGCAGCTATGATGTGATGATGATGGCATTGCCCATGCGCGAGATGCAGCAGCGCCTGAATCTGGCCTTTGCCCGCCATCCGGACAGTCCGACACTGAACGACTTTCGCGCGCCAGCCGGCCTGGCGGAGATGGAACTGGCGGCGCTGCGGCAAGCCCGCACATTGATCACGCCGCACGCGGACGTGGCGCGGCTTTCGCGCAATTGTCAGCTGCTGGCGTGGCGTGCTGGCAAGCCGCGGCCGCGCCTGGCTGGCAGCCGGATATTTTCCCGGCGTCCACCCTGGGCCGCAAAGGCGCGTATGAACTGCGCGAGGCGGCGCGCGCGCTCGATCTGCGCCTGTTTCTGCTGGGACGGGTGCTGAAAGCGGCATCGTTCTGGGACGCATCGACGTTGTGCCGCTCGACCCCAAGGCCCACTGGCTCGACGAGGCGGCGGTGGTGGTGCTGCCAGCGTGGAGTGAAAATCGCCCGGCACGCCTGCTGGAAGCCCCGGGCTTGCGGCGTTCCCGTGATCGCTACCCCGGCCTGCGGCCTGCCAGCGCAAGCGTGCCTGACACTGGTCGACACGGGCGATGTCGTCGCGTTGATCGAGGCCTTGCTGCCGTTTGCCCCGACTGCTCCCGCCCCAGCCGGGACGGAGCAAAGCGGTCCCGCTCCAATAACCGCGCTTGATCCAGCAGTCTGAACGCCAGCTCAGCCGCCGCTACGCTGGTGCTGGGTCGACCGCAAGCGCGCATCAAGGCGAGTGCGTCCCGTCGCGCCGCTCGGCCTGCGCGCCAACTGCGCAAAAGCCGCCCTGCTGGCTGAACACCCCTGCCAAACAATGCATTCCGTCGGACTGCGGAATGCACAATTGTCCGGGCCCGCAGGCTCATCGAATTTGCCGCGGAGTATGCTGATTCTTGTTAAAAGAAAATGAGCGGAATCTGTCGGGCCCCTGCGGCGCCGGTAGTTTGATCGATATCCCTCTGCAAGAGGCACCTCATGCATTCCCATGGTTGCAAGCCTGCCATCGGCGCTCGTTTTGCCTGCGTCCCTGTCACCGCGCTGACGGCGGTCCGGACCAGTCCGGCTGGCCAGGCACAGGCAAAGCCAGGCCGTCCAGCAATCAATTCCGGGCGAGCGCGCCGCGACCGCCATCGACGTGATCAACTGCTTCGCTACCAGTAACAAGGTCCGGTTGGCGCGCCGCGCGCGCACCTGAGAGCGCATTTTCCAGGCTGCTGCGAGGGCAGGTTCGGCACGGTGACTGGCCAATTGCTTCCACGGTGTAACAAGAATAATGCAATTGACCTTATTTATTTACCACTCAGGAATAAGTAAAGTGCATCCCACTGACCTTAACCGAAGGAAAACTTTATGGAAAAGCTCGACAAAGTCATCTACCGTGCCAGCGCTACCTCGACCGGCGGCCGCGCCGGCAAAGTGGTTTCTTCCGACCAGGCCCTCGACCTGCAACTGACCCGGCCGGTGGAGATGGGCGGCCGCCCCGATGGCGGCGGCACCAATCCTGAACAGCTGTTCGCGGCCGGCTATTCCGCCTGCTTCCTCAGCGCGATGGCCTTTGTCGCCAACCGGGACAAGCTGACCATGCCGAGCGATGCCCAGGTCACCTGCGAAGTCGGGATCGGCCTGATCGCGCAGGGCTTCGGCCTGGAAGTGGACATGAAGGTTCTGTTACCGGGCCTCTCCGCCGAGGATGCCCGCGTTCTCATCGACCGCGCCCATGTGCTTTGCCCGTACTCGAACGCCACCCGCGGCAATATCGACGTTCGATTGACCCGGATTTAAA
>JBJMVV010000362.1:0-14123 GCA_045810505.1 Massilia sp.
GCCCGCAAAGGCCGATGAGTCGAGTGACGGCAGACTGGGGTCGTCAAGGGACGTCGTAATCGAGTCCAAGGACGTCGCCGGCAGGCTGGTCGCGAACATCGCCCGCACGTCCACGTCGAGCAGAGACCAGCGGTCCAGGGAGTAGTCGTAGACCAGGATGGCGTCGAGAAGGGTCGCGTCTGTGCTGCCCGTGGCGGTCTGGAGCGCCCACATGATGCGGTGCCCGCGCGGGTCGGACGTCGCCTGAATCTTCTTCAGTCGGCTGGTGTCGACGTTGTCGTTGAACCACTTGTTGATGCGCTCGGTCCCAATCGGCTGCGACGACCCTCCGGTGAACTCGAATATCCCCGTGCGGTCGACAAAGAAGATGCGCGCGCCAATCTGGACGGTCGACCAGGGCGATAGGGCGCCACGACCCTCTTCCACCTTGGTGATTTGGAACACCTCCGGCGTGCCGGGGGCGAAAATCATGGACCGGATGGCTTGTTCCTGGAAGACGACTCCGAACTCCCCTCCCGAGAACGCCGTAACCGGGCCTCCCATGGGGAAGTGCTGGATATCGCCGAGGTTAATGCCAGGAATCCATTCATTAGGGTTTCCGATGGAGGACCACTGGACGGCAAAGGGGTCGTCAGCCAATCCTGCCAGGACGATGAACTCCCCCACCGCTGCTCCCACTGAAGCGAAGGGAGGAGAGCCTCCAACGTTGGCGAACTGAGTGCCGGTGTCGACATCGATGACCTGCAAAGGTGCTGATAGGTGCGTCGCATACAGCTTCGGGCCATCGGTAAAAAAGCACCAGTAGGCGTCGCCGGCGACTGAGTAGGTGGTGGAGGGGTTTGATACATCGGTCCAGCCGCCCGTGCCGGCGTTGAATTTATACAGCTTCGATGCAGTGCCGGCGTAGAAGTCCCAAGACAGGTCAGACCGCTGGACGCCAATCCCTCCCTTGGCGTTGGATGGCAGCGCGCTTGAGGCCGCGGACAGTCCGCGCACGGGGCCGTATCCAGTCGCTGTCGGAAAGACGTTGGTCGCCACCCTCAGCACACTGGCGTCAATGCCCGCGGCATCTGGTGCCCACTGTCCTAGGCCAATTCTGGGCATCAGTATACCCAACCATACCGGCGTCTAGTCTGCCCGCTCCACAAAACCGGGTCAGGTGACAATGTCGCGGCTGAGGCCCACTCTGTCCCCTGGTCTGCCCCGATGATTTGGCCAAGCGCGTCGTTGGCAAGCGCCTTCCACATCGCAAGACGCGGGTCGTCGAATCCATACCCCTCCGCTTCGGAAAGGGCGCCGTAGAGGTAGGCGTCAGGATGGGCGTCGAGAATCCAGTTCGTGGGGTTCGTGCCGGACAGCGCGGGCACGGTCTGGGAGTAGACCAGCGTAACGTCCACGATACCGGGCGGCACGACGGTCAGCACCTTCCCCTCAAGGGAGTAGGCGTAGGTCGACCGCCCACTCTGCCTGGAGTTGCGGTGGCCAGCATCTTCCGCCGTGATGTAGTCCAGCGGCAGGCCATTGACGTGCACCCGCCGGACCATGCTGAAGTCAGTTGGCAGCGAAATCTTACCGTCTGCCGTGGTCGTTCCCACGGAGGTGCCGACCGTATCGGACGTGGTGAGCGCGCGCCTGGCCTTCGCCTCGAAGAGGGCGATGAAGTCCGGAACACGGGCGTTCATGGTCTCGTCGTCCAGGTAATCCTGAATGGCGGTCTGTAACTGCGTGTAGTTCGTCAGCGCCATCAGACCCGCCCGCCTTTCGTGCGAAACCTCGAGTGGTCACTATCATTGAGCCACTTCGAAACATAGCGCTGGTCGTCTTGTTGGACGGCCTCGGCGAGCTCGCGCTGCCAGACGTGGAGAGGCACGCGCGAGACGAGGTGCATGTCGCCCGCCCAGTTGCCGGAGTCCATCGAGCGCATCTGAGCGTTCTCCTCCAGCATCTCGTCGACAGGCATGACGGTGCGGACCTTGAGGGTCTCACCGTCATCCTGAAGCAGCATCCATGCGGTCTTGCCGGTGTCCGGGTCGAAGCCGAGAAGGCGCCAATCCGGACCCGGTTGGCCAATGGGCTGAAACATCACTTCTGCTCTGGGGCTGGCTCTGGCGCCGGAACCGTCGACGGACCACCACCCAGTGCCGGAGTTTGGGTTTCCAATTGAGGAACCGAGGTGGCCGACTGTGCAGCTTCCGGGTCAGCGGAGCGGCGCTCCTCAGGCGCAGGTGCCTCTGGGGCGCCAGTGTCTTGGTTGACGACCGGCAGGAAGCCCACGTTGAGCGGCTCTTCGCCCGGTTGCGGAACGTCTTGCTGGAAACCAACCTTCTCGTCGTCCACCCGCTCGGCCAAGCCGGCGTCAATCAGCGCCAGCGCCTCATCGGAAGGGAATGACACGAGTTCGCCCTTACGTCCGCGGACCTGGTTGCCGTAGCGGCTCGGGTCAGCCGGATGATAGTCGGAGAGCAGGAAGACCTGCACGGTCTCCGACGTGATGTCCGGGAAGCCGTCGCGCTTGCGGAATGGGGGCGGCGCATCGGTCTGGTCTGGGCCGCGCGCGGCGTCCACGTCGGCCTGCTTGGCGTCCGCGGGGCCAGCGTAATGCTTGTCGGTGCCGACGGGCTGGACCGGATTACGCGTCACATCCCCTTCCGCGACCGGGGGAGACGCAACCCCTTCGCCAAGATTCCTTGGGTCTGGTCTTCCAGTTGCTTCAATGGAGGCGATTTCGCCTTCACGACCTGGGCGACCGTAGTCGGGAAGCCCGGAGCCTGGAAGGAGGGCAGTTTCGACTTTGGGGCCTTCACCTTGAGTTTGGGGATTGGCATCGGGAAGCTGTTCCTGCTCTGGCGTCGTGTCTTCAGTGGGCCGTGCCATGGGTGTTTCCTTGGGAAAGACCGGCACGGTTGGGGCGCCGTGCCGGAGGTTGGTGCCTACTTCTGGACGCGCTTGGCGACGCCGCGCTCCAGGAGATTCATGACCTCCTCTTGCGGCAGGGTCACGCGCTCACCAGCCCGGACGCGGTTCTCTTCGACGCGGGCGCGCGGGTCAGTCGGCGGCGCCGGCTGCTCAGCAGGCCAGTAGTCGGAGATAAGCTCGACCTCTACGCCACCAGCCGGCGCCGGGTCGCCCTTGGGCTGCTCGCCCTGGAACGGACCAGAAGCGGGCGGAGCCACGTTCGGGTCGGCGCTGGTCGGCTCTTGGTTCACGTTCACGGCCGGGTCAGAGGCCGGCGCTTCGTCTTTCTTGGCCATGGGATTTCCTCAAGGTGTGGTGCCTCACCTTCATAACGCGAAAGAGGCGGGGAGGTTAGTCCCCGCCGCTATTCGGTTTAGGTGAGGTCGGCGATGACGGCATGCGCCGATTCGTTGTCAACCCGGAGGGTGTATTCGACAACGAGCATGCGCTTCTCGGCGTCACCGGTCTTGGCCGGCTTGTCGACGAACATCGGACGGAGCGTGACATACTTCGCAGCCGAGGGGTCGACCAGGAACACGTCACGGGCTTGCTGCACGCGGTTCACGACCGCAGTCAGCTTGCCGAAGTCGCCGACATACGTGTCAGCGCCGCCGATGATGGTGGCCTGACCGGCGTTCTGCCCGACGTCCGTGCGGATTTGGGCGATGCCGGCGAAGGACGAGAACACCGACTTCTGGCCCACCGGCATCATGGCGATGCGCGGGTTGCCGCCGCTCGAGTAGGCCGACTGCCAGGCAGCCTTCAGAAGCGCCTCGGTCCAGGCCCGCTGCGTGCCGTTGGTGGCCGCAACGACCAGTCCAGTGCCGGTGTTGTAGCCGCCGTTGGCACCCGTCGCGCCGCGGGAGACGTTGGAGGTCAGCCACGCCGCAAAGCCACCAAGCTTGCGCGCCACGCTGTTCGACCCGGCGACAGACGCCTGGTTGGACAGCATGATGGCCTCTTGGTCCTTCTTCATCTCCTTACCAGCCTTGATGGACTGGTATTTGATTTCCGAAGCGCGGCCAGCCTTGTCGACGGCTTCCAGCGTGCCGGTCACGAGGACGGGCTTGCGGGAAATCTGCGTGTAGTTGCCCACGCGCACGGTCGGCGCGCGGTCGGCATACACGTATTCGTCGCCTTCAATCTGGGCGTTGGCGGTGTCGGGCGCCGCGAGGACGTCGGTCTGCCACTCATGCTTCGTCGCGGTCGCACGGTCGCGGCCGATGTTGCTGATGAACGGAGTGTCCTCCGGCGTCAGCATGAAGATGGTGTTCTGGAGGTCTTCGCGAAGTCCCTTGAGGTCGTAGGTGTCTGTGGTTCCTGCTAGCTGTGCCATGGTGGGGTCCTAGACCCCTGTGAAGGGGTCAGAAGAGGCGGTCGTCTAAGGACGCCATGGCCGCAGCCATACGAGCGTCCTCGGTGGCCCCTGGGTTCTTCAGCACAGACAACGCTTCGGCCTTCTTCGCCTTCGTCCGCTGGCCGGGTGCCTGCCGTGGGGCAGGTCGGAGCGGGGGAGACTTTTTCGCCTCAGCCACAGCCTTCATTTTGGTGGACTGGTATTTCAGCCAGTTGACCGCCGCATGAAGAATCATGGCCTCCGTGTGTGAGTAGATGTTCCCGACTTGTTCGGGCGTAATCCCCCACGCTTTGCCACCGTAGGTCAGCGCGTCCTGAACGAAAGCCTCAAGGGCCTTCTGGTCACGCAGCTTGGGGAGCTTCTGCATGAGGAGTTCCTGCTCCTCAGCCTTGAGCCGCTTCAGTTCCTGCGCTTTCTCCCGCTCCTGACGCTTCGCTTCTTCCGCCTGGGTCTGTTCTGCGACCTGTTTGGCTTGGGCGAGACGGTGGAGCTTTTGCATGGCCTGCTCACGCAGAGCCTGCTGCTGGAGATAGAGCTGTGGATTTTCCTGTATCAGCGCCACGTTGGGCACTGGCGGCATCTGCTCCTGGATAAGGGTGGCGGCGACTTCGAACGCTTGTTGCTGCTGTTGTGCTGTTTGAGTCAGGGTTGAACGCTCGGACTCAACAGCCCGCCGGGTCTCGGCCAGCTCCTGCGTCTTTCGCGTGTAGTCCGACTGCCGTAGGAAACCCCGCTTCAGCTCACGAAGCGTCACTTGGCTTCCGTCATCCATCTTTACGGTGACGTCGTCGCCAGGTTGCTTCTTCGCCTTCGGGTCCGCTTCCTGCTCGTCGGACTCGGAATCTTCCTCGGCTTCACCCTCTTCCTCGTCGGCTTCGGGCTCAGCGTCTGGTTCGCCAGTATCCGCCTCGTCAGGCTCCGTGGACTCATCGTCTGGAGCGTCGTCGGGCTCTTCCTGGTTGGGTTCCTGCTTCTTCGGTTGCTCGCTATCCGCTTCGTCCAGCGAGTCGATGAAAGCATTGGCCACACGGTCTTCGAGGTCTGACTGCGTCAGAACCGGAGCCGGGGCGGGTGCACTCCCTTGCGGGGTGGTGCTTGCGCCGTCGGACATAAGAAACCTTTCACGTCAGAACTGTTGACCTATCTATGGCTAGTCACAGGACAATCAACCTGTCAAGCGGACTCACCTGTGGTCATGATGGATTGAAGCTGGAAGACGGTTTCCTCCAGGAGCTGAAGCCGAATGACGTGGATGAGGGCGACCTGGGCGGCGCGCTCGTCCGTCACCTTCATGGTGGACAGCGCCACGTGGATGCTGCGCTTCGCCGCCTCAACCGCATCGATGTAGACCGGGTCCTGCGTGATTTGGCGCGCCCGCTCGCCCCGCACCTTGGCGTCAAACTCATCCATTGTCCGGCTCCGGAATGGCGGTAGCGGCCGACTGTTGCTGCTTGGCGAGAATCTGCATTCCCTTAAGCTGCGCCTCCGCCTTCATCTCCTGTTCCTTCAGGAATAGGTCATTCTCCATCTTCTGGCGCTGGAGCTCGTGGTCAGCCACAGCTTTCTGCTGCTCGAGCATCTGCTGGTCGGCGGCTTGCTGGGCGGTAAGCTGCGTCCTAGCCTGGCCGTCGGCGATTTTCGCCTGCGTGGCTTGCTGAGCCGCCTGCGCCTTCGCCTGAACGGCCTGCATGGCCGGCGACGGCGGCGCGTTCTCAGCCTTCTGCTGCTGCCACTGAGCGAACTGCTCGTCCTTGATGTCCGCATAGTAGCGCGTGGGCTCATCCAGGCCGGCGGCGCGGACCATCGCGTGCCGCGTGCCAACCCACTTGGAGGGCGGCACAATCGGATTGCCGGCGCCAAGTGCCTCGACGACCTTGTCCTGGTCCTCCGCGATAACGCGCATCATGGCAAGGTCGCGCTCGCGGCTGCCTGTGCCGAGGCCCACCTTGATTTTGGTGTCCATCAGCGCGTTCCAGGGCCGCGGGTCAAAGTTCTTCCACGTGTCGTTGAGCCGGATAACCCTGGGCCGGTCCTGGTGGCGCACAATCAAGCGCAGCAGATTGGCGAACAGGTTCTTCAGGCCCATCTTGGCCATGGTGCGCACCATCAGCTCGGTGCGGGCGTAGTTCGCGTCGTGCTTGATTTGCTCAGCGGTCGCGGTCTGGGGGTCAATGGCCGTTTCGTCGAGCGCGGCCGTCGCTTCCCCAATGCCGGACCGCTTCGTGGTCAGCCGCTCGACGTATTGAAGGCCCATCAGCGCCTTGTCGCCGATATAGGGCACTTCCAGATTGCGGATGGACCCCGCCTCCCGGACCCGGACGTTCTGTGAAGGCTTCGGGCGCAGCAACTCACTCGGCAGGACGATGTTCTTCTCGACGACCTCGCGCATCGGTCGATTGACCTGCATAAGGTTGTCAATCATCTGCCGGAACAGCACCGTCGCGATACGCTGGAGGTCCATCGTCGAGTCGGCCAGGGAGCGACCCATCCACCGGTGCGGCCGCGGCAGCGCCGTAATGTCCGTGAAGGGCACGTCCTCCTCGGCCCACTCTTCCTTCTCGAGAAGCTTGCGCCCGCCGGGCCCGCCGGCAACGATGCACTTGAGCCGCTCGGCGATGCCGTCGTCGTTGATGTCGGCCAGGACATAGACTTCGTAGAGCTCGACCTCTTCGAGCGGCCCAGTCCCGTAGGACGTCCCCGATACCAGCCCAGAGCCAGACTCATTGCGCCGGCTCTCACGCGCCCACGACCAGGACACACCACCGGGAATTTCGTCGACCATCTCGCGGTCGAACCCTTCACACACCAGGTCTGAACGCGTCTTCACATACCTCTGCCAGATACAGCGGGCCTTGCGCAGGTTGCGCCGCGCCTCCGAACTGACGCCAAAGTCCTCAGGCGGAACGTTCTCGACGCACAGCCTGCCGCCTTTCGCTACCCGGCGCACGCGCACGTCGAACACCGAGATGGTAAGCGCCTCGCCGGTGGCCGGGTCCATCCCGAGACTGACCTCACGCGTCTGCGCGGCGATGACGGCGACATCGGGGTCGTTGGAGATGAGGTCCCACTGTTCGGTGTCCAGCCCATACATTTCTTCCATGCGATACTCAGGCGTCGGGTCCCACCAATGCTTGATAATCCCGTTGCGCACGGACAGCGCGTCATGGACGGCCGTGTAGAGGACCGTATAGCCGTCTAGCTCGTTCTCCCACAGGTAGTTGAGGTAGTCAGACGCCTGAAGCGCGCTCTCCTCGTCGCCGGGCCGGTTCGGCAGATACTGCACCATGTCCGGCGCATCGAAGACGCGCATGATGCCCGGCAGTGCCAGGTCAATCGTCTCCTGCACAAGGCGCGAGTCCACCGCGGACCAGCCATCAACGTGCGGGACGTCGGAGCCCATGTCACCGCGAACGTAGTCGAGAGCCTTCTCGCGGCTATCCTCGTCGGGGTCGTTGTCGAACGACACAGAGCAGCGAATCTCTTCCTCGATGATGGCGAGGAGTTCACCGTCATCCATCTGGGGCTGTTCGTTCGTGACGACGGTTAAGCTGGCGCTCATCATCAACCTCAATGCGGACGCGGAACTGGCGTCCAGACCGGCACGGTGCCGTTAATCGGTGTCCACACACCGCCGGGACGGCCTGTCGAATGCCATGGATAAGTCCACGCCGCCGCTGATACAACGTCTGGTGGCTCTGAGGCAGCAACCTGCACGGCAAAGACACCGGCCGCCGTGATAGAGATGGCGGCGACGTCCGGCGCCTCAGTTGTCGCCAGGACTCCGATTGGCGGAGACGTGAAGGCTGCCGAGATTGAGGCCGCATCTGGCCGGTCTGTCGAGGCTAGTGGGCCAAAGACGTTCAGCTTTGCCGCAATGGCCGCGACGTCCGGCGCCTCCGTTGTTGCCAGCGCCGCCTGAAGGTTGAAGTTGGCCGCCAGCGCCGCGGTGTCTGGCGCCTCTGTCGTGGCCAGCGCAGCAGACAGACCTGACACGACGGTCGCGGCAATAGCGGCAACGTCCGGCGCTTCCGTCGTGGCCAGCGCGGCCCGATTGGCAACCGTCGCCGCAAAGCTCGATGTGTCCGGCGCCTCCGTGACAGCGAATGAGCCAAGCTGCGCAAGCAGGACATTGAGCGCCGCCACATCCGGCGGCTCTGTCGCGCCAAGCGACACGGTGATAGGCGCTGCCGAGATGGCGGCGACATCCGGCGCCTCAGTCGCAGCAAGCTGGACAAGGTTGGCGACCGTAACCGCAGCAGCGGTAGCGTCAGGTGGCTCGGTTGTGGCGAGCTGAACCTGGTTGGCAACCGTTGCGTTCAGCGCCGCAGCGTCAGGACGGTCCGTAGATGCCAGAGTGGCCTGGTTGGCAATCGTGACCGCAAGCGCGCTGGTGTCCGGCGGCTCAGTCGTGGCCAGCGAACCCGAGACGCCCGTAACCGTCGCGGTAATCGGAACGCCAACAGCGCTCTCCGGCGCCTCGAAGACACGTGGATGCGGATAGACCGCCGTGCCGCTAACCGTCGGCGCGCTGCCCTGACCACGCAGGTCCACCACATCGCGGATGAGCGGCGCGTAGACGACCAGATTGGTCGGGATACAGCCAGGCGACATCCCGCCGCCGAGTGCCGCTACCTCATTCGCATCAAGCAGACGGTCCCAGACGCCGAACTCCGCTACCGCGCCGCCAAGTGGCCGGTTCGAGCTAGGAGACGTCCGGTTCCCGATGTCGAACGGCGTCGTGATGCCAGTTGGCGTGCCTGACGCAGCCTGGGAAACGACAACGGACTGGGAGACGCCGTTGTAGTAGACGGCCGGCGTCGACCCAACCGTGTGGACAATCGTGATGACCGTCCACGCCGCATCGGTCGGAAAGCTTAGAAAATATGCCCCACTGGTCGGAGTGAGCGCGTCTTCAATCCAGAGAGCAGACGACCCACCATCAAGATAGCAGAGGGTCGCGCCCTGGCGGTCAAAGTAGCGGCCTAGGTCGTTATCGCCTGTGCCGTTGCGAAAGCCGTGGAAGCTGATTGTGCGCGTAGACGCAAGGCCGTTCGCGCACGGTAGCGAGATGATATCGGTTGATGCAGCGCCGGCTGTCGCCCCGAATGCGCGTGCCATCCGGCACCGCCCTTACGATTCGCGGACGACGACGGCGTGAACCTCCGCGTCACCTGCGGCCGTATCGTTGGCCACATCCCTGCGCACCCGCAGCCGGAACTTCTCACCCGCCGCGATGCTGTCCGTCCCCGCAGCGCCGGCTGTGCACACGACGTTCTGGATGAGGACGTTGCCAGATGTCGCTGGCACTGTTGCGGCCGTGATGGTCTGCGCTGTCGCGAAGCCGTCAGCGTCAGTGTCCTGAGACCCGTTGCCGACCCTCTCGAACGTGACGTCCCAGCCCACTGTGCCTGATGTGGCCGATGTCATGCTGGCGTGCACGTAGACCGTCAGGTTGCCGCCACCATAGTTGTAGGGCATCACGCCAGACCATATGGCGGTCTCCTGCGTCGTGGTGTCGAAGTCTAGGACGACGTGCGCGTTGCGCGTATCCAGCGTTGCATAGTTCGACGTCGGCGGCTCGTAGCCGCGCGGCGTGAAGATGGCCAGGGTGTCGGCGGTTGCCATTTACGCCCCCGTCACCCAACGGCGCTGAACCACCATGGACAGCAGAAACGCCTTCTGACTCGCGGTCAACCCGTTGCGCGCCGCGACGGGCAGCGCCGTGTTGAAGGCTGCTGCGTTGGTGCTGGCCCACGTGTCCGCCGCGTCTACAGCAGCGCGGATGTCTGCTTTGGTGAGAGACCCGAACTGCTCGCGTTGCGCTGACAGGTCGGACTGATAACCCTGATTCACGAGAGCGCGGTCAGGGTCGCCGAGAACAGCCATTAAGCCTTAGGTCCCGGTTGTGTTGTGCGTTACCGTGCCGGACGTCACTGTCACCGTCTGGCCGGACGTCACCGTCGTGGTGTTCACGATAACGTCGGACGCCGACGTGCCCACCGACAGGTTGCCAACAATCACCGTGCCCGCGTTGTTCCTGATTTCCGCCTTGTTCGCCGTGCCCGACGCAGACGCCGTGGCCGACAAGGGCACGCCCAGAAGCGTGAGGACGTCACCCGAGACAGACGACGCCGGATTGGGCAGCGTGATGGTTGCCAGCACGCCCGTAGCGCCGGACAGCGCCGACGTGCCAATCACGAGCGACCCGGCCGAACCGGCCCCAGTCGCAGCGCCAATCGTCTTGGAATCGATGAGGTCCCTGACGACGTTCATCCGCGGCGTGCGAACCGTCGAGCCATAAATCAAACCCATTTACGCTACTCCCCACGCCGGACTGTCGGACCAAGCAGCGTCAGACGCCTCTGTCTCGGCATATCGCAGACACATAACTGCATAACGCGTGGCGGACAATAAGTCGTCACGAATCTTCTCGATTACCCCGTCCTGCCTGTGATACAGTCGAAATTCCTCGAACCACTCACTCAGGTGCCGAGCCACTTTGAACCGCCCCGTCTGCATCCGAGCCAGCATCGCCATCACGCCAGCCTCTACCCCATACGTTCCGTCCTCGAACTTCGCGAACTCACTCAGCAGCTCCAGCCCCTGTTCTCGATACTGAACCGCCAGCTGCTTTCCGCTTCCCTTATCATGCTGCAAACCATCGTGTGGCCAGGCCCATGGAATCTTTCCCCACGGCCTCAGAGCCGCTGAGTGGATGATTGGCGTTGCCTCCCGACAGCGATAGGTCGCAAGAACGTAGATGCAGTCGGCGTCGCGGTCATGGGCAAGCTTGACTGCTGCGAACGGATGGTCCCACCCAAAGTCCATGCCGCCAATGATTGACCAGCCTCTTCCTACTGGTGGCGGGTCACACGCGATTGACTCTTCCGTGATGGGGAAGACACGTCCACTGCCGAGACTGGGAATGCCCTTTGTTCTGGCTTCCAACTCATGCGCTGGATACCCCTCGACGATGGCCCGCCTTTGGGCTTCTGCGAAGTGTAAAGCGTCATCTAAGGTTATCCTCACCACCCCCTTAGTCATGCGCCCATGTCTCCCGTCTTAGGATGCTGTAAGCGTGGCTGAAGCTTACGCCGTAAACTGCCGCAAGTTGCATTCCATTCATTAGACCATGCGCATAAGCCGCTCGCATCGCGGTCACCTGCTCGGCAGTAAGCCTGGCCTTGTGGTGCTTCTCGCCTTGGAGTGTTCTCCCGTGGGCAATCATGTCCTGCATGTTATCGGACTTCGTGCCCCACGCGAGATTGCCCACAGTGTTGTTGTCGTGGTCGCCATCAAGGTGCCTGGCCTCTAACCCATCAGGGCGAGGGCACACGAATGCCTCAAGAACGGCCGTGTGGATGTAGAAGGCACCTTTGGTTTTCCGAATAGCCTGGTAGCCCTTCTGCCCATGTCGACCAGGCACCAGGACTCTGCCTCTTAGACCGATGACCCGGCCTAAGTCGGAAACCTTGTAGCCTGGCGAGCAAATGACATCGCGCCACTCTTCCTTCGTCATCTGGTGCTCCGCTTCCATGTCCATACGGATGTGGTATCAGGGACGGTCAACTTTATCAGGATGCTCCCCTTATGGCACAAGCATGTCCAGGGACAATTCTCGTTGTCCCCTCTGAAGGCTACTCTTGGAACACCAACGGCGGCAACGCTGCCATCTCGTATCGTAGCGCCTACGCGCGACCCAATGGCGTCAACACCGCCACAGGTGGTGGCACGTGGGACAACCCCGTAACCTGCGCTGTATCGTCTGACTTGGCGGCTAAGATTCCAGTCGGCTCCAAGTTCTACGTCGACACCGTGAAGTTCGCTGACGGCTCTGTCGCCAGCATCAAGCGTTACTGTGTCCACGAGGACATGACCAGCGACTCCAACAAGGTCATCTTCTGGGTTGGCGGCGCCGACAACAATGGCCAGCGTGACGCCACGTCCGATGCGGCGCTCGCGAAAGGCGAAGCGTGGGTCACCGGCCAAGCGACCCTTATCATCAACCCCGGCCTCGGCAGCGCCTGCCCCGTCCCGACCAACACCAAGATTGCCAACGACCCCAACGTCGGCACCACGACAGGTGGAGGCACGGGCGGCGGTGGCGGAACGCCTGGCAGCCGTGACCGGACACTCTGGCCGTTCTCAATCGACTCGCACTGGAACCGTCCACTGGGCTCTGGCGCAACCTACGCAGGCACGGGCGACGCTCGTGTGCAGTATCTCTCCCGGTCCGTCATCTACGTGAACGCCGGCGAGTGGAGCGACCCTGTCTTCCAAGCGCAGGCCGGCGACCCGGTCTACACGCTCCATGAGACGGAGAGCAACCGTAACCGGCAGATTAGGGTCCCCGGCAACGCCAGACCAGACCCGACCACTGACCCCGGCATGTCAATCATTGACGAGACCAAGACCTTCGTCACCGACATGTATGGGGCCAACTTCAGCGGGTCCACCATCACGTCGGAGCGGGCGTGGAAGTATACGCTCAGCGGCGAAGGCCGTCGGGCCGACGACGCCACACCATCCATGGACCCGGCCGCCAACTTCTGCGGCAGCGCCTTGGGTGGGCTCATCCGTCTGTGGGAGCTTCAGGGGTCCAACAAAATCCAGCACGCCCTGATTTTCTCGACGGGCGACGCTGGGCTGAAGCACACGACGTCGTTCCCGTATCCTGCTGTGCAGGAGGACTACGACGGCTCATCGACCTACCACGGCACTATGGTGGCGGGCACGATGATTGCCATCGACCCAACCGTTAACCTGGGCTCACTCGGCCTCAGCACGAACGGACTCAAGGTCGCAAAGGCGCTTCAGGACTACGGAGCCTACCTCAGCAACCGGTCTCAGGACTTCAACATCACCCTCTACGCAGAGGGCGCGGCTGAAGGCCCACTGGTGGATGACATCCGCAACACAATCGACCGCGTGCGGCCGTATCTGCGGGTAGTCACGAACGCCAGCACACCGGGCAACCCAACCGGAGGCGGAACACCGCGCGTGCCGCCAGCACCTGCCCTGGCGTAAGAACCAGAAAATGAGAAGGGGGCGGTGGTGAGCCGCCCCCTTTTTTGTTGCACCAGATATTGGCTACACGGCGCCTACCGCTGGCGGCAGAGTCCACACGCCATTGATGTAGCATGGGTTCGAGCGCCTCGTGACGCCATGAACACCCGCCGCGTGGAGACCACCCATGGCGAACGACTTGCCAATGAAGTCGCTCGGGTTCTGCCCACTTTCCGAGTAGCAGCCATAGAAGTCACTCGCGTTCACGGGAGACAGCGCCGCATACGCGCCACCGGCCATGAACTGCTTGCCCTGGACCCAAGCCGGAACGCTCGTCGTCGGGTGGTTGTCGGCTGAAGGCGGGGTGTAATACTCCTCCCAGTAACCAGGCGACTGACCAGGCTCAGCCTGACCGTAGACTGCGCTAAGGCGGTCGGCATCTTCGTATCTGGCCAGAGCCAACCAGATTTTGTCGTTATGCCAACACGTCGTCGGATAGGCGGTTGGAGCGATAGAGTTGGCATACCAACCGTTATCCTCGACCTGGTGTCCGATGTGGCTGTGCCCAAGATAGCTCAGGTCCGCCACGCCCCACGAACCGCAGTGGCCCGCTTGGAAGTTCGTCGCGACACCAGCATTGGCCTCACCGCCGATGACGAACAGCCCCGCGTCACCACAGAACTCCATGCGACACGAATGGACTTCCCAGGCGTCGGCGTTACCACCCCATCCCCACTCACTGGCGGCGATGATGTAGATGCCCATACCAGGGAACTGCGTAGCGCGGCAGTTCTTGATGATGGCA
>JBJMVV010000363.1:0-14410 GCA_045810505.1 Massilia sp.
GAACTCCATCGGCGCAGACAGGGCGCCGGAGCGCAGCAGCAGGGCCAGTTCGCTGGCGCGCTCGGCCGAACCCATATTGTTGATCTGGAAGCTGCTGCCCAGTTCGCTCTGGATGGTGGCGACGGAAATCAGGTTGTACTTGCCCTTTTCCTTGAGCAGGATCGCCATCTTCTTGCCGATGCGGTCGCGGGTGGCCTGGTGCATGGTGCGCCCGCCATCGCCGTTCAGGTCGATGGACACGGCTGGCTGGTGGTTCTGGTCGAAGCTGGCCGTGGCCGACGAAATATATTCGCCCGTCAGCACGATATCCTTGTACAGCACGGACGGCGCGGCTGGACCGGTGGTGAACAGTTCAGAGTTCAGGGGAATGGCAGCCGAGGTTTCCGTGCCGGGCAGGACCGACTCGTCGACCATGCGCAGTTCCAGGGTGGCGGTGCGGCCGATGATGTCTTTTGCGCGCGCCACGTCCTGCACGCCTGGCAATTGAATCACGATCCGGTCCGGGCCCTGCTGCTGGATGATGGGCTCGCTCACGCCCAGCTCATTGATCCGCTTCGACAGGGTCGTGATGTTCTGCTTGACGCCCTCTTCCACCGTGCGCTTCAGGGCGGCCGGCTGCAGCGAGACGACCAGTTTCAGATCGGTGCCGTCAGCGGCCTCGGCAAAGGCGAGGTCGGCCAGTTGGCTCGACAGCACGTTCCTTGCCTGGGTGCGGGTGTCAGCGTCACGGAATTTGATTTCCAGGGTATTGCCGACGCGCTCGATACCGGCGTGGCGCACGTTCTTGTCGCGCAAGGCGCTGCGCACGCTGGCCTGCAGGCCCTTGACCTTGGTTTCGAGCACCGCGTTGGCATCGACCTGCATCAGGAAGTGCACGCCGCCGCGCAGGTCCAGGCCCAGGTTCATGGGCAGGGCGCGAATGGCCTGCATCCAGGCCGGGGTGTTCTTGACCAGGTTGACGGTGACGATGTAGTCGGGGTCGGTAGGATCGCGGTTCAGGTCACGTTCCAGCGCCAGCTTGGCCTTGAACTGGGCGTCGGTGGTGGGAAAACGCACCCGCACCGAGGTGGCCGAGCCCTGGCCGTCGAGGCTGACGCGGTCCGGGTTGATGCCATCCTGCTTCAGGGCCTGTGCGACCTGGGCAGTCGTGTCGCTGTTGATCTTGACGGTGGCCTTGCCGGTGGTGACCTGCAGGGCCGGCGATTCGCCAAAGTAGTTGGGCGCCGTGTACAAGGCGCCCAGCAACAGCGCCACGGCGATCAGGATGTATTTCCAGAGAGGATAGCGATTCATAATGTTCCAGCGATCAAGAGTGCACGGGCCCGCGCAGGCGCCCGAGAAATTACAGCGACTTCAGGGTGCCTTTTGGCAGCAGGGTCGTGATGGCGGTTTTCTGCACCACGATGTCCGTGTTCGGCGCGATTTCCAGGGTTACATAGCCGGCGTCCGTCACTTTCGTCACTTTGCCGAGAAAGCCACCGCTCGTGATCACTTCATCGCCCTTGGCCAGCGCATCCATCATCGACCGCTGTTCCTTGGCACGCTTTTGCTGGGGGCGGATCATCAGGAAGTACATGACGACAAACATCAGCACCAGCGGCAGGAAAGTCGTCAGGTTGCCCATCAGGCCAGCATCGGCGGCGGTACCAGCGGTGGTGGCTTGTGCATAAGCATTGGAAATGAACACGTTTACTCCAGAAATGTTTTTGATTTGGTTAAAAAAGGTGCGCTGTATTCTAGCATTCAAGAGCAACGGCAAACCACCTGGGGGGAGGTGGGTCCGCTATTTCTTTAAACAAGCGCTGTTGTATTTTTTATATTCCGCGTGAACGATCCGCCGCGAAACGTTGGCGGAAGCCATCAAAATCGTCCGCATCGATCGCATCACGCATTTCCTGCATGATCTGCAGATAAAAATGCAGGTTGTGAATGGTGTTCAGGCGCGCCCCCAGGATTTCCTTCGATCGCTGCAGATGGTGCAGATACGCCCGCGAGAAATTCTTGCAGCAGTAGCAGGTACAACTTTCGTCGAGCGGGCCCTGGTCATCCTTGTAGCGGGCGTTCTTGATTTTCACGTCGCCGAAGCGGGTGAACAGCCAGCCATTGCGAGCGTTGCGGGTCGGCATGACGCAGTCGAACATGTCGATGCCGTTGGCCACGCCTGCGACCAGGTCTTCCGGCGTGCCCACGCCCATCAGGTAGTGGGGCTTGTGGGCCGGCAGGCGCGGGCCCACGTGGGCCAGCATGCGCATCATGTCTTCTTTGGGTTCGCCCACCGACAGGCCGCCGATGGCGATGCCGGGGAAATTGATGTTTTCCAGGCCCGCCAGCGACTCGTCCCGCAAATGCTCGAACATGCCGCCCTGGACAATGCCGAACAGGGCGTTGGGATTTTCCCCGGCCTTGAATTCGTTCATCGAGCGCTGGGCCCAGCGCAGCGACATCCGCATGGACGTGGCCGCTTCCTCGGCGGTGGCCGGGCGGCCCTCGATTTCATAGGGGGTGCACTCGTCGAACTGCATGACGATGTCGGAATTGAGCGATTTTTGAATCTGCATCGAGATTTCCGGCGACAAGAACAGCTTGCTGCCGTCGATGGGCGAGGCAAACTTGACGCCCTCTTCCGTGATCTTGCGCATGGCGCCCAGCGAAAACACCTGGAAGCCGCCCGAGTCGGTCAGGATCGGCTTTTGCCAGCCCATGAAACCGTGCAGGCCGCCAAACTTGTCCAGCACCTTCGTGCCCGGGCGCAGCCACAGGTGAAAGGTATTGCCGAGGATGATCTGGGCATTGATTTCATTGAGTTCCAGCGGCGACATGGCTTTTACAGAACCGTAGGTACCCACCGGCATGAAAATCGGCGTCTCCACCGTGCCGTGGTTGAGTTTCAAACGGCCGCGGCGGGCGTGCGACTTGCCGCTGGTGTCAGTTTTAAGAAGGGTAAATTCGAGCATGTGGCGTTATCGGGAGGTGGTCGTCAGCAGCATGGCGTCGCCGTAGCTGAAGAAGCGGTATTGATGGGCGATGGCATGCGCATAGGCGGCGCGGATGGGCTCGAAGCCGGCAAAGGCCGACACCAGCATCAGCAGGGTCGATTTGGGCAAGTGAAAATTGGTGATCAGGCGCGTCACCGTTTTGAAGGTGTAGCCGGGGGTGATGAACAGGGCCGTGTCGGCGCTGCCCGCGACCAGCTTGCCGCTTTGCGAGGCCGATTCCAGCGCGCGCAAGGACGTGGTGCCCACTGCGACGACATGCTTGCCGGCCGCTTGCGCCGCCTCGACCGCGTCGACCGTTGCCTGCGGCACGGTGTACCACTCGGTGTGCATCTTGTGCTCGGCCAGCGCTTCGACCCGCACTGGCTGAAAAGTGCCGGCGCCCACGTGCAGGGTCACATAGGCCAGCTTGACACCCTTGGCGGCCAGGCGCGCCAGCAGGGCTTCGTCGAAATGCTGGCCGGCCGTGGGCGCAGCGACGGCGCCGGGCTCCTTTGAATAGACGGTCTGGTAACGCTGCTCGTCGAAGGCATCGGCCGTGTGGTCGATATACGGCGGCAGGGGCAGGCGGCCATGGGCCTCAATCAGCTCGAACACGTCGGCATCGAAATGCAGGGTAAAAAATTCGCCGGCGCGCTCGCCCACCGTGACGTCGAACGCATCGGCCAGACGAATCACATTGCCCGGCTTGGGCGACTTGGAGGCGCGCACCTGCGCCAGCACGGTGCGGGGATCGAGCACCCGCTCGACCAGCACTTCCACCTGGCCGCCGGAGGCTTTGACGCCGAAAAACCGCGCTTTCAATACGCGCGTGTCGTTCATCACAAGCAGGTCGCCCGCCTCAAGCAGGTCGACGATGTCGGCGAACTGGCGGTCGATGATGCTGCTGCCATCGAGATGCAGCAGGCGGGAGGCGCTGCGCTCGGCCAGCGGCGTCTGGGCGATGCGATCAGGCGGCAGGTCGAAATCGAAATCGGAAAGGCTGTACATAATAGTGCTCTGCAAATGAAGGGGCGCTTGCGTGACAGGGTTCACGGCGCCGGCCCGCGGGCCTTACAATAGTGGCCACAAGGCGGATCAGCGGGAAAACAGCCGTCAAACGCAATGGGCAACCCTCTATTTTACGCCAATCGCACCCGCACCAGCTTATTCATGCCCACACCGAAGCCAAAAGCCTCCCCCAAGACCATTGAAACCAAGCTTGCCAAGCTGGGACTGCGCTCGGACATGGACCTGGTGCTGCACCTGCCGATGCGCTACGAGGACGAGACGGAGATCGTGCCGATCCGCGAAGCGTGCTTGCGCGGTGGCCACGTCTCGCAGGTGGAAGGCGTCGTCACCAAGAATGAAATCAGCTTCAAGCCGCGCCGCCAGCTATTGGTGACGATTGCGGACGAATCGGACGACCTGCTGCTGCGCTTCATGAATTTTTACGGCAGCCAGGTACGCCAGCTGGCCGAAGGCACGCGGGTGCGCGCGCGGGCCGAACTCAAACATGGCTTCTTTGGCGCCGAAATGGTCCACCCCACTTACAAGGTGGTCAACGAAGGCGCACCGTTACCCAGCGTGCTCACGCCTGTCTATCCGGCTGGCGAAGGCCTGTCGCAAACCATCCTGCGCCGCGCCATCAATGAAGCCATGGGCCGGGTCGACTGGCGCGACACCCTGCCCGCCCAGCTGGTGCACGCCATGGACCTGGCGCCGTTCGAGCACTCCGTGCGCCTGCTGCACGCCCCGCCCCAGGACATCGACGAATACGCCCTGATGGACCGCTCCCACCCGGCCTGGGTGCGCATGAAGTTCGACGAACTGCTGGCCCAGCAGCTGTCCCTGAAACGCGCCCAGCGTGCCCGCCGCGCCAAGGGCGCCCCTGTCATCAAGACCGTGGGCACGCTGACGGAAGCGTTTGCGAAGGTGCTGCCATTTACGCTCACCGGGGCGCAGGCGCGGGTGCTGCGGGAAATCCGCGCCGACCTGGCCCACCCTTATCCCATGCAGCGCCTGCTGCAGGGCGACGTCGGCAGCGGCAAGACGGTGGTGGCGGCGCTGGCCGCGGCCCAGGCCATCGACAGCGGCTACCAGGCGGCCCTGATGGCGCCCACCGAAATTCTCGCTGACCAGCACTTCAGAAAAATCGCCGGCTGGATGGAGCCGCTGGGCGTCAAAGTGGCGTGGCTGACGGGCAGCCTCAAAAAGAAGGACAAGATCGCCGCCACCGCGATGGTCGAATCAGGCGAAGCGCAACTGGTGATCGGCACCCACGCCCTGATCCAGGACACCGTCAATTTCGCCCGGCTGGGCCTCGTCATCGTCGACGAGCAGCACCGCTTTGGCGTCGGCCAGCGCCTCACCCTGCGCAACAAGGGCAGCAATGGCAAGACGCCGCACCAGTTGATGATGTCGGCCACGCCGATCCCCCGCACCCTGGCCATGACTTATTACGCCGACCTGGAAGTGTCGGTCATCGACGAACTGCCGCCCGGACGCAGCCCGATCGTCACCCGCGCCATCGACCAGAACCGCAGAGACGAGGTCATCGAGCGGGTGCATGCGGCGGCGCTCGAGGGGCGCCAGGTGTACTGGGTGTGCCCGCTGATCGAGGAATCCGAAGCGCTGCAGCTGCAAACGGCCACCGATACCCACGCCATGCTGGCCGAAGCCTTGCCGGACCTGCAGGTGGGCCTGGTGCACGGGCGCCTGAAACCGGCGGAAAAGCAGGCGGTGATGGATGCGTTTTCCGCCAACGAAGTGCAGGTGCTGGTGGCCACCACCGTCATCGAGGTCGGGGTGGACGTGCCCAACGCGTCCCTGATGGTGATCGAACACGCCGAGCGTTTTGGCCTCTCGCAGCTGCACCAGTTGCGCGGGCGCGTGGGACGGGGCTCGGCAGCCAGCGTCTGCCTGCTGCTCTACCAAAGCCCGCTGGGGGGCGTGGCCAAGCAGCGCCTGATGACGATGCGCGAAACCACCGACGGTTTTGAAATCGCCCGGCGCGACCTGGAGATCCGCGGTCCCGGCGAATTTCTGGGTGCGCGCCAGTCTGGCGAGGCGATGCTGCGCTTTGCCGACCTGGAGACAGACCAGTGGCTGGTCGACCAGGCCCGCCAGGTGGCGGCGGACCTGCTGCACAGCCAGGACAGCCTGGATGCCGCCGTCGTCGAGGCCCACCTGGCGCGCTGGCTGGGCGGCAAAGAGGAATTCCTCAAAGTGTGAAGTTGTCGTTGTAAATATGTCACATCACCCCGACGGCGCCGGGCTGAAACCCCTCTTAATTAAGGGCTTGTGAGTATTGAATAGAATTCAAGAAAAAAAACTCGCTACACTTGCCGCACTCTTTTTGCTTCAGGTGCGCGCATGCCTTTTCTGGGAATCGGACTTCACGTTTTCGTCGCCATTTTCTTTGCGATCCACGCCGTGCGCAGCGGCCGTGAGCTGTATTGGCTGTTCATCCTGTTCGCCTTCCCCTTGCTGGGCAGCGTGGTGTATTTTGCCGTGGTGTTCCTGCCGGACGCCCGCCTGCAGCGGGGCGTACGCCGCGCCAGCGCAGTCATCGACCGCGCCGTCCAGCCCGACCGCCCGGTCAAGGAAGCCCGCGCCGCCTTTGAATTGACGCCCACCGCGGCCAACCGCATGCGCCTGGCCACCGCCCTGCTCGACGCCGGCGGGCGCGATCAAGTGGCCGAGGCGGTGACGCACTACGACGCCTGCCTGCGCGGTCCGTTTGCCGGCGACGCCGACATCCAGCTTGGCGCCGCCCGCGCCCACCTGGCCAATGCCAATCCCGCCGAGGCAGTCGGCATCCTGGTCAGCCTGCGCTGCGCCCAGCCGGGCTTTCGTCCCGAACAGGTGGGACTGGCGCTGGCCGAAGCCTACCGCGGCGCCGGCCGCATCCAGGAAGCTGGCGTGGAATACGAAGCGACCGCCACCCGTTTCGGCAGCGTGGAAGCGCGCGCCAGCCTGGCTTTGTGGGCGCTGGAAAACGGCCGCCACGAACTGGCGGCGCGCGAAATGCAGGAACTGGCGCTGGTGCGGCGCCACATGAACCGCCATACCCGCAGCCAGTACCAGGCGCTGTTTTCGCGCCTGGACAGCGCCGCCCCGCGCTCTTAATCGGCGGGGTAGCGCAGGCCGATCTGGCTGCGCATCTCGTCCATCAAACCCATCAGCGCCAAGGTCTCGGCATGCGTCATGCCGGGACTTTCAATCAGCCCCTCTCGCCAGCAGCGCTGCGCTTCCAGGATCTCGTGCACGTAGCCGTTGCCCAGGTAAGGCGTCGGTACCGTGTATGCCGTGCCGTCTTCCAGCGCCACGGTGATGCTGGTGGTTTCATGAAAACGGCTGTTCATGCGCACGTGGCCGTGCGGGCCTGAAATGGTCAGTTCGCACGGCGTGCGGGCCGTGAGCGAACAGGCGCAGCTTGAAATGGCGCCGTTGTCGTGCTTGAGCACAAAGCCGGTCTGCACATCGACGCCCGTCGGGCCCATGGTGGCGCTGGCGCGCACGCTCTCCACTGAGCCCAGCAGGGCGCAGGCAATCGACAGGGGATAGATGCCCAGGTCGAGCAGGGCGCCGCCGCCGAGCGCAGGGTTGAACAGCCGGTGCGCTTCGCCAGCCTTGGCGAAAAAGCCGAAATCGGCCGTCAGGTGGGTGGGCGTGCCGATCGCGCCCGAGGCGACGATGCGGCGCACTTCGGCCAGCGCCGGCATGAAGCGGGTCCACATGGCCTCCATCAAAAACAGCTTTTTCTCGCGCGCCAGCGCCACCACGGTTTCCGCTTCGCGGCGGTTGATGGTGAAAGCCTTTTCGCACAGTACGCCCTTGCCCGCGTTGAGCGCCATCAGTGCGTTTTCCGCGTGCATGGGGTGGGGAGAAGCGATGTAGACCAGATCGACGTCCGGCGCATCGGCCAGCGCCTGGTAACCGCCGTAGCTGGATGCGGCACAAAAATCGCGCGCAAAGCCGGCGGCGGTGTCAGCGTCGCGCGAGGCCACCGCGGCCAGCACGGCGCCGGGGGTGACCTTGATGGCGTCGGCGAATTCGCGGGCGATCTTGCCGGTGCCGAGTATGCCCCAGCGTACGGTGTCATTCATGTGTGCTCCTGTTTTTTTCCAGCGCTGCGTTTGGGCCGGAATACGCCGGCGTCTCCATAAAATTCGGGGTCCTGCCGCGGCCACCAGCCGGGCACGCCCAGCACGGGCAAAGGGGTGAAGCCAGTGGTCGTCAGGGTGGTTGTGGCGAGACTGTGCGCTTCGTGCGCATCGAGCCACTGCTGGCGCGCGGGCGCAGGCAGCGCAAAATAGCCGGGGTCGGCGACGATCACGCGGGTGTGGGCAGTGATGGCCTTGCGCGGCGCCACCAGCTTTTCCATCAGGGCGTGACCGAACAGCCACAACTCGGCATCGACGCCAAACTGGGCGCGGCGTTCGAACAGGGCTTCGTGCCAGCGGTGGGCGCGCAGGGCGTCGACCAGGGCGCGCGCCTCGTCGCTGTCGGACACCACCAGCAGGGCGCTGTTTTCATCGTAAATGGTGGCGGCGTCGCGCGCCGGCCCGCGCGACTTGCCGATGCCCGCCGCGGCGATCTGCGTCGCCTGCAGGGCGTTCAGCCGGGCCTTGATGCGGGGGAAGCTGAGCCAGACCAGGGCATTGAAAAAATCGTGCAGGTTCTCGCGCGTGGGCACGCAGCCGGTGGCGCCGATGAACTGTTCGTAGGCTTGACCGGACGGCAGTTCGTCCTGCGGCACGAAGCGCACCTTCAGGCCCGCCACATTGTGCAGGGCCAGTTCGCTTGCTGCGGCATTGAAGGCGGCGTGCAGATCGCCGCCGCCGAAGCGCGCATGGGCCGCCCGCACGCTGTCGTACCAGGGCTGCGTCCAGTCGATCTGCGCCAGCATGGCCCTTACAGCATTTTCCAGTTGATCTCTTCGCCAGCGTTCAGGGGCACCACTTGCGAGTCGGCCAGCGGCACCGTGGCCGGCAGGGTCCAGCTCTCGCGCTTGAGCGTGATGGTGCCCTCGTTGCGGGGCAGTTCGTAAAAATCCGGGCCGTTAAAACTGGCGAAGGCTTCCAGCTTGTCGAGCGCGCCGGCGCGTTCAAACGCTTCCGTGTAGAGCTCCATCGCGTGCAGGGCCGTGTAGCAGCCGGCGCAGCCGCAGGCGGTTTCCTTGGCGCCGATGGCGTGGGGCGCCGAGTCGGTGCCGAGGAAAAAGCGCTCGTCGCCGCTGGTGGCGGCTGTCATCAGGGCCAGGCGGTGCTCTTCGCGCTTCAGCACAGGCAGGCAGTAGAAATGGGGCCGGATGCCGCCCTTGAAAATTTCGTTGCGGTTGTAGAGCAGGTGGTGGGCCGTGATGGTGGCGGCGATCGGGCCTTCCGCTTCGGCCACGTACTGGGCCGCGTCCTTCGTCGTGATGTGCTCGAAGACGATTTTCAGGGCTGGCATGTCGCGCCGCAGGGGGCGCATGACGCGCTCGATGAACACGGCCTCGCGGTCGAACAGGTCGATGTCGCCATCGGTGACTTCGCCGTGCACGAGGAAAGGCATGCCTACTTCCTGCATCACTTCCAGCGTTTTATAACACTTGGTGAGATCGGTCACGCCGGCGGCCGAGTTGGTGGTGGCGCCGGCCGGGTACAGCTTGACGGCGTGGACGTAGCCCGAATCCTGGGCGCGGCGGATCTCGTCGGGGTCCGTGTTGTCGGTCAAATACAGGGTCATC
The DNA here is from genome assembly GCA_045810505.1 of Massilia sp. Taxonomy (GTDB): domain Bacteria; phylum Pseudomonadota; class Gammaproteobacteria; order Burkholderiales; family Burkholderiaceae_D; genus JAFCUW01. The sequence goes on from JBJMVV010000363.1 coordinate 9,709, forward strand.
AGGGGCTCGAAGGCCATCCCGGCCGGCAGGGCCGCCAGGATGCGCTCGCGGTAGGCCAGCGCCTGCGCCGTGGTGGTGACGGGTGGCTTCAGATTGGGCATGACGATGGCGCGGGCGAACTGGCGGGCGCTGTGCGGCAGCACGCTGGCCAGGGTCGCGCCGTCGCGCAGGTGCAGGTGCCAGTCGTCCGGCCGGGTGATGGTGAGGGTGGCGGGACTGGACGTGTCGGGGGCGATGGCGGACATGGCGGCTTTCAAAAAACAGGTGGCGTATTTTACTCCGCGCCCGCGCCGGCTGCGCGAACTGCCGCCGTTCAAACGCCCATTATGATTAATGCAAAATGCGGGCGAGAAAGTCGCGGGCCCGTTCCGACTTCGGCGCCGTGAAAAACGCTTCCGTGCCCGCCTCTTCGACGATCTTGCCGTGGTCCATGAACACCATGCGGTCAGCCACCTTGCGGGCAAAGCCCATCTCGTGGGTCACCACCATCATCGTCATGCCGTCCTGGGCCAGGCCGACCATCACGTCGAGCACCTCGTTGATCATCTCCGGGTCGAGCGCCGAAGTGGGCTCGTCGAACAGCATGGCAATCGGCTCCATCGCCAGCGCGCGGGCGATCGCCACCCGCTGCTGCTGGCCGCCAGAGAGCTGGTTGGGAAATTTGTCCTGCTGACCCAGCAGGCCGACGCGGTCCAGGTAGCGCAGGCCGATCTCGGTCGCTTCCGCTTCGCTGCGCCCCAGCACCTTGACCTGGGCGAGCGTGAGGTTATGCCGCACCGATAAGTGGGGAAACAGCTCGAAATTCTGGAACACCATGCCGATCCGTGCGCGCAGCGCCGGCAAATTTGTCGCCTTGGCGCCCACATCGACGCCTTCGACGTGGATGCTGCCCTTTTGATACGGTTCCAGCCCGTTGACGGTCTTGATCAGGGTCGATTTACCCGAACCGGATGGTCCGACCACGACCACCACTTCGCCCTTGGCGACGGCGGTGCTGCAGTCGTCGAGCACCTGGAAGGCGCCGTACCATTTGCTCACATTTTTCAGTTCGATCATCGTTGCGTTGTTCCTGAGACGGGTTAGCTTGACAGCATCTGTAATGCTTAGGATACTGCGGAACTTGCCAATACCATCAGTTTTGGCGGCGGCCGCGCGCAGCGACAACCGTATTTTGCCTCATCGCCCGCCGGCGCGCCCATCCGCTCCGCCGGCACCGCAACACCCTCACACAGGAAGCGCCTTATGAACAACCGCAACCGCCTGACCATCTATATCCTGATCGGGCTTGTGCTCGGGATCGTGGCAGGCTACTTCGTCAACACCAATATGGCCGCACCGGCGAGCTACGCGGACAATATGTCGCTGGTGACCACCCTGTTCCTCCGCCTGATCAAGATGATCATCGCGCCGCTGGTGTTTTCGACGCTGGTGGTGGGCATTGCCCGCATGGGCGACTCGCGCGAAGTGGGCCGCATCGGCATCAAGGCGCTGGGCTGGTTCGTGATCGCCTCGGTGATTTCGCTCACCCTTGGCCTGGTGCTGGTGAACCTGTTCCGTCCCGGCGACGCCATCCACGCCGCCGGCCAGTTGCCCGCCGTGGGCACTGCTTCCGGCATCGTCACCAGTGGCCTGACCCTGAAAGAATTCATCACCCACCTGGTGCCGACCTCGATCGCCGACGGCATGGCGAAAAACGAGATCCTGCAGATCGTGATCTTTTCCCTGTTCTTCGGCACCGCCGCCGCCGCCGTGGGCGAGCGCGCCAAGCTGCTGATCGACGCCATCGACGGCATCGCCCACGTCATGCTCAAGCTGACGGGCTACGTGATGAACTTCGCGCCTTACGCCGTGTTCGCAGCCGTCTCCGGCATCGTCGCCAAGAGCGGTCTGGGCGTCCTCAAGACCTATGGCGTGTTCATGGGCGAATTCTATTTCGGCATCGTGCTGCTGTGGATCGTGCTGACCGCAATCGGCTTCCTGTTCCTGGGCCCGCGTGTGACGCGCCTGCTGGCCGAACTGCGTGAACCGACCCTGCTGGCCTTTTCCACCGCCTCGTCCGAAGCCGCATTTCCGAAAACCCTGGAAGGCCTGGAACGCTTCGGCGTCAAAAACCGCATCGCCGCCTTCGTGCTGCCGATCGGATACTCGTTCAATCTCGACGGCTCGATGATGTACTGCACCTTCGCCACCGTCTTCATCGCCCAGGCCTACGGCATCGAGATGTCGCTGGGATCGCAGATCACCATGATGCTGGTGCTGATGCTGACCTCCAAAGGTATGGCCGGTGTGCCGCGCGCTTCGCTGGTGGTGATCGCCGCCACCCTGGCCCAGTTCCAGATTCCCGAGGCAGGCCTGCTGCTGCTGCTGGGGATCGACCACTTCCTCGACATGGCGCGCTCGGCCACCAACGTGATCGGCAATGGCATCGCCACCGCCGTCGTCGCCAAGTGGGAGGGCGAGTTGGCCCAGCCCGTCAACAACAAGGAACTGGCCACGGCTGCCCTGCCCTGATCGCGCGGCAGCACCGTACGCACAGACAGAACACGAGGCTTTCCAGCGATGGGAAGCCTTTTTTATATCTTCACGGAGGACCCATGCTTCAACCTAAACGCCGTCTCATGCTCGCCGCTGGCGCTTCGCTGCTGTTTGCCGGCAGTGCGCTCGCCCAGACCGCGCCAGCGCCAGCCAAACTGGCCAACGTCGTCATCCTCGCCACCGGCGGCACCATCGCCGGCACCGGCGCCACCTCGACCACGACAGTCGGCTACACGGCCGCCACCGTCGGCGTCCAAAGCCTGATCGCGGCCGTGCCGGAACTGGCCAAGGTGGCGCACGTCACGGGCGAACAGGTGTTCCAGATCGCCAGCGAGAACATGAGCAATGAGCACTGGCTGGTGCTGGCCAAGCGGGTCAATGTCCTGCTGGCCCAGCCGAACGTGGACGGCATCGTCATCACCCACGGCACCGACACCCTGGAAGAGACGGCGTATTTTCTTGACCTGGTAGTGAAAAGCCGCAAGCCGGTGGTGCTGGTGGGCGCCATGCGCCCGTCCACCGCCCTGTCGGCCGATGGTCCCATCAACCTGTACAACGCCGTGCTGCTGGCGGCCAGCCAGGATGCGGTTGGCAAGGGTGTGCTGGTGGTAATGAACGACCAGATCCACGCCGCCCGTGAAGTCACCAAGATGAACACCTCGACACTGGACGCTTTCCGCACGCCTGAACTGGGCATGCTGGGCTACATCCAGGGCAGCCGGCCCTTCTTCTATCGCCAGTCCACCCGCCGTCACACGGTCGAAACGGAATTCGATGTGAGCGGCTTGAACGCCCTGCCCCAGGTCGATATCGTCTACGGCTACGCCAATATGGGTCCGGTGGCGGTGGATGCCTTTGTCGCTGCTGGTGCGAAGGGCATCATCCACGCGGGCGTCGGCGATGGCAGCCTGGCCGCAAAAACGGTGCCCGCCTTGAAAGCGGCGCGTGCAAAAGGTGTGCTGATCGTGCGCGCCAGCCGGGTCGGCCAGGGCATCCTGGCGCGCAATGGCGAAGCCAATGATGATGAATTCGATTTCGTCGCGGCCGATACCTTGAATCCCCAGAAGGCGCGCATCCTGCTGATGCTGGCGCTCACGCGCAGCACCAGCAGCCGCGACATCCAGCGGATGTTCTACACTTATTAAAAGCCCACCTTAGATCAGGGTTCGCCCCGTCAGGCGCGACAGGATGGCCAGGGGACTGGCCGCCTTGTCGTACTGGTGCTGTGGCGAGAGCATCATGGTCTGCTCCATCATGTACTGGCCGGCCAGGGCTGCGTGCGGAGTCTGGTCGGAAAAGCACACCCACGTGGAACCGGCCGGGAAGTGCATGTCGAACTGTGGCGCCTCGCGCTGGTACCGGGGATCCGTCTTCATGGCGTCATGCAGTTGCAGCATGAGGTGATCGTATTCGCTGCGCAGCGACTTCGTCACGTGCAGCTGATGCAGCAGCTTTGCGCCCAGCGGCGAATAGGGTTTCAGGTGGGGCAGATAGTGCTTCGCCACGTCCTCGAAGGGTTCGCCAAGCCGCCAGTGACGGGGGACGCCGTCCGGATTGACGTTGGTGAACACGCGCAGCAAGCGCTCGCCACGGTTGGGCCGCGACGGAAACGCATCCACGTGCAGCAGGCGGTCATCGGTGCGCACGGACTGCTTGCGCGCTTCCACCAGCATGGGCCGAAAGCTGGTGGCGCCGCCGCGCAGCGCGGGCATATAGGCCGGCACCAGGCGCTCGAGCAGCTGCAAGGCCTGGCTGCGAAAACGCTTGAGCATCGCTTCCATCGCCGCCTTGTCGGCTTGTTCGCCGCCCGCCCCTTTCAGTGTGCCCTCAGCGCCCAGGCTGATGTTGCGGCTTTTCGGGTCGCGCATCTCCGGCGTAAACAGGCGCTTTTCTTCCGGCAGGGGCGCAAAACCCATGGTGGGAAAATACAGGACCTTGCCTGCTTCCAGCGCGGCGATACAGGCCGGATCGGGCGCCCCGTCGGCCAGCCTGGCGATTTCGTAAATTGGAGTTTCCATCACACGATTATAGTCGCTTCGCCCAGGCTCAATCCTGCTCCAGCTCGACCGGCGGGGAGGCCAGCGATTCATCCTGCCTGGCTTGCTGGCGGGTCCACATCTGCGCATACAGGCCTTCGCGGGCCAGCAACGCCTGGTGCGTGCCCCGC
>JBJMVV010000364.1:0-3043 GCA_045810505.1 Massilia sp.
CCAACAGCCGTCAAACCGAACATGCGTCCGCACAGGCTGTAGACGGGATACAGGTCCGTGCTCGCCAAAAACATCAGCGCCCCCACCGCAATCTGCAGGGGCACCACCGCCAGCATCATGGCGATACGCTGTGCGCTTGAGGGCATCGCACCGGGCGCGGCGGCGCGCAGCGTGGCCACCCAGAACAGCAGGCCATTGAGGGCGATGCTCCAGTTCATCAGCCGGTACAGACGCCAGTCCAGCATGGCCGGCAGGTGCACCGGCGGCGCCAGCCAGAACAGCAACAGGCCGTTGAACAGCAGCGCCGTCAGCCAGGGGTGAAAGGCATAACGGGGCCAGCCAGCCACCGCCCGCCAACGTGCAAGCGCCGGCGCCGGCAAACCCAGCGCGACCAGAAAAGGCCCCAGGTGATGCAGCAGCACGTGTTGCAGGCGGTGCATGAAAAACGCGTGCTCGGCGTAATAATCCAGCCCCGTCTGCAGCGCCACGACCATGCAGGCATAGCCCGACCAGAAACACCATCGCCGCCACAACGGCTGGCCGCCACCCTGCCGCCAGTACCAGGCCGCGCACAGCAGCGCCACCGCCAGCGCGGTCGGCGATATGTCATAGGGCAGCAGCCACCACCAGCCAGCTTGCATCGATCAGCTCCGCGTTCGAGTGGCCGTTTATACCACGCACAAAGGCCCCACCCGCACACGGGTCGGCTATAATTGCGCTCGATTCACGACACCGCACGGCCCCGCCGTCGCGATCGCCGAATTGCAGGCTTGCCCTGCTGCGCGCCCGGCCCTGCCGCCAGCGCCCGCGTCCTCCCCGTAGCACAATGGATAGTGCACATGCCTCCTAAGCGTGGGATACAAGTTCGATTCTTGTCGGGGGGACCAGTTCTTCAAGTGAAGAGCCGTCTTCGCCATCATCCCGCCATCCCACTGACCGCGCAGCCCCGACTTTTTAGTTCCCCCGGAGTATTTGTGCCCCGCCCCACCCATGGTAAATTACGCCCATGCAGCGGGCATACTGCCCTGCGCGATTCAAGGGGCAGGCGTGGTATCGAGTTTCAAGCGTAATGCAGGGTGTGACCGTTGAGGCTGCGCTGGCCCTGGCAACTCGGCAATCTGAAGTCGCGCATCGCGCTGGTGGTGGCGCTGCTGGTGTTTCTCACTGTGGGTGTGGTCACAGCCACTTCGCTGCTGCTGGCCAGGCGGGAGATGCGCGCCGTGCTGGGGGCCGAGCAATATTCGACCCTGTCCGGCGCGGCGGCGTATATCGACCGCGACCTGGAAGGCAAGCAGGGCTTGCTGCGCGCCTTTGCCGAGGATGTGCCGGCGAGCACGCGCGAACACATCGAGACGGTGCAGAATTACCTGGAAAGCCACTCGACCCTGCGCGAGGAGTTTTCCAATGTGGTGGCCTTCGATCCCGAAGGCGACATCATTGCCAGCCTGAGCGGGCGACCCAAGGGCGACCCCGTCAACGTCAAACAGCGCGACTATTTCCGCGACACCGTCAACTACCGCGAGGGCGTGGTGTCGGCGCCATTCAAAAGCCGGCTGTCGGGGCGCGCCGTGGTGCTGATCACCCAGCCCGTCACGGATGCGGCCGGTCGTCTGAAATTCATCCTCGGCGCCTCGCTCGACCTGTCGAGCCCGCGCATCTTCGGCCAGCTGGAAGCCTTGAAACCGGGCCGCACCGGCTACATCGCCATGCTCACGGGCGATGGCACCATCATCCTGCATCCGGACCGGACGCGCATCCTGAACCGGGTCGACCAGGAGCCGGGCGGCATGACCGAGGGCACCGCCGACGCATTGGGCGGCTTCGAGGGCTGGATGGAAGGGTCCAACAAGGCCGGCGTGCCGGCCCTGCTCACCTACCGGCGCCTGCGCACCAATGACTGGATCGTGTATTCGGTCTATCCCGTCGAAGAAGCGTTTGCGCCCTTCGAGCGGGCGCGTGACCAGGCGCTGGCGACCGCGCTGGCGGTGGCGCTGTTTGCCGGCGTGATCGGCTGGCTGGGGATTGCCTACCTGCTGCGCCCGCTTGGCGCCCTGCAGCGCCACATCGCCCGCGTGTCCGACGAGTCGGGCGACGTGGAGGCCTTCAATGTCAATCGCCAGGATGAGTTCGGCGCCCTCAGCCGCGCCTTCTACGCGCTGTCAAAAAAGCGCGCGGCGGCCGAAGCGGCCCTGGCCAGCCAGGCCATGACCGACCCCTTGACGGGCCTGCACAACCGTCGCATGTTCGACGCCGCGATTGCCCAGGCCTTCGCCCGCGCCGGGCGCAGCGGCGCCACCCTCGCCCTGGCCTACCTGGACATCGACCGCTTCAAGGCCATCAACGACACTTACGGCCACGGCGGCGGCGACGCCGTGCTGGTCGAATTCGCCCAGCGCCTGCGCGCCGCGGTGCGCCGCACCGACACCGTCGTGCGCATCGCCGGCGACGAATTCGTCGTCATCTTCGAGTCCTTCACGGAACCGGCGGGGCCGGACGTCATGGGCCAGAAAATCGTCGACGCCATGCGCGCGCCAATGAGCGTCGACGGCGCGCCGGTCCAGGTCAGCACCAGCGTGGGCATCTGCGCGGGACCGACCGCGGGCAGCTCGGTGGACGAGTTCATCAGGCTGGCCGATGGGGCCTTGTACCGGTCCAAGCAGGATGGACGGGGGCGCTATTCGGTGCACTGGGTGAGGGCCGGTCAGGCGCCGGCCTAGCGGCGCGGGGCTCGCGGCTGATCGAACTGGCGATCCACAGCAACAAGGCAAGCTTGGCCGTCGCAATGACGACCAGCAGGACGATGCGCCGCCCTCTCACTTCAATGCCGCCGCTGCTCCCGCGGCGCCGTGATGACCCGCTCCGCCAGTTCCGGGTCGATGCCGCGCAGGAGCAGGAATTTGCGGGCGACGTCGTCGCCGAACGCGAGCTTCATGGCGATGGCTTCATCGACCTGTTTGGCCGTGTCGGTATCGGTGCGGGGCAGGAAGTCGTTCATGGAATTCTCCCAAAGATGCATTTATATCATGATTAGCTGCCGCAGCCA
>JBJMVV010000365.1:0-4666 GCA_045810505.1 Massilia sp.
GCATTCATGGCGCGGTATGCACCGCAGCAGTACAGGGCGATGTCGACCTGGCTGCTGCGCAGTTCGTCCAGGGTGAACATGGGGGTGGAGCCGAATTCGGTCAGGTTGGCGAGGATCGGCACTTTGACCGCTTCCTTCACCTGGACATACTGTTCCAGCTTGGTGATCGCTTCGGGGAAGATCATGTCGGCGCCCGCTTCGACGTAAGCGCAGGCGCGGTCGATGGCGGCGTTCAGGCCTTCCACTGCCAGCGCGTCGGTGCGCGCCATGATCACGAAGTTCTCGTCGTGGCGCGCATCCACCGCGGCCTTGATGCGGTCGACCATTTCCTCAGTCGAGACGACTTCCTTGCCCGGACGGTGGCCGCAGCGCTTGGCCGACACCTGGTCTTCCATGTGCACGGCGGCGACGTCGGCGCGGATCATGTGGCGGATGGTGCGGGCGATGTTGAAGGCGCCGCCCCAACCCGTGTCGATGTCGACCAGCAGCGGCAGGCCACAGGTGTCGGTGATGCGCTGGGCATCGGTGATGACGTCGTCCAGGGTGCTGATGCCAAGGTCAGGAAAACCCAGCGAGTTCGCGGCCACGCCGCCGCCGGACAGGTAGACCGCCTTGTAGCCCGATTGCTCGGCCATGCGGGCAGTGTAGGCCGTGATGGTGCCGACCACCTGCAAAGGCGACTCCTCAAGCACGGCGCGGCGGAACATGGCGCCTCGGGATTCTCTCATTATTTTCTCCTGTAAATACTTCGTGGGTACTGGCGCGTGGCGCAATCCTTTATGCATTGCAAGGGGCGTGCCACCGGGCGCAAGCGCCCTGCCCGCTGAAATCTCCTTATAAATCAAGGGCCGCCAATACTTGCGTCGTCAAGCAATTGTTTCATCGTTGTTGCATGTTGCAGGTTGACTGAAACATGCAACGCATCGCGTTACAATACTGCATGGCTTATTCCTCCTTCCCCACCGAAGACCTCGACCGCCCCGTCATCTGGACCGTATCCGTCTCGCGCCTGTCCGACCTGTTCCGCGACATCACGCTCGAGTACGACCATCTCGCCACCATCGAGCCGATCAACCTGGGTTTTGACGCAGCCGCGCGCCACATCCGTGAGCGCATGGCCACCGAACGCTGCGACGTGGTGATCGCGGCCGGCTCGAATGCGGCCTATTTAAAAGGGCGGGTGTCGGCGCCGGTGGTGGCGGCGCGCGCTTCCGGTTTTGACATGATGCAGGCGCTGGCGCGGGCGCGCAAAGTGGCGGACCGGATTGGCGTGATCAGCTACCAGACGCCGCATCCGGCGCTGGCCGAGTTTTCCGACACCTTCGGCGCCAACATCGCCCAGCGCACCTACGTGACGGAAGAAGATGCGCGCGACCGCATCAACGAATTCAAGGCGGCGGGCGTGAGCGCCATCGTCGGCGCGGGCCTGATCACCGACCTGGCCGAGGAAGCCGGATTGACGGGGGTGTTCGTCTATTCGGCCGCCTCGATCCGCCAGGCCTTCGATGACGCGCTCGAACTGGCCCGGCGCAGCAGCCTCGATGCGCGGCGCCGCCCCCGCCCCCACGCTGCCGTCGCCGACACCCTGCGCGCCCGCCATGGCCTCAACGATTTGCGGGGCGAGTCAGCCGTGATGGAGCAGTTGCGCCAGGCGGTGGTGCTGTTTGCGAAGTCGCCGGCCACGGTGCTGATCGAAGGCGAGACCGGCACCGGCAAGGAGCTGGCGGCCCAGGCCATCCACCGCGAGAGCCCGCGCAGCTTGGGCGCCAACCGTCCGTTCGTGGCCGTCAACTGCGGCGCGCTGGCCGAGTCCCTGCTTGAATCGGAATTGTTCGGCCACGAAGAAGGCGCGTTCACGGGCGCGCGCCGGGGCGGCCATGCGGGCCTGGTGGAAGCGGCCAATCACGGCACCCTGTTTTTGGATGAAATCGGCGAGATGCCGCTGGCCCTGCAAACCCGTTTGCTGCGGGTGCTGGAAGAGCGCGAAGTGGTGCGGGTGGGCGGCACGCGGCCCGTGCCTGTCGAGGTGCGGGTCATCAGCGCCACCCACTGCGACCTGGCCGCGCGCGTGCGCGAGGGGCGCTTCCGGGCCGACCTGTATTACCGCCTGGCCGTGCTGCGCCTGTCAATTGCGCCGCTGCGCGAGCGGCGAGCCGACATCGCGCCGCTGCTGGAATGGTCGCTCAAGCAGGCCCTGGCCGCGCTGGGCGCACGTCCCCATCCCAATCTCGCGGCGGAAGTGAAAGCCTGTGCGCTGCTGGTCGAGCGCTACGACTGGCCCGGCAATGTGCGCGAACTGAAAAACGTGGCGCAGCGCCTGGCGCTGTACCTGGCGGCGGAACCGCTGCAGGCGCTGACGCAGGCGTTTGTGATGAAGGTGGCGCCCGAACTGGGGACGCTTGCAGTGGCAGCGGCAGCGGCGGCCGATGCCGATTCAGTCGCCGAAGTGCTGGCGCGCTTTGGCGGCCGGCGCGACGAGGCGGCGGCCCACCTGGGCATCAGCCGCACGACCTTGTGGCGCAAGCTGAAAGCAGGCCGGTAAAAATATTTCAGCGCCACTGCATCCAGTGCGGCTTGTGGCGGGTAGTACCAGTAAGGCTGCGCACTGGCGCAGGCCTTTTTCAATTTACTGGAGACTTCTGATGACCACCACCCGCCTGCCCGCCCTCCTTGTTGTCCCCGCTGCCTGCCTGATTCTCTCCGCCTGCGCCGGGATGGCGCCCAAATCCAGCTACACCCAGGACAGCCTGCCCGACGCCGTCAAGGTCCCGGCCGGCCACGTCGTCGCCATGGAAACCCGCGCCACGGGCGAACTGACCTATGAATGCAAGGACAAGGCAGCCATGCCCGGCGCCGTCGAGTGGGCATTTGTCGGACCGAAGGCGCAACTGGCGGACCGTAGCGGCAAGGCGGTCGGCAAATATTATGGTCCACCGGCTACCTGGGAAGCCAATGACGGCTCGAAGGTCTCCGGCACCCAGGTCGCGGTCGCCCCTTCCGGCCCCGGTAACATCCCCTTCCAGCTGGTAAAAGCAAACCCGGCCTCAAGCGCCGGCGCCATGGCGGGCACATCGTACATCCAGCGCGTGGCCCTGCAGGGCGGCGCCGCCCCAAGCACGGGCTGCACGCCGGAGACCAGGGGCCAGAAGACCGTGGTGATGTACCAGGGCGACTATATCTTCTGGAAAGCCAGCTGATTGCCTGGCCAAGTGTTGTCGGGACGGCAATCCATGCTAGGATTCCAATGAGAAATGCATAGCCGGAGCCGCCTTGCCCGATCACACCGACCTATTGTTTGATTACGAAGCCGCCCTGGCTGGTTGCGCCGCCGGCGACCAGGGTGCGCTGCGCCGCCTGTACGAACAGGAGGGCGCGCGTCTGCTCGGCGTGGCGCAGCGCATCGTGCGCGACGCCGCACTGGCCGAGGACATCGTGCATGACGCCTTTTTAAAAGTGTGGACCCGCGCCGCCAGCTACGATCCCCTGCGGGGCGCGGCGCGCGGCTGGCTCTACACCATCACCCGCCACCTGGCCCTGAACGCCATGCGCGACACCGCCCGCGAAGTGACGGTCGACGACGATGCCGCCGCGGCCATCGATGCCGACGCCTCGATGGCGCAATGGTCCGACGCGGCCGACGCCTTTGCCTGGCAGGCCAGTCCGGGCCGCATCACCGACTGCCTGGGCCAACTGGAACCGGTGCGCCGCAACTGCCTGCTGCATGCGTATGTGGACGGCCTGTCGCACAGCGAAATCGCCATCAAGGTCGAGGCGCCGCTGGGCACCGTCAAGGCCTGGATCAAGCGCAGCCTGGTGGCCTTGAAAGGCTGTCTGTCATGAACGATGATCTCTATGTGCTGGCGGGCGAATATGTGCTGGGGATCTTGTCGGCTTCCACCAGCGCGGAGGTCGAGCGCCGCCTCTTGAACGAGCCGGCCTTGCGTCTGGCAGTGCAGCAGTGGGAGGCGGATTTGCTGCCGCTGGCGAGCATCGTGCCGCCCGTGTCGCCGTCGCCCCAATTGTGGACGCGGATTGCACGCAGCGCGACTGCGCCCGTCGTCACGGCGCCGCGCCGCCGCTGGTGGGATAGCCTGGGCTTGTGGCGGACCCTGACGGCCGGTTCCATGCTGGCCTGCGCCGTGCTGGCGGTGAACCTGGCCAGCCGCGCGGTGTTGCCCCCCGCGCCGCAGTACATGGTGGTGCTGGTGGCGCCGCAGGACAAGGCGCCGGGCTATGTGGTGCAGGCCGATGCGAAGCACCAGGTGCAACTGACGCCGCTGGCCACCGCCGCCATCCCTGGCGACAAATCGCTGCAGTTCTGGACCAAGGCCGAGGGCTGGAAGGGGCCCGTGTCACTGGGTCTCGTCAAGCCTGGGCAGACCATCACCATCCCGCTCGATGCGCTGCCCAATGTGCAGCCGAATCAGTTGTTTGAGCTGACGCTCGAGCCGGTGAATGGGTCGCCGCTCAACAAGCCGACCGGGCCGGTGCAGTTTATTGGGCGGGCCGTGAAGGTGATGTAAGCAGTCGGAGACTGGCGCCCCAAGGTGCCTGTCCCCCCTTTCGCCTTGCCGTGGCACGCGCGTAGCGCCAAAAAAAAAAAATGGGGACAGACACCTGCGGCGTCAGTCCCCCTGCTCTTGGCGCCGCAGCATAAAAAAAGCCC
>JBJMVV010000366.1:0-30023 GCA_045810505.1 Massilia sp.
GGGGCCGAAGACCACGGCCGAGGCCGCGCAGCCGAATTCCCGCGCCGCGAAGGCGGTCAGCCGCTCCTTCAGCGTGCGGCAGGCGGCCTGGGCGGCCATGCCGTTGAGGTCGCTGCCCGACGAGGCGGCGGTGGCGGAGGTGTTGGGCACCTTGTCCGTCCGCGTCGCGCTGATCTTCACGGTCTCCAGCGGGACCTGGAACTCGTGGGCGACCACCTGAGCGACCTTGATGTTCAGCCCCTGGCCCATCTCGGTCCCGCCGTGGTTCAGGTGGATCGAGCCGTCGGTGTAGACGTGGACCAGCGCGCCGGCCTGGTTCAGGTGCGTCACATTGAACGCGATGCCGAATTTGACGGGCGTGAGGGCCAGGCCTTTTTTGAGGACCGGGCTGGCCGCGTTGTAGGCTTCGATGGCGGCACGGCGGGCGCGGTAGCTGCTTGACGCTTCCAGTTGATCGACCAGTTTGCCGATGACGTTGTCCACCACAGGCTGGCCATACGGCGTCACATTACGGTCCTTGGCGCCATAAAAATTCAGACGGCGGATGTCGAGCGGATCGCGCTGCAGATTGCGGGCGATTTCGTCGATCACGTATTCAATGGCGATGGCGCCTTGCGGGCCGCCGAAGCCGCGGAAGGCGGTGTTCGACTGGGTATTGGTCTTGCCGCAGGCGGCGCGGATGTCGACGTCGGACAAATAATAGGTGTTATCGAAGTGGCAGACGGCGCGCGTTGCGACAGGCCCCGACAGGTCGGCCGAATAGCCGGCGCGGGTGACCATGTCGACGCGGGCGGCGAGGATCCGGCCCGTGTCGTCGTAGCCCACCGCGTACTCGTAATGAAAGCAGTGACGCTTGCCGGTGACGAGCATGTCGTCGTCGCGGTCGGCGCGCAGTTTGACGGGGCGTTTCAGCTTGGCCGCGGCGATGGCGGCGGCGGCGCACCACAGGGCTGACTGCGATTCCTTGCCGCCAAAGCCGCCGCCCATGCGGCGACACTCGACGACGATATTGTGCGAGGCGAGTCCCAGTGCGTGCGCGACGACGTGCTGCATTTCGCTGGGGTGCTGGGTCGAGCACTGCACCAGCATTCCCTGGTCTTCTTTCGGGATGGCATAGGCGATCTGCCCTTCCAGGTAAAACTGCTCCTGGCCGCCCACATACAGTTCGCCCTTCACGGCGTGGGGCGCGGCCTCGAACGCGGCCTGGTAGTCGCCGCGCGCCAGGCGCATGGGCGGCAGCACAAACGAGCCGGCTGCCTTGGCGCCTTGCGGCGTCAATATCGCCGGCAGTTCTTCGTACACGATGTCGGCCAGGCGGGCGGCGCGGCGGGCCTGGTCGTGGGTGCTGGCGACGACGATGAAAATTGGCTGGCCCACGTACAGCACGACGCCATCGGCAAAAATCGGATCGTCGTGGATGATGGGACCGCAGTCGTTCAGGCCGGGGATCTCGCCAACGGCGAATACGCCCGCAACGCCTGCAGCGGCGCGCACCTTGTCGAGATTGACGGAGACGATGCGGGCATGGGCCTTGCTGGACAGGCCCAGCGCGCCATGCAGGGTGCCGGCTACTTCAGCGATATCGTCCGTGTAGGTCGCTTCGCCGCGCACGTGGAGGATGGCCGATTCGTGGGCGCGCGAGATGCCGACGGCGCGCCAGGGTTCGGCGGTCGCCGCAGTTTTCAGTTGGGGCAGGCCGGCGTCATTCATGCTGGACTCCCTTGCGCAAAGGCGTTGACGGCGCTGGCGGCGAGCGGCGTATCAAGCCGCGTCTCCAGCCAGAAGCGGCGCAGCAGATTCTGCGCCGTTTTCATGCGATAGCTGTTCGAGGCGCGCATGTCGCTGAGCGGCGCGTAATCCTGCGCCAGCATGGCCATCGCCCCGTTCAAAGCCGCTTCATCCCACAGCGCGCCTTGCAGCAGCGCTTCCGTTTGCGCCGCCCGTTTCGGCGTGGCCGCCATACCGCCAAAAGCAATTCGCGCCGACGCGATCCGGCCCGCTTCCACGCGGATGGCAAAAGCGGCGCAGACGGCCGAGATGTCCTGGTCGAAGCGCTTGGCCAGTTTATAGGTGCGGAACTGAACGCCAGCCTGCGGCAGCGGCACGCGCAGGGCTTCGACGAATTCGCCGCTTTGCAGATCCTTCTGCTGGTAGCCCAGGTAAAAATCTTCCAGCGCCATGCTGCGCTGGCCGGCGGGGCCGCGCAGCACCAGTTCGGCGCCGAGTGCAATCAGCCAGGGCATGGAATCGCCGATGGGCGAGCCGTTGGCGACGTTGCCGCCCAAGGTGCCGGCCTGGCGAATCGGCAGCGAGGCAAAGCGCTGGCGCATTTCGCCCAGTTGTTCGGGATAGTGGCGGCAGATGGCGCTGTAGGCATCTTCCAGTGTGGCGCCGGCGCCGATCTGGATGGTGGCGGCGTCCTGCGTGATGGCCTTCAAGGCATCGACCTGGCCCAGGTAAATGATGTCGCCCACCTCGCGCAACTGCTTGGTGACCCACAGGCCCACGTCGGTGGAGCCGGCCAGCAGCAGCGCGCGCGGATGGGCCGCGCGCACCTCGGCCAGTTCTGCCACGGTGCGCGGTGCGAAGAAGGTCGCGCCGCCCGCCTGGTAGACGCTCATGCTGTCCCGCTGCAGGAGCGCCAGTTGGGCGGCCAGGGCGGCGCGGTCAAACTCGACGGCGGGCAGTTCACCCATGCGGCGCGCGGCGGCGATGATGGGGCGGTAACCGGTGCAGCGGCACAGATTGCCGGAGAGGGTGTCGTCGATCTGGCAGCGCGAGGGCGCGCGCCCCTCGGGTTTCAAATACATCCCCCACAGCGACATGACGAAGCCGGGGGTGCAGAAGCCGCACTGGGACCCGTGGCATTCGACCAGGGCCTGCTGCACCGGGTGCAGGGCGCCATCGGGCTGGGTCACGTCTTCCACCGTGAACAGGGCCTTGCCGTCGAGGGTGGGCAGGAACTGGATGCAGGCGTTGACCGCCTTCATTTTCAGCTCGCCGTTTTCAAGCGATCCGACCACCACCGTGCAGGCGCCGCAGTCCCCTTCAGCGCAGCCTTCCTTGGTGCCCGTGCAATGCAGATCCTCGCGCAGATGCTGCAGCACCGTGCGCGTGGGCGCCGCTTCGCGCACTTCGCGCAGGGCGCCCTGGTAGTAAAAACGGATCGGATCTGACATGCTGGCCTCGGTGTTATCCCAGCTTAGCAGACTAACAGTTTGGGGGGAGTGTGATATATGCTGGCGGTGATTTTGCTTATATTGGTAGCGGCATGTCTAGTACGGGGACTGGCCTTGCAGGCCTGTCCCCATTTTCAGACCAGAGGCAAAGTCAAAATGGGGACAGGCCCGCAGGGCCAGTCCCCGCCTGCGTTTCAAGCCGCGGGGTGAGTCTGCCGCCAATGCTCCGCAATATCAATCCGCCGCGTAATCCACACTTTGTCATGCGACTGCACATAATCAAGAAACCGCGCTAGCGCCGCCGCCCTGCCCGGCCGCCCGACAATCCGGCAATGCAAGCCGATCGACAGCATTTTCGGCCGGTCCAGCCCGGCCGGATCGCCTTCCGCATACAGGGTGTCGAAAGCATCCTTCAGATAATCAAAAAACTGTGTGCCTGAATTAAAACCCTGCATGGCGGCAAAGCGCATGTCGTTGGTGTCGAGCGTGTAAGGCACCACGAGCTGGGAGTGAACGGAGCCGTCGCCAATCGTCACCTTGTCCCAGAACGGCAGGTCGTCGCCATAATGGTCGGCATCGTAAGCAAAGCCGCCGTGTTCAACCACCAGGCGGCGTGTATTGGGTGAATCGCGCCCCGTGTACCAGCCCAGCGGCGCGCTGCCGGTCAGTTCGCGCATGATCTGCACCGCCTCGACCATGTGGGCCCGCTCGGTGTCGATGTCAACGTTTTGATACGAAATCCACTTGAGGCCGTGGCAGGCGATCTCGTGGCCACCTTGCAGAAAAGCGGCGACCGCTTCGGGATTGCGTTTCAGGGCCATCGCCACGCCGAAGATGGTCAGCGGCAGTTTTCGCTCTTCGAACATGCGCAGCAGACGCCACAGGCCGGCGCGCGAGCCGTATTCGTAGAGCGACTCCATGCTCATGTGGCGCATTGGGAAGGCCTGGGCGCCGATGATTTCGGACAAAAACGTTTCCGAGGCCGGGTCGCCGTGCAGCACATTATTTTCGCCGCCCTCTTCGTAGTTGAGCACAAATTGCAGGGCGATGCGGGCCTGGCCGGGCCAGCGCGCGTGGGGCGGGTTGCGGCCGTAGCCGATCAGGTCGCGGGGATAATTGTCGTAGGTGCTCATGGCGTTTGAGAAAATCGTGTCGGTTCGCCATCATATAATGATCCGATACCACTTCAGGAGCATGCCATGGGCAAACTCAGCACCCACGTCCTCGACACCACCCGCGGCACCCCCGGCGCCGGCGTGCGGATCGAGCTCTATGCCATCACCATCAGCGAACGGCGCCTGTTAAAACAGGACATCACCAACGCCGACGGCCGCTGCACCACGCCCCTGCTGGAAGGCGACACCATGCGCGCCGGGCAATACGAACTGGTGTTTGCGGCAGGCGATTATTTTGCTGCCCAAGGCGTGGTCCTGCCCTCGCCCCGCTTTGTCGACAAGGTCACGCTCGCTTTCGGGATTGCCGATCCGACCCAGAATTACCACGTGCCGCTGGTGGTGACGCCATGGTCATATTCAACTTACCGGGGCAGTTAAAGCAAGAGTTTGCTATTCTTGGCTCCAGACAGCAGCGGAGGTCCCGATGAGCTTGCATATCGTTCACTTTATTGGTCCGATCAATCACAACACGGCTTGCACGGTGCGCAACCTGTGCCTGCAGGCCCTGCAAAGCGGCGCCACGGAGATCGAGTTGCATTTGTCTAGCGAGGGCGGCAACATGACGGCCGGCTTTGCGCTCTACTTTTTTCTTAAATCCCTGCCGATTCCGCTGACCACGCACAATGTGGGCAGCATCGAGTCGATTGCCGTGGTGATTTTCCTGGCGGGCGAGAAACGCCATGCCTGTCCGGGCACCCGTTTTCTGGTGCATCCGCTCAACTGGGGCTTCGGCAGCCTCGTCGCCGCCGACCATGCACGCGTGACGGAGTGGCGCGAGTGTCTCGATTTCGATGCGGAACGCTATGCCCGCATTTTCGAGGAAGCCACCTGCGACGGCATCGAGCCGGACGATATCCGCACCCACCTGTTTGGCGGCGCGCGCCTGTTCGACGCCGAGCAGGCGCTGCGGGCCGGCATCGTGCATTCAGCGGTGCAGGCGAAATTGCCAGCCCAGGGTGAAACCTCGCACTGGTGGAATGGATAAATTGTTTGCTTGAAAAGCTTGCCCCCGCTGGCGTTTCGCAATAACAACAATTTTTGCGAATACAATTGCTATACAAATACTGAACCTCACAATTCCCTTGCTGCAAGGTTAAGGCAGTTCATACAATTGCCTCCAAGCATTTAACGATTGCCCGAAGCCCCGGCGCCCGTTTCTGTTTCACCCCCCCATCGATTAACTTTTGAAAAGTGCAGCTTTCCGCTGCAGGCATTCCCATGACCAAACGCTTTATCGCAACACTGTTGACCTTGCCGCTGGCCCTGTCGGCCGCGTATGCCCAGGAGTCCGGCCTGCCGGCCGTGACCGTCAGCGGCTTCGGCACGCTTGCATTGACCAAGACCAATGACGACGCCGCCCAGTTCGTGCGTCCGAACCAAAGCGCTGGCGCCACCAAGACGGCCCGTACCGGCGTCGATTCGAATTTCGGCGTGCAGGCCAACACCACCCTGAACAGCTGGCTGTCGGCCACGGCGCAGGGCCTGGTGCGCAAGGATGGCGAAGATGATTACGGCGCCGAACTGGCCTGGGCTTTCCTGAAAGGCAAAGTCAACGACAAGCTGTCCGTGCGCGTCGGTCGCATGGGCCTGCCCGTGTTCCTGATTTCGGACTATCGCAACGTCGGCTACGCCAACACCATGCTGCGCCCGCCTGCCGAGGTGTACGCCCAGGTACCGCTGAACAGCATCGACGGCATCGACGCCACCTGGCAGCAAAGTTTTGGCGACACCAGCGTATCGGCCCAGCTCGCTTTCGGCCGCACCCATAACCCGATCGCCACCAGCGCCGCCACCGTGCACGTCGACGGCACCAGCCTGGTCGCCCTGAACCTGGTGGCCGAGCACGGGCCGCTCACCCTGCGTTTCGGCCGCGCCGATGGCAAATTGACGGTGGACGACTCGGCTTCGCTCAACACCTTGCTGGCCGGCCTGCGCGCCACCGGCGCCGGCTACAAGTTTGCCGCCCTGCCCGCGCTGGCCGATGAGCTGGCCTTGAACAAGAAAAAGGCCTCGTTCACCTCGGTCGGCCTGACGATGGACTGGAAAAACATCGTCGTCCAGACCGAATATGCCAAGCGCAAGACCGACAGCTATGTCAACGACACCAATTCCTGGTACCTGATGGGCGGCTACCGCATCGGTAAGTTCCTGCCTTACTACAACCACGCAGAGGCCAAGTCCGTTGGCCACGTCACCAACACCGTGCCAGCGGCCTGCCCGGCCGGCTACCCAGCGGCTTGCACCCCGACCCTGCGCGCGCTGTCCGCCGGCGTCGACACCCTGTCAGCGCCACAAAACCAGTCCACCGACACCATCGGCGTGCGCTGGGACCTGTACCGCAACCTGGCCCTCAAAGCCCAGGTCGATCGCGTGCGTCCAAAGAACGGCGCAGGCCTCCTGGTCCAGCCCCAGTTGGGCTTCCACGGTCCCGTCACGGTCGGCGCCATCGCCCTCGACTTCGTGTTCTAAGGAGCGACGACCATGACGAAACTGATCAACATGATGGTTGCCGGCGCGCTGGTGTGCGCCAGCGCGGGTGCAATGGCCGAGGTAGTGGCCGTGGTGGGCGCGAAAAGCCCAGCCGCGAGCATGAGCAACGAACAGGTCGCGCAATTTTTCCTCGGTAAATCGACCACGATGACCCCGATCGACCAGCCCGAAGGCGCCCTGCGCAACGAGTTCTACAAAAAGGTCGCCGACAAGGACGCCTCGCAGGCCAAGGCGCTCTGGTCCAAGCTGGTCTTCACGGGCAAAGCCACCCCACCAAAGGAAGTCGCCACCAGCGCCGACGTCAAGAAAGCCGTGGCCGCCGACCCGAAAGCCATTGGTTATATCGAGAAAAGCGCAGTCGATGCCACCGTGAAAGTCGTGCTGACCGCGCCGTAAACAACGGTCACCCTCAAACCGTAGAGTGACGCCCCGAGGCGACTTGTGATTCGAATCGAGGTTCCGTTCCCTTGAAAATTCCCCGCTCCGCCGGGGATTTTCACCTATTCAACCCAAACAAACACGGTTTTCACTTTTGTTTGAAGGATTTTTATGAACATCAAGCACAGGATTTGGTCCTTACCGGTGATTTCCACCGTAATATTTGGCCTCGGCATCGCCGTCAGCGCGTACATCGCCACTGGCGCCCTGACTTCCATCCGTACGACCGAACGGATCGACTATCCCGTGCTCGACATCGTCAAATCGGCCACGCTCGATGTGGGCGCCGTCACCGATGCGCTGCGTGATGCCGTCAGCGAAGGCGACAAGGCGCGCGTCACCGCGGTCGCCGAGCAGGCCAATAAACTCAAACTGAAACTGAACACCCTGGGCGCGCTGGACGGCCAGGCTGCCACTGCCGCCCGCCTGCAAAAAGAATTCGACGCCTATTACGCCCCTGCCCTGTCGGCGGCGAAGATCATGCTGGAAATGGAACAGGGCGATCCGCAGGCGGTGGTTGCGCGCATGCAAAGCAGCCTTGCCGTGCTCAATGCCGATCTGGCCAAGACCAACACGGCCGCGCACGCCCAGTTCAAGGACGGCATCGCCGGCTCCGAAGCGAGCGTGCGGCGGGTGGTGACGGCCATGGTGGCGGCCGCGCTGATCGTGGTGGCGAGCCTGGCCGTGGTGTCCTGGTTTGTCGTGCGCGCCATCTGGCAGCAACTGGGGGGCGAGCCGGAATACGCCCGCCAGATCGCGCGCGCCGTGGCCGATGGCGACCTGTCGATGGACATCGTCACGGATGCCAAAGACAAGACCAGCCTGCTGTCGGCCCTGAAAGACATGCGCGAAAAGCTGGCCAATCTGATGGGGGAAATCAAGCTGTCGGCAGAAACCATCCAGCGGGCCAGCGCGGAAATCGCCGATGGCAACGCCGACCTGGCCGGCCGCACCGAGTCGCAGGCGGGCAGTCTCGATGAAACCAGCCGCGCCATGGAAAAGCTGACCGGCACCGTGCGCCAGAATGCCAGCAATGCCAGCCAGGCCAATCAACTGGTGATGGACGCATCGACCATTGCCACCCGCGGCGGCCAGGTGGTGTCGGGCGTGGTGACGACCATGGGCGACATCCACAATTCGGCAAAGAAAATCGTCGACATCATTTCCGTGATCGACAGCATTGCTTTCCAGACCAATATCCTGGCCCTGAACGCGGCCGTGGAAGCGGCCCGCGCAGGCGAACAGGGCCGCGGCTTTGCCGTGGTGGCGTCGGAAGTGCGCAACCTGGCCCAGCGCTCTGCCAGCGCCGCCAAGGAAATCAAGGAGCTCATCGGCGACTCGGTGGCCAAGGTGGACGCGGGCGCCGTGCTGGTCGATCAGGCCGGCACGACCATGGGCCAGATCGTGGCGTCGGTGCGCAAGGTGGCCGACATCATGGTGGAAATTTCCGCCGCCAGCCAGGAACAGAGCGCCGGCATCGAGCACATCGGCCGCGCCATCGTCAGCATGGACGAGATGACCCAGCAAAATTCGGCGCTGGTCGAAGAAGCTGCGGCCGCCGCGGAATCGCTGACCGAACAGACCGGCCAGCTGGCGGCCGCGCTGGCCCTGTTCAAGCTCAATGAGGACCGTGAACAGCGCAGGCTCGCTTTGCAGTAATTCATCAATCCTTAGCCGGAAGCAATCTTGGCCCGGGCCCCGCGAGGGGACCCGGGTTTTTTTCGTCCCGAGTCGGGATGGATCCGGTTCTGGACAAACTTGCAAGCAGGTCCCGACTCCCTTAAAATCCACAGCTCTGCGGCAGAGTATTGCGCCGCGCTTCCCGCGGGTTTTCCCGCCCCGTCATGTTGTCTGCCCCCTTCATGCTGTTTGCTCCCGTCACGCCGTGAACAACGTCCCCCTCTGGGCGCTCGTGCTCGCACTGGCCGTGCTGATTCTCTGTTCGGCCTTTTTTGCCATGGCCGAAACGGCCTTGATGGCCGCCAATAAATACCGTCTGCGCCACCTGGCCAAGCGGGGCAACCGGGGCGCCATCACCACGCTCTGGTTGCTCGACCGCACCGACAAATTGCTGTCGCTGGTGCTGATCGCCAATACCCTGATCAATGCCATGGCCACCGCCCTGGTGACAGCCATCGCCATCCTGTTTTTCGGCCACGACGACACCGTGCTGACGATCGCCACGGCGGTGGTGGCCTTCCTCCTGATCGTGTTCGCGGAAATATCGCCCAAGATCATCGGCGCGACCTATCCGGAAGCGATCTCGCTGGGCTCAAGCCGCCTGCTCAAGGTGCTGATGACGGGCGCCAAGCCGATTATCTGGTTCGTCAACCTGTTCGTCAAAGTCGTGCTGAAACTGCTGCGCATCCGCACGGTGCAGGATCCCCACCAGCACAGGGTTTCGCCGGAAGAGCTGCGTTCCATCGTGCTGGAAGGCGGCAATTTTATTCCGCAAAAACACAAGAGCATCCTGCTCAACCTGTTCGACCTGGAAACCATTTCGGTCGAAGACATCATGACCCCGCGCGCCCAGATCGAGGCGCTCAACCTGGCCGTGCCGGTCGATGAAATCAAGCACCAGCTGACCACCTGCTACCACAACAAGCTGCCCGTCTACGAAGGCGAAATCAACCAGATAGTCGGCATCCTGCACGTGAGAAAAGCCGTGGCCCTGCTGAACCAGGCCGACGAATTGACGGTGGAGCATTTCCGCGAACTGCTCAACACGGCCTACTTCATTCCCCAGGAAACCGGCGTATTTACCCAGCTGCAGTATTTTCAGGAAAATAAGGAGCGGCTGGGTATCATCGTCGACGAGTACGGCGAGGTGCAGGGCCTGGTCACCCTGGACGACATCATCGAAGAGATGATCGGCGAATTCACCACCTCCGTGCCGGGCGCGGCGCGCAGCGAAACGTTTGGCTGGGATGCCAATGGCGAAGTGCTGCTGGAAGGCTCCACACCTTTGCGCGACATCAACAAGCGGCTGGGCCTGGGCTTTCCGCTGGACGGCCCCAAGACCCTCAACGGCTTGATGCTCGAACTGCTGCAGGACATTCCCGACTCCGCCATCAGCCTGAAAGTGGCCAATTGCGTCATCGAAGTGATCCAGGTGCAGAACCAGGCCATCAAGGTTGTCAAACTTAAACGGCCGACGACCTTGAAACGCTTGGCGTAATTGCCACGACCAGTAACATCGCGCTATCGTTACGTGGTAAGCGCGCCTCGTCCTGCCACAAACCCTTTACAAAAATGATGCCCAGAGGCATCATCCACCACAGGTTCGCCCCGTGGGTTTCAGCTGGGCGCTAAGGTCCGTGGTCTCTTTGCAAGCGCTACTATATGGCAGCAGTCCTCCCCAACACCGCCCAGGGCACGCCGATGTCGGGATTGGCGCGCGCGCTGACCCAGGCTGGCAAGCTCACCGCGGCCCAGGCGGACACCCTGCAAAAGAAATCTGTTGCCGACAAGGTGCAGTTCATCGACAGCCTCGTCACCAGCGGCCTGATCGATGCGCGCGGGCTGGCGCTGTTCTGCGCGGAGACCTTCGGCTACCCCTTGATGGACATGAGCGCCTTCAATGTCGACATGCTGCCGCCGAAGATCATCGACAGCAAGTTGATGCAGACCCAGCGCGTGATTGCCCTGGCCAAGCGTGGCAACAAGATGTCGGTGGCCATTTCCGACCCCACCAATACCCAGGCCCTCGACCAGATCAAGTTCCAGAGCGAAGCGTCGGTCGAGCCGGTGATCGTTCCGCACGACACCCTGATCGCCCTGCTGAACAAGCTGGGCAAGAGCGCTGAACAAAGCTTGCAGGAACTGGCCAGCGACGGCCAGGATATCGAATTCGCCGACGATGCGCCCGAAACCGTGGTCGACCAGGCCAACGACATCGAAGACGCGCCGATCGTCAAATTCCTCAACAAGATCCTGATGGACGCCATCAACCTGGGCGCCTCGGATATCCACTTCGAGCCGTTTGAAAAGTTTTACCGCATCCGCCTGCGCGTGGACGGCGTGCTGCGCGAACACGCCCAGCCGCCCATCACCATCCGCGACAAGCTGGTCTCCCGTATCAAGGTGCTCGCCAAGCTCGATATCTCTGAAAAGCGCGTGCCCCAGGACGGCCGCATGCGCCTGGTGATGTCGGCCGTCAAGACGATCGACTTCCGGGTATCGACCCTGCCCACCCTGTTCGGCGAGAAGACCGTCATGCGTATTCTCGACGCCACCCAGGCGCAGATGGGCATCGACGCGCTCGGCTACGATCCGGACCAGAAGGAATTGTTGTTGGACGCCATCCAGCGTCCCTACGGCATGGTGCTGGTGACGGGCCCAACCGGCTCCGGCAAGACGGTGTCGCTGTACACCTGCCTGAACGTGATCAACAAGCCTGGCATTAATATTTCAACGGCCGAAGATCCGGCCGAGATCAACTTGCCCGGCGTAAACCAGGTCAACGTCAACGACCGCGCCGGACTGACCTTCCCCGTTGCCCTGAAATCCTTCCTGCGCCAGGATCCCGACATCATCATGGTCGGCGAGATCCGCGACCTGGAAACGGCCGACATCGCCATCAAGGCAGCGCAGACGGGTCACATGGTGTTTTCCACCCTGCACACGAACGACGCGCCTTCGACCTTGACGCGCCTGATGAACATGGGTGTGGCGCCATTTAATATTGCCTCCTCCGTCATCATGATCACGGCGCAGCGCCTGGCGCGGCGCCTGTGCACCTGCAAGAAGCCGATTGACACCAGCCGCGAAATTTTGCTGGCGGCCGGTTTCAAGCCGGAAGAACTGGAAGGCGACTGGAAACCCTACGGTCCGGTCGGCTGCGAGCGTTGCCTGGGCGGCGGCTACAAAGGCCGGGTCGGCATCTACCAGATCATGCCGATCAGCCCCGCCATTGAAAAAATCATCCTGGCCCACGGCAACTCGATGGAGATTGCCGCCCAGTCCGAGGCGGAAGGCGTCAAATCGCTGCGCCGCTCCGGCTTGATGAAGGTCAAGCAAGGCCTGACCAGCCTCGAAGAAGTGCTTGGCTGCACAAACGAATAGGAAATCACCCATGGCCACCTCATCAGCCAAAGCCGGCGCAATGCAAGTGAAGGAAACGGTCTACGCCTGGGAAGGCAAGGACAAGTCCGGTAAGACAGTGCGGGGCGAACTGCGCGCCGGCGGCGAAGCCGTGGTCAACGTGACCCTGCGCCGCCAGGGCGTGATGGTCACCAAGATCAAGAAAAAAGTCTACCGCAGCGGCAAAAAAATCACCGGCAAGGACATTGCCCTGTTCACCCGCCAGCTGGCCACGATGATGAAGGCCGGCGTGCCACTGCTGCAATCGTTCGACATCGTCGGCAAGGGCCATGCCAACCCGTCCATGTCCAAGCTGATCCTCGATCTGCGCTCGGACATCGAGACCGGCACCAGCCTGAACAACGCCTTCCGCAAATATCCCCTGTACTTCGATCCCCTGTTCTGCAACCTGGTGGGCGCCGGCGAACAGGCCGGTATCCTGGAAGACCTGCTGACCCGGCTGGCGATCTACAAGGAAAAAACCATCGCCATCAAGGCCAAGATCAAGTCGGCTTTGATGTACCCGATCTCGATCCTGGCGATTGCCTTTATCGTCACGGCCGTCATCATGATCTGGGTGGTGCCGGCGTTCAAGGCCGTGTTCACCAGCTTTGGCGCCAACCTGCCGACGCCCACCCTGGTCGTGATGGCGATTTCCGAATTTTTCGTCAAATGGTGGCTGCTCATTTTCGGCGGCATCGGCGCGAGCATTTACTTCTTTTTCCAGGCCTGGCAGCGTTCGCCCAAGGTGCAGCGCTTCATGGACGTCGCTCTGCTCAAGGCGCCAATCTTCGGCGCCGTGATCCGCAAGGCCACCATCGCCCGCTGGACCCGCACCCTGGCCACCATGTTCGCCGCCGGCGTGCCCCTGGTCGAAGCGCTCGACTCCGTCGGCGGCGCCGCCGGCAATGCGGTCTACCTGGACGCCACCCGGAAAATCCAGAATGAAGTGAGCACCGGCACCAGCCTGACGGTTGCGATGCAAAACGCCAACGTGTTCCCCACCATGGTCACCCAAATGGTCGCCATCGGCGAAGAATCGGGCGCCCTCGACTCCATGCTGGGCAAGGTCGCCGACTTCTTCGAAGACGAAGTCGACGAAGCCGTCGCCGCGCTGTCCTCGCTGATGGAACCGCTCATCATGGTCATCCTCGGCGTGCTGATTGGCGGCCTGGTGATTGCGATGTATCTGCCGATCTTTAAACTGGGGGCAGTTGTGTAAATCAAACGAAAGTGAAAACCTACTTTCGTTTGGGTTGAAATGATAAAAAATCCCCGGGGAACCCGGGGATTTTTCAGTTTACGCAGACCCGATTCAGATCATAGTGCGCCTCGGGGGCGGGATGAGAGGGTCGGCGGCTGTTCCGTTCAAAAGTTGTGGCGGATGCCCAGGTTGAGGACGTAGCTGGTGCGGCCGGGGGCTGGGGGTTCGCCGAGGAGGGTGACGACGGCGCCGGCGGTGTGGCCGGCCTTGATGGCGAGCAGTTGCTGGTACAGGATGCTGCGTTTTGAGAAACCGTACTGGTTCGAGACGACGATGCTGTCGCCCTTGTCGCTGTCGCTGCCGGCCAGGCGGTTGCGGCCGCGGTAGTAGGCCGCCGGCAGGGTATGGCGCTCGGTCAGGCGGTAGTCGGTGCCGGCGCTGATGATGCGCCAGTCGCCTGCGGCGTCGCCGGTGCTGGCGTAGGCCTGGGCGGACAGGTAGTTGATTTTAAAAGTTGCAGCGCCCACCGGCAGGCCGAAGCCCAGGCTGGCCTTGCGGTCCGACGGTGCGCCGGTCGAGGCCCAGCGTGAGGCGTGGAAAGAGGCGCCCACAATCAGCGGTCCCGTATAGCCGACGCCGACGGAGGTAAGCCGGTTGGCCAGCGAGTTGCCCGGGACTTCCCCAAATGCATACAGGGCGCCCGCATACAGTCCGCCGCGGCTCAGCTGGTAGGACACGGCATTCGAGGCAAAAAACGCCAGGGTCGAATTGGGCGTCGCCGTACCCCTGCCGAGATTTTGTGCCGAACTGAGCGCCCATGGCTGGATGCCCGACAGCGATTCGCGCACGCCCGCCGGGTCCACCGCCAAATAGGCGATCAACGCCGGCACGATCTGCTGGCCCAGTTTGACGGCGCCCCATGAGCCCGCAAAACCGACATTGGCCGCGCGCGGGAACAAGGCATTCAAGCCAGTGCTGCCGGTGCCGGGATCGAGGTGGGCTTCGAGATTGAAGGTCGCCTTGAGGTCGGCGCAGAGCCTTTCCTCACCACGCAAGCCAAAGACGCTGGGTGCCAGGCCGCCCGTATGCAGCAGGGTCTTGCAACGCACTTCCTCACCTGCCGCACCCGCCGACTGCGACTGGCGCCACAGGCCCAGGTCGACCGTTCCGTAGATGATCACATTGTCCTGTGCAAGCGCGCTGGCGCTGCATGCAGTGATCACTGTCGCGAGAGCAAGCCTGTTCATAGCCGCAACCTCCCTGTGGAGAAACCCGGTTCGCCATGCCTGCTGCCCGGGCCACGCGCTTTGCGGTAGCGTCAACGGGTAGCAAAACGACAATCCGCATGCTGATTGTATAGTCGAATGATCGGCAGAGCTCGTCACGCCCCAGGTAACTTGCCTGATTACCAATTTGCGGCGTCGCGCGCACCATGTAATCAGCGTAGAGTCCACTCAGCCCGCGCGCGGCCGGCATGCCGCTCGCGCTTCAACCTGGAGGCATCATGACGTTCACACCTTGTAAGACGGGTATTTTTGCCGCGCTCGCCACGGCGCTGATGTTCACCGCGACCCATCGGGTGGCCGCGCACGAGCGCAAAGCCATGCCCCTGCGTTCCACGAGCGACGCCACCGTCCAAGCTGGATACACCGTCCCGCAGCAACAGGTCGCGGACAGCGAACGCGCCTTTGCTGCGACCATGAAGAACCGCGACCATGCAGCGATGGCAAAGTTCGTGGCAGACGATGCCATCTTCTTTACCGGCACCGGCGTGCTGCGCGGGCGCGCGGAAATTCTCACGGCGTGGCGCAAATATTATGAAGCGAAGCAGGCCCCTTTTTCCTGGGGGCCGGACCAGGTTGAGATTTTCCCGGCCGGGAATTTGGCGTATAGCGGCGGCACTGTCCGTGACCCGGCCGGCAAGCCCATCGCGCGTTTTAATTCGATCTGGCGTCAGGATGACGCAGGCATATGGATGATCATCTTCGACCGCGGCGAACCGCTGCCGGGCAAGACGACGCCTTGATGGGCTCATTGATGGGCGCCTGGAGGGATAGGGCGAACCAGGTGCAGGCCCTGGTTCGCTTCAAGCGCAGCGTCAGGCCGCTTGCAGCCTGGTTTGATTCGCGGCGGCGTGAACGATCAGGCCGACGGTTTTTTCGGCACTGTGCAGTATCTCCGTGGCCGCTGCTTCCGTCAGGGCCAGGCGGGCCAGCATGACGGCACCCAGCATGGTCGAGACAATGGCTTCGGCCACGCAACGCGCGTCGTCAAGTTGCAGGGTCTGCAGCAGGCCGGCGGCGAAGTCGACGGTGCGGCGGTGGCCGATATCGACCACGGCCTTGACGTTGGCGTCCATGTGCGGCAGTTCGCTGGCCAGGTGGGCCAGCGGACACAGCTTGGCGCCGGGGCACTGGCGCTGGAACAGGTACATGTTCACGAAGCGGCCGATGGCCTCGGCGGGCGGCAGGCCCGCCACGGCCTGGCTGATCTTCTCGAAGCCCATATCGAAGGCCGCCGCGCTGGCTTCGGCGATCAACTGCTCCTTCGACTCGAAGTGGCGGTAGAAGCCGCCCTGGGTCAGGCCGGCCGCGGCCATCACGTCGGCAATGCCGGTCGCCGCCAGGCCCCGCTCGAGAAACACCTCGGCCGCGGTGGCGATGATGCGTTTGCGGGTTTCCGCTGTTTCCGTTTTAGACTTGCGCATGCGCACTTGCCTCCTCATTAGATTCATAGTGTACTCTAAACGGGATCCTGGCCCCAGCCGCCGCCCAGTGCGCGCACCAGCGCCACCGTGCTGATCGCCCGCTGGCCGCGCAGTTGCACGGCGCTGCGTTCGATGCTGCTCAGATTACGCTGCGCTTCCAGCAAGTCGATGTAACTGGTGCGGCCTGCGTCGTAGAGCAACTGGGCCAGTTCGGCCGAGCGGCGCGCCGAGGCCACCGCAGCATCGATTTCGCCGGCCTGCTCGGCCAGGATGCGCAGGCCCGACAGGCTGTCCTCCACTTCCGCGAACGCGACCAGCACATGCTGCCGGTATGCGGCCACGGCCTGCTCGAGCGCGGCCTCGCTGCGCACCACGTTATTGTGGTTGCGTCCGCCATCTATCAGGGGCGCCGACAGCAACGCGCCAAGCAGGAAGGATCGGCTGCTCCATTTGAAAATGTCGGCGGCGCTGCCCCCTTCCCCGCCGGCCGCACCGCTCAGGGCGAGGGCCGGAAACATGGCCGCGCGCGCCACGCCGATGCGGGCGTTAGCCGCCTCCATCGTGTGCTGGGCGGTGGCGATGTCGGGCCGGCGTTGCAGCAGGCTCGATGGCAGGCCGGGCGGAATCACGGGCACGCTGGCCAGGTTTTCCAGCGGATTGACGGTGGCGCTGAAACTGGCGGCCGGGCGGCCCAGCAGCACGGCCAGCGCGTGTTCGCTGGTGGCCCGCTGCTGCTGCAGGCCGATCGCTTCGGCGCGCGCCGTCGATAGTTCGGTGCGGGCGCGGGTGACATCGAATTCACCGATATCGCCCAGCGCGTAGCGCCGCTCCGTCAGCTTCACGCTCTGGTCGCGCAGGCTCACCGTGCGCGCCAGCGTGGCCAGTTCCGCATCCAGCGAGCGCAGGCGGAAATACGTCTGCGCCACATCGGCCTGCAGCGCCAGCAGCACCGAGCGATACGTCGCTTCGCTGGCGGCAGCATCGCCGCCGGCGGCGCTGACGCTGGAGGCGACCCGGCCGAACAGGTCGACCTCGTAGCTGGCCGTCAGGCGGGCATGGTAAGCCGTGGCCGGCGCGACGTTGGTGCCATCGGGCAGGCCGCGCGAAGTGGGCGAAGCTTTCTGCCGCACGGCGCCGGCGTCGACACCGACCTGAATGCTGCGATCGGCTTCGGCAATGCCGGCGATGGCGCGCGCCTGGCGCAACCTTGCGGCCGCTTCGCCCAGGGTGGCGCTGCCGACCGTGGCTTCGTCGATCAGGGCGGTCAAGGCCGGATCCCTGAACGCCAGCCACCACTGTCCTCGCGGCTGGGCTTCGGCGGGGCGCGCCGTTTGCCAGACGCTGCCGTCGGCGGCGGTGAGGGGCTGGCCGGGCGCTTCCTTGAAGGCGGCCGGCACGGCCACTTCGGGCTGCTTGAACTGGGGCGCGGCGCAGGCCGCGAGCGTGGCCGCGGCGATGGCAGCGAGGCTGCGCTTGCCCATCTGTTGCAGTTCATTCATATTAATGTCCTCCTTCGATGGCGGCGATCGCCGTGGCTGGAGAGTGCTGTGCCTTCTTGCGGTCCATGGCATGGGCCAGCGAGCGCAGCAGTACATAAAATACCGGGGTCAGGAACAGTCCGAAGAAGGTCACGCCCAGCATGCCGCCGAACACGGCCACACCCATCGCATGGCGCATTTCCGAACCGGGACCGCTGGAGAACACCAGCGGTAGCACACCCATGATGAAGGCGATCGAGGTCATCAGGATGGGACGCAGGCGCAGGCGCGACGCTTCAAGCGCGGCTTCGACAATCGAGCGGCCGTGGTCTTCCAGTTCGCGGGCAAATTCGACGATCAGGATGGCGTTCTTCGACGCCAGGCCCACCAGCACGAACAGGGCGATCTGGGTGAACACATTGTTGTCGCCTCCCGTCAGCTTGACGCCAATCAGTGCGCACAGGATCGACATCGGCACGATCAGGATCACGGCCAGCGGCAGGGTCCAGCTTTCATACTGGGCGGCCAGCACCAGGAACACCAGCAGCACGCACAGGGGGAACACGTAGAACATGGTGTCGCCGGCCAGAATGTTCTGGTAGGTCAGGTCGGTCCACTCGTAGCTGACGCCCTTGGGCAGCGTTTCCTGCGCCAGTTTCTCCAGCGCGGCCTGGGCCTGGCCGGACGAATAGCCGGGCGCTGGACCGCCGTTGAGCTCGGCGGCCACGTAGTTGTTGTAGCGCTGCACGCGGTCGGGGCCATAGCTGTCGCTCACCTTCATCAGGGACGACAGGGGAATCATGTCGCCCTTGGTGCTGCGCACTTTCAGGACCGCGATGTCTTCCGGCTGGGTACGGAACTGGGCATCGGCCTGCACGCGCACCTGGTAAGTCCGGCCGAACTGATTGAAATCATTGACGTAGACGGAACCGAGGTTGACCTGCAGGGTCTGATAAATAGTGGTCAGCGGGACGTCCAACTGCTTGGCCTTGTCGCGGTCAATATCGGCGTATAACTGGGGGACATTGATTTGATAGCTCGAGAACACGCCCGCCAGTTCTGGCGCGGCGCGCGCACGCTTCTGCAATTCCTGGGTCGCCTTGTACAACTCGTCATAGCCCAGGGCGCCGCGGTCTTCCACCATCAGCTTGAAGCCGCCCAGGGTGCCCAGGCCGCTCACCGGCGGCGGCGGCACGACCAGCACAAAGGCATCCTCGATGGCGCCCATCCGCTTGTTGAGGTCGCCGGCAATGGCCACGCCCGACAGCGATTTGTCTTTTCTCTGTTCAAACGGCGCCAGGCCGCTGAACTGGATGCCCGCGCTGGGCGATGCCGTGAACGCGTTGACCGACAGGCCGGGGAACTGCACCGCCGTGGCGATCCCGGGGGTGCCCGCGGCAATCTTGCCCATGCGCTGGATCACGGCATCGGTGCGGTCGAGAGTGGCCGCATCGGGCAGCTGGGCGATGTCGATCAGGTAGCCCTTGTCCTGCAGTGGCACGAAGCCGGCCGGCACCACCTTGAACATCAGGCCGGCCGAGACCGCCAGCAGGGCATACACCGCCACCGACAGGCTCTTGCGGCGCAGCGCGCCGTTGACGCCCTTCTCGTAGCGAATCGACGAGCGGCCAAAAAAACGGTTGAAGGCGGCGAAAAAGCGGCCGAACAGGCGGTCGATCACGCGGGTCAGGAAATCTTTCGGCGCATCGTGGCCCTTGAGCAAGGCGGCGGCCAGGGCCGGCGCCAGGGTCAGCGAGCTGAACGCGGAAATGACGGTGGAGATGGCAATCGTCAGCGCAAACTGTCTATAAAACTGCCCCGACAGGCCCGGCACAAAGGCAATCGGCACGAACACGGCGCACAGCACCAGGGCGATGGCGATGATGGGACCGCTCACTTCCTTCATGGCCTGGATGGTGGCGTCGCGCGGGGACAAACCATTCGAAATATTGCGTTCCACGTTCTCGACCACGACAATGGCGTCATCGACAACGATGCCGATCGCCAGCACCAGGCCGAACAGCGACAGCGTGTTGATGGAAAAGCCAAAGCCGAGCATGACGGCGAAGGTGCCGATCACCGACACCGGCACGGCCAGCAAGGGAATAATCGAGGCCCGCCACGATTGCAGGAACACGATCACCACCAGCACCACCAGGGCAATCGCCTCCAGCAGGGTGTGGATCACGGCGTGAATGGAATCCTGCACGAACACGGTGGTGTCGTAGACGATGCTGTAGTCCAGGCCGGGCGGGAAGTCTTTCTTCAGCCGCGTCATGGTGCTGCGCACGTCTTCCGCCATTTTCAGGGCATTGGCGTTGGGCGCTTCAAAGATGATGATACCCACCGCCGGCTTGTTGTTCAGGCGGGCGCGCAGATTGTAGGCGTCGGCGCCAAGCTCGATGCGGGCCACGTCGCGCAGGCGCGTCAGGGCGCCGTCGCTATTGGTGCGCACAATGATATTGCCGAATTGCTCGACCGATTGCAGGCGGCCCTGGGTCGACACCGTTAGCTGGAACTGGCTGCCTTTTGAGGGCGAAGCGCCAATGGCGCCGCCAGCGACCTGCACGTTCTGTTCGCGGATGGCGTTGGTGACGTCCACCGTCGTCATGTTGCGGGCGGCGATCTTGGTGGGATCGAGCCAGATGCGCATGGCGTAGTCGCCCGAGCCGTTGAGCTGGACCGTGCCCATGCCATCGATGCGCTCGAGCTGGTCCTTGATGTTGAGCAGCGCGTAGTTGCGCAGGTACTGGTCGTCGTACTTGCCTTCGGGCGAAGTCAGGTGCACCACCATGGTCAGGCTTGGCGAAGACTTGACGGTCGTCACGCCGATCTGGCGCACCTCTTCAGGCAGCCGGGGCAGCGCGCGCTGGATGCGGTTCTGCACGTCCGTCTCGGCTTGCGACACCTTGGTGCCGATCTTGAAAGTCACGGTCAGCAGGAGGTTGCCGTCGGCCGTGGACTGGGACGACATGTAGAGCATATTGTCGACGCCATTGATCTGCTGCTCGAGCGGCGTCGCCACCGTTTCAGCAATGACCTTGGGGTTGGCGCCCGGATACTGCGCGCGCACCACCACCGAGGGCGGCACCACGTCCGGATACTCGGAGACGGGCAACTGGAAAATCGCGATCAGACCCGCCATAAATATAAGCAGCGACAGCACGGCCGCAAAAATCGGCTTGTCGATGAAGAAGCGTGAGAAGTTCATGGTCTTATCCTTTGGCCGGGGACGCTGCGGCAAGGGCTGCAGCAGTGGCCGCTTCGGCGGACTTGGCCGCGCTGGGCGACTTGCCCGCTGGAACTTCGCCCGGCGCAGCAGCCGACTTTTGCGCGCTTGCCGCAGTGCCGGCCGCAGTACCGGCCGAAGCGGCAGCGGCACCGGCAGATGCAGCAGCGCCCTTGACTTCCGCAAGCTCAGCGCCCGGATCAAAATCCATCGCCACCACGTGCGGCGCCAGCGCACCGCCCGGATGGACCCGCTGCAAGCCGTTAACGACGATGGTTTCGCCCGCCGTCAGGCCGCCGCGCACCACGCGCAGGCCATCGATGACGGGGCCCAGGGTGACGTTGCGATAAACGGCTTCCTGTTTGGGGCCGACCACATAGACGAACTTGCGGTTCTGGTCGGTGCCGACGGCGCGGTCGTTGATCAGCACCGCCTGGCCGGACGGCGCGAGCGTCTTGCCCGTGCCGGCGTCGCTATTGCTGGCGCCCTCCACCTGGACCCGCGCAAACAGGCCAGGCGCGAGCGCCTTGTCGGTATTGTCGAACAGCGCGCGCATGCGCACGGCGCCGGTCTGGGCGTCGAGCTGGTTGTCGACAAATTCAAGCTTGCCCTGGTGGGGAAAGCCCTGCTCGTTGGCCAGGCCAATGCGCACCTTGACCTGGCCGCCCTTGCGCGCCACCGCGCCCACCTGCAGGAAAGTCGCCTCATCGCCGTCGAAACTGGCGTACATGCGCTGATCCGATACGACCGAGGTGAGCACCGTGGTCGGGTCGACCAGGTTGCCCAGGGTGATCTCGGCCTTGCCGACCCGGCCGTCGATGGGCGATATGACGCGGGTGTAGTTCAGGTTCAACCTGGCATTGTCGTACTGGGCCTGGGCGGCGCGGGCGCTGGCGCCCAGTTCCTTGAAGGACGAAGCATTGGCGTCCAGTTCGCGCTGGGGAATGGCCTTGTCGGCAAACAGCTTCTCCGAACGGGTCAATTCGAGGCGGGCCAGTTCGACCCGGGCGGTGGCGGCGGCGGCGGCCGCTTCCGCGCGCTTGAGTTCGGCCTCATACGGGCTGCGGTCGATGACAAACAATAAATCACCCTTGCGCACCAGCGCGCCGGGCTGCACGTGGACCGCCGTGATGTAGCCGCCCACACGGGGCCGCACCACGACCCGCTCGAGCGCCTCGATGCGGCCTGAAAACACCTGGGTTTCCGTCACTTTACGTTCGAGCACGGTAGCAACCGATACCACCGCGCCGGCGTCGGCCTTTGGCGCGGCAGCCTTGCTGTCGGCGCTATGGCAGCCCGACAGGCTGGCGGCCACCAGGCCCGCGGCAGCAAGTACGATGGCGCTGGCGGCTAGCCGGGGCCGCTTTTGAGGAGGAGAAATCGAAGTCATCTGGGTCTTTCAGGAGATTGAAGGGGGCCGATCAGCCATGCATTTTTTAGAGCTTACTCGACATCTAAATTTAGATTACGATCAAACTCTAAAAAATGCAAGCGATTTCTGCTTTTCGCCCGCCCTCGGCTTGCCCTTCCCCTTCCCTGTTCCTCTACGCGCCCAGCAACTGGCCGATCAGCATGGCGTTGTGTTCTTCCGCATTCACGGCGGCGAATTCAGCCGCCAGCGCCGCGGCCCGGCTACCGTACTGCGGCTTGCCGAGGACGTCCTGCACCGCCTGCCTGATTGCCGCGGCGCAGGGGGTTTCCGACTGGAGGTCGATGCCGTAGCCGAAGTAGCCGACGCGGCTGCAGATCTCGTTCTTGCCCTCGAAGATGCCGACCGCCACGATGGGCACCCGGTTTTTCAGACTCTGGATGACGCCGCCGTAGCCGCCGTTGGTCAGGCACACATCGGCATGGGGCAGCACTTCGTCAAACGGCAGAAAATCCTCGATGATGAGGTTGTCTTCAGGGTAATGCTCGCGCAGCGCCTGGGTGCCGTTATTGCCAGTGCCAACGATCAATAAATTGTCGGTGCCTTCTTTTCGAAATCGCAAGTGGTGTACCAGCGCACATCGTTACCTGCCTGCTTCAAATACTGCGCCAGGCCGGTCAGGGGCTTGAAATGGCCGGCGGCGGGCGTGGTGGCAAACAGAATCTTTTTGTTTTTAAGCGGCGTGTGCATGGTGGGAAATGGCAGAGGTGAAATGTCTTCATCGCGCGTGGCAAGAGGAAGCGGCGGTATGGACCAGGGCGCGACACGGACGTGTCTTCTGGCGGTGGGAGGCTTAGAAGCGCAACCCCCCTTTTGATTACGATCGAAATTTATAAGAACAATGATAGTGGCCGCAATCATTGTCGTCAAGCGATATCGGCCTCTCCCCTTCTTTGGAGAGAGGGTGCAGGACGTCTCGCTTCGCTTCGATAGCGGCCTCATGCGAAATGCCTGGCCAGTTGTGGCAATATGACAATATGAAAATCTTTACCGTCGTATTCAGCGCCATCCACAGCTTGATGGCCCTGCTGTTTGCCCTTGCCGCCCTGATGCTCATCATCATTTCAGCGCGCATGGGCTGGGATGCCTTCCAGGTCGGTATGGATGGCAAGAGCGCGCTCGCCGTGATCGAGGCGATGGGCTTGCTGGCGGCCGGCGTGGTGGCCCTGCAGATTGCCGAAACCATCATCGAGGAAGAAGTGGTGCGCGACAGCGACATCAGCGCCCCGACCAGGGTGCGCCGTTTCCTGTCGCGTTTTTTCGTCGTGGTGGTCGTCGCGCTGGCGCTGGAAGGCCTGGTCGCCACTTTCAAGGCCCTGCACGAAAACCCCACCCAGCTGCCGTATGCAGCCAGCATTCTGATCGCCGTCGGCGTGATGCTGGCGTCCTGGGCCGTATTTGTGCACCTGAACCGCTCCGCCGAAGAGCTCGAACCGGAAGCGATGGCCGACGCCAAGCAGGAAGACGCCAAGCTGAAGTAGGCGAACGCCTGACGGCGCGGCGCAACGGCCCCGAGGCGAACATTTGCCACGGCTGCCCCAGCCGTCTATGATGGTCGATATTCCTGAGATGCAACATCGGGCGCATCCTCCGGGCCATCCACCATCCGCTATCGACGGAGAATCATGCTTCCTGAATCTTTCTTGTTTGCCGCTCCCGGCAACATGGCCGTGACCCTGGTGGCCGCCCTGTTTGGCCTCTTGATCGGCAGTTTCCTCAACGTCGTGATTTACCGCCTGCCCATCATGATGCAGCGCGACTCCGACAACTACGTCGCCCACGAAAGCGGCAAGGACCTGCCCCACCAGGACACATTTAATCTGATGGTGCCCCGCTCGGCCTGCCCCCATTGCGGCCACCAGATCACGGCGCTGGAAAACATCCCCGTGATCAGCTACCTGGTCCTGGGCGGCAAGTGCCGTTCCTGCAAGGCGCCCATCTCTCCCCGTTATCCCATCATCGAAGCATTCACGGCCCTGGTGTCTGGCGCGCTGGTGTGGCATCTCGGCAGCGGCGTCGCCGGCCTGGCGGCGCTCGTGTTCGGCTTCGCCCTGATCGCCATGACCTGCATCGATTACGACACCCAGTTGCTGCCGGACGACCTGACCCTGCCGCTGCTGTGGCTGGGCCTGCTGGTCAATATCAATGGCGCCTTCGTGCCCCTGCAGGACGCCGTGATCGGCGCCGCCGCCGGCTACCTGGTGCTGTGGGGCATCTACTGGATCTTCAAACTGGCGACCGGCAAAGAGGGAATGGGCTATGGTGACTTCAAGCTGCTCGCCGCCCTGGGCGCCTGGATGGGCTGGAAGGCGCTGCCCTCCATCATCCTGCTGTCCTCGGTGGTAGGCGCCATTGTCGGCATCGCCCTCATCGTCGTCGCCAAGCGCTCGCGCGACAAGGCGATTCCCTTCGGCCCCTACCTGGCGGCAGCCGGCATGATCGCCATGCTGTGGGGCGGCCCCATTGCCGCCGTATCGCAGCGCTATTTCGGCTAATTCGGCTGATTCAATCATCGGGAAGCCTGCCATCGCCTCTGCCCCGCCTCCCCTGCTGCACATCGGCCTGACCGGCGGCATCGGCTGCGGCAAGACCACGGTGGCGAACCTGTTTGCCGAACGGGGCGCCAGCCTGGTCGACACCGACCTGATCGCCCACGCCATGACGGCGCCCCATGGTCCGGCCATGGCGGCCATTGCAGCGAGCTTCGGCGCGCGCTTCGTGGCCGCCGACGGCGCACTGGACCGGGCTGCCATGCGTGAACTGGTGTTTGCCGACCCGATAGCCCGGCACCGCCTCGAAGCCATCCTGCATCCCATGATCCGGCAGGAAGCGGAGCGCCAGGCTGCCGCCGCCACTGGTCTATACGTGATTTTTGTGGTGCCCCTGCTGGTCGAGTCAGGCGCCTGGCGCGACCGGGTGGCCCGTATTGTCGTGATCGACTGCCTTGAATCGACCCAGGTGGCGCGCGTGATGGCCAGAAACGGTTTATCCGAAGCCCAGGTGCGCGCCATCATGGCCAACCAGGCCAGCCGCGCCCAGCGCCTGGCCGCGGCCGACGACGTCATCGACAATGACGGCGGCATGGATGCCCTGCTGCCCCAGGTGACCGCCTTGCACGCCCAGTTGCTGGCAATTTCCGGCAATATGGCCTGAATACCAATGCAGCGTTTGTAATTTCACGTCGCTTGGTTCAGAATCACGAGATTCCAATCGCCAACCACGTTGCAAGCACAAAGGGATGTCATTTTGATCGTCTACGAATACCCTTTCAACGAGCGCATACGCACGTTGTTGCGGCTGGAAGATTTATACGAAAAATTCAAGTTTTTCGTGCACCAGGAACACGCGATGCAACACCACGTCGCGCTCTCGACGATTTTCGACATGCTGGAAGTGGCCGGCCGCGCCGACCTCAAGTCCGACCTGCTGCAGGAACTGGAACGCCAGAAGCAAAGCCTGCTCAGCTACCGCTCCAATCCCAACGTGGCCGCCGAGATGCTCGACGCCGTGCTGGGCGAACTGGAAGCGGTCAGCGCCAACCTGGTCGCCTCGCAAGGCAAGACCGGCCAGAACGTGCGCGACAATGAATGGCTGATGAGTATCCGCGGCCGCACCATCATCCCTGGCGGTGCCTGCGAATTTGATCTGCCGTCCTACTACGCCTGGCAAAAGCGCCCGGCCCAGCAGCGCTTCGACGACATTATCGCCTGGTTTGCCCCGCTCGCGCCCCTGTTCGACGCGCTCTCGCTGGTACTGCGCCTGCTGCGCGATTCCGGCGCCCCCGTTAAAATGATCGCCAATGCCGGCAGCTATCAGCAAATGCTGCAAGGTAAGGTGTACCAGATGCTGCGCCTGACCCTCGACGAAAACACGGGGGCCATCCCGGAGATCTCGGCCAATAAATACATGTTGTGGGTTCGCTTCACGAGCCAGGGCGGCGACCTCAAACCAAAGCCACTGGAAGACGACGTTGCTTTCGAACTCACACTGTGCAATTTTTAAAATGAGTGTGTGAAATGACTGTCGTATCCTGCCCTACCTGCGGCGCCAAGGTCGAATGGACCGAAGCCAACAAATACCGCCCCTTCTGCTCCGAACGCTGCAAACAGATCGATCTGGGGGCGTGGGCGGAAGAGAAGTACACGATTCCGGCGGCTGCGCCGACGGATCCGCTGGAAGATCCGCTGGCGGATGAATGAGCACCGGGGACTGGCCTTGCAGGCCTGTCCCCATTCTTCGATTTGCTGCTACCGCAAAAAAGGCGCCGGGGGCGCAAGTAAAGAATGAATGGGGACAGGCCCGCAGGGCCAGTCCCCGATGCTTTTTACGCCGTCACGCCGACGGGCACGATAATCGGCTTGTTCCCATTCGCATACCGATTCATGAACAAGCCCTCCATCCCGATCTCCGGCTGACGCCCCGCCACCAGGTCCGCCAGCACCCGTCCCGAACCGCAGGCCATGGTCCAGCCGAGCGTCCCGTGCCCCGTATTCAAGAACAGATTTCTGAATGGCGTCGGCCCGATCACGGGCGTGCCGTCCGGCGTCATCGGCCGCAAACCGCACCAGAAGCTGCCGCGTTTTAAATCGCCGCCTTGCGGGAACAGGTCCGTGACCGAATGCTCGAGCGTGTCGCGCCTGGCCTGGTGCAGGCTCAAGTCATAGCCGGCGATTTCGGCCGTGCCGCCCACGCGGATGCGGTCGCCCAGGCGGGTGATCGCCACCTTGAAGGTCTCGTCCATCACCGTCGATTCCGGGGCGCCGCTCGCGTCGGCGATAGGGACGGTGATCGAATAGCCCTTGACGGGATAGACGGGAATCTTGATGCCCAACTGGCGCGCCAGCAGGGGCGAGTAGCTGCCCAGCGCCAGTACAAAACTGTCGGCGGTGAATTCGCCGGCCGAGGTGAGCACGCCGGTGACCTTGTCGCCAGTGCTGACGAGGCGCTCGATCGTCACGCCCTGTTTGAAGGTGACGCCCAGCTCCCTGGCCATTTCAGCCAGCCGCACGGTGAACATATAGCAGTCGCCCGTCTCGTCGCCGGGCAGCTGCAGGCCGCCGACGAATTTGCCGCGCACGTTTTTCAATGCCGGCTCGTAGCGCTCGCAGCCGGCGGCGTCGAGCAGCGAATACGGCACCTTGTACTGGTCCAGCACCTTGATGTCGCCGGC
The DNA here is from genome assembly GCA_045810505.1 of Massilia sp. Classification (GTDB taxonomy): domain Bacteria; phylum Pseudomonadota; class Gammaproteobacteria; order Burkholderiales; family Burkholderiaceae_D; genus JAFCUW01. The sequence goes on from JBJMVV010000366.1 coordinate 27,582, forward strand.
CGAGCCATCGAGCTGCTTCTGGGTGCGGAACAGCTGCAGGGTGCCGCGGCTGCGCTCATCGTAGGCGATGCCGGTGTCGGCGCGCAGCTGCACCATGCAGTCGCGCGAATACTCGGCCAGGCGCACCATGCGGCCTTTGTTGACCGCATAGCTTTTGTGGTTGCAGTTGGCCAGCATCTGGAACATCCAGCGCCAGGTGTCGGCGTCCACCAGGGGGCGCAGCACCAGGGGGCTGTGCTTCATCATCAGCCATTTGACCGCCTTCATGGGCACCCCGGGACCGGCCCAGGGCGCCGAGTAGCCGGGCGAGATTTCGCCGGCATTGGAGAAGCTCGTTTCCATGCCCACGTCGGGCTGGCGGTCGATGACGGTCACTTCATGGCCAGCCTTGGCCAGGTAGTAGGCAGAGGTGACGCCGATGACGCCACTTCCCAGGATGATGATTTTCACGGATGTCCTTGCACTGATGTTTTAAGATGGGACCGACGGCGCCGGCGGATACGCCGCTGCCGCAGCCCTTGCGCCAGCCGGTGGATAAGCCGGGTAGCGCAGCTGGTCGAGCCATTCAAGCAGGGGAATGGTCGCAGGCAGCAGCGGGCTCACACCCACCGCGCCCTGCCACGCAAAAGCCTGCCCCTCCAGGCTTTGCGCTTGGCCGCGCCAGGCGCGGCTGATAAAGAAATGCAGGCGCACGTGGGCGTGTTCGTACACGTGTTCGACGCAGCACCATTGTTCGGCGCTGTCGACCGTCAGCCCAAGTTCCTCGACAAATTCACGCTGCAGGGCGGCGAACAGGGACTCGCCCTGCTCCACTTTCCCGCCCGGGAATTCCCAGTAACCCGCGTAGGGCTTGCCGTCCGGCCGCTGGCCCAGCAGCACGTCGCCGTTGGGCTGCATCAGGATGCCGACCACGACGTCGATCGGTCCCGGCTTCGCTTCACTCATGCGCCACTGTCCCTGTCTCCACTCTCGGCGAGTTTGCCCGCGTAGTCCTTGGCGAACTGCCACGCCACCCGGCCCGAGCGCGAGCCGCGCTGCAGGGCCCAGCGCAGCGCGTCGCCGCGCGCCGCCGCGATCTGCGCGGCATCGCAGCCAAAGCTGGCCAGCCAGTGGCCGGTGATCTCCAGGTAGTCGTCCTGTTTAAAAGGGTAAAACGAGAGCCACAGGCCAAAGCGCTCGGACAGGGAGATTTTTTCTTCCACCGTTTCGCCCGGATGCAGGTCGCCATCGTCGTCGCTCGTGTAGGCGGCGTTGTCGCTCATTTTTTCCGGCATCAGGTGGCGCCGGTTGGAAGTGGCGTAGATCAGCACATTGTCCGACTGCGCCGCGATCGAGCCGTCCAGCGCCACCTTCAAGGCCTTGTAGCCGCTTTCGCCTTCTTCAAACGAGAGGTCGTCGCAGAACACGATGAAGCGCTCGGGGCGCCCCGCCACCAGCTCGACGATGTCGGACAGGTCGGCCAGATCGGCCTTGTCCACTTCAATCAGGCGCAGGCCGTCGCCGGCGAACTGGTTCAGGCAGGCCTTGATGAGGGAGGATTTGCCGGTGCCGCGCGCGCCCGTCAGCAGCACATTATTGGCCGGTTTGCCGTGCACGAACTGGCGCGTGTTCTGCTCGATCTGGCGCTTCTGCGCTACGACGTGGTGCAGGTCCGCCAGGGTGATGGCGGCGGTGTGCGCCACGGGCGCCAGAAAACCGGCGCCATTGCGCTTTTTCCAGCGGAACGCAAAGCTGTTCTGCCAGTCCGGCGCACGCGGGGGCGCCGGCGGCAGCACCGCTTCCACCCGCGCCAGTAAAGCCTCGGCGCGTTGCAGGAACTGTTCCAGCGGCGTCATGGCGTCAGCCTACGAGCGGTAGTCCGCGTTGATGGTCACGTATTCGTGCGACAGGTCGCAGGTCCACACGGTGGCCGTCGATGGGCCCCGCGCCAGCACCACGCGCACCGTGATTTCGCTCTGTTTCATGACACGCTGGCCGTCCGCTTCCAGGTAGTCCGGATTGCGTCCGCCCTGCTTCGCCACCCAGACGTCGTCCAGGTACAAATCGAGTTTTGAGACATCGAGGTCGTCGATGCCGGCGTAGCCGATCGCGGCCAGGATGCGGCCCAGGTTCGGGTCGGATGCAAAAAACGCCGTTTTGACCAGCGGCGAGTGGGCGATCGCGTACGCCACCTTGCGGCACTCTTCCACATTGGCGCCCTGCTCCACCGTGATGGTGATGAACTTGGTGGCGCCTTCGCCATCGCGGATGATCTGCTGGGCGAGATTGCGCGAGATGTCCGTCACCGCGTCGCGCAGGGCGAGGTAGTCCTCGCTGTCGACGCTGTCGACGACGAGTTTGCCGGCGCCGGTGGCGATCAGCATGAAGGAATCGTTGGTCGAGGTGTCGCCATCGATGGTGATGCAGTTGAAGGAGTGATCAGCCGCGTGTTTTACGAGTTGA
>JBJMVV010000367.1:0-7323 GCA_045810505.1 Massilia sp.
ATGGGTCGAAGCGGAAGTGGCCGCCGGTTATCCTTACAGCGCCGTGCTGGGCCGTAACGTGCCTGCCATCCAGGAACACCAGAAGCGCATGATCGCCCTGCAAGCCCGGGTGGCCCTGCCGCTGGCCGACCTGCGCAAGATCAACAAGCAGATGGCCGCCGGTGAAAAGCGCGCCCGTCACGCCAAGCGCGAAATGACGGTTGCCAACCTGCGCCTGGTGATTTCGATCGCCAAGAAGTACATCAACCGGGGCCTGCAGTTCCTCGACCTGATCCAGGAAGGCAATATCGGCCTGCTGAAAGCCGTCGACAAGTTCGAATACCGCCGCGGTTACAAGTTTTCGACCTACGCCACCTGGTGGATCCGCCAGGCCATCACCCGCTCGATCGCGGACATGGCCCGCACCATCCGCGTGCCGGTGCACATGATCGAGACGATCAACAAGATGAACCGCATCTCGCGCCAGATCATGCAGGAAACGGGCAGCGAGCCGGATCTTGCCACCCTGGCGATCAAGATGGAAATGCCGGAAAACAAAGTCCGCGAGATCATGAAGATCGCGAAGGAGCCCATCTCCATGGAAACCCCGATGGGCGAAGATGGCGATTCGCAACTGGGCGACTTCATCGAGGACAACGCGACTTTGGCCCCGCTGGACGCGGCCCTGCACGCCTCGATGCGCAACGTCATCAAGGAAGTGCTGGACTCGCTGACCCCGCGCGAAGCAAAAGTGCTGCGCATGCGCTACGGCGTCGAAATGTCGAACGACCACACGCTGGAAGAAGTCGGCAAGCAGTTCGACGTCACCCGCGAGCGGATTCGCCAGATCGAAGCGAAGGCGATGAGCAAGCTGCGCCAGCCGTCGCGCTCGGACAAGTTAAAGAGCTTCCTGCATAACCAGTAAATTGAAACGCAAGGGAAGGGGTCTGGCGCCGCAAGGTGCCTTGCGCGGCCCGGCCTGACCCCTTTTTTTTGACCTTCGGTAGGAACGGCCACCAAAAAAATAGGTCAGGCACCTACGGCGCCAGACCCCTCCCTGCTATTGACTTTCGCTTTGTGCTGTCAGACCATGCCTGAATACCAATTATTCAGGAGCCCCCATGCGTCTTCTCGCCGCCAGCATCGCCTTCGCCTTTTCCCTCACCGCCCAGGCGGCCGACCTGCAGCGCATCAGCGTGGCCACGGAAGGCGCCGGCAGCGACATCGTCCTCATCCACGGTCTGAATTCCTCGCCCCGCGTCTGGCGCGAGATGATGGCGGCCGTGCCTGGCCATCGTTATCACCTGGTGACCATCAAGGGCTTTGCCGGCAATGGCGGCGATGTGGGCAAGGGGGAAGGGCAGGTGGTGGCGCCGGTGGCGGAAGAGGTGGCGCAGTACATTGCTGACAGCAAGCTGGGCAAGCCGGCCGTCATCGGCCATTCGATGGGCGGCACGATTGGCCTGATGGTGGCTGAACGCCATCCGGATGCCGTGGGCAAACTGATGGTGGTGGACATGGTGCCTTTCCTGGGCGCGCTGTTCGGGCCACCCGGCACGACCGCCGAGAGCATCAAGCCCACCGCCGATGGCCTGCTCGCCTCGATGCGCGCGGCCGAGCCGGAAGCGCGCCGCCAGCGCGCCATCGGCACCTTGAGCAGCATGATCAACACGGAAGCGAAGCGCGCCGGCGCCGTCGAGGATTCCCTCACCAGCACGCCCGATGTGTCGGCCCGCGCCTACCACGAACTGGTGGTCACCGACCTGCGCCCTGAACTGGGCAAGATCAAGGCGCCGTTGACGGTGCTGTATGTCGCCACCAAGGGCTTTTTGACCCCGGCCCAGGCCGATGCGGTCTACCAGGGCGCCTACGCCCCCGTCAAAGGGGCGCGCCTCAAACGCATCGACGACAGCGCCCACTTCATCATGTGGGACCAGCCGGCCGTGTTCCAGGCGGAGGTCAAAACTTTCCTCGGTAAAAACTAGACAGCTATTTGACGAAGTAGCCCGACACCTTCCAGCTGCCGTCCTTGTCGCGCATCGGCACCACGGTTTCGATGGCGTGCGCCTTGTTGGCGAAGCGGGTGTCGTACTGGATCAGCACGTATTCGCCGTCCGGGGCGCCCGGCAGATTGCGCTTGAATTCGGACGAGCGCAAGGTGCGGGCGCTGACCGCGCCGAAGGGCTGGCGCGCCTGCCGGAAGGAGTTGGCCCAGGCCGCCTTGCCCAGGGCGGCGCGAAACGCCGGCGCGGCCTGCTCCCAGGTAGCGTTGCCGTCGCCGGCATCGGCCAGCACCAGCCAGCTATTGGCGGCGTCGACCGCAGCCTTGACCGACTCGGCGTCCGGCTGGCGCGCCTGGGCCAGGGTAGAAGCGAGCAGGGCCACCACAATTGAAACCGCAGCCAGATGTTTCATGTTCACTCCTGGAAGTTGACGAATTGCTAGGGTGCGCCCGTGGCGAAATCCTGTCAATCAGGCAATTCCAGGCTGCACCCTTACTTCGACAGGCCGAGTTGACGCATCAGGATGGCCTTGTCTTCCAGGTGCCAGTTTTCGGCAATGCGGCCCTTGGCCACGCGGTACAGATCAAACGCCTGGAAGTCGACCACCTGGCCGGCGCCGGCGACGTCGCCGAATTTGCCCGTGAAGTGCCCCTTGAAATGCAGGTGGACGGCGGCGCGGTCACCCGTCACGACAATGTCGTCGATCTCGGCCGTGAGGTCAGGCACGGCCGCCCGAAAACCTTTGGAGGCGGCCAGGGGACCCGCCGTGCCTTGCGGGCGGCCTTCCGGCAAGGTGCGGTCGATGAAATCCTCCGCCAGCGCGGCTTTTGCAAACGCTTCGTCGCCCGTATTCCAGAAGGCGGCGTAGCGGCGCGCGGCCAGCAGCGAGGCAGCCGCCTGGGCGCCGGGCGCGACCGCGGCGTGACGCGGCGTCGGCAGGGGGGCTTCGGCGCGGGCAGCCAGGTGCATGACGGTGGCGGCCAGGGCAAGGCTGGCGGCAAGACGGATGGGGCGCATGATAGTCCTCGAATGTTTAATGGAGCAACACGCTTATCATCCGCTTATAGGTAGCATTTGATAATATGGCTATTCATTGAATCATTTGCTTGTGGGGCTTGAAAATGACGGTCGACCGCATCGCTGACCTGCAGTTGTTCGCCGATGCCGCGCAACTCGGCAGCCTGTCGGCGGCGGCGCGCAAACACGGCCTCTCGCCGGCCGCGGCCAGCGCCACCCTGCAGCGGCTGGAAGCGGCCTTGCAGGTGCGCCTGTTCCACCGCAGCACACGCATGCTGCGCCTGAGCGTCGAGGGGGAGCGCTATCTGGCCTACTGCCAACGGGCGCTGGACTTGCTGGCGGAAGCGAGCGCGAGCGTGCACGACGGCAGCGACCAGGTGGCGGGACGCCTGCGTATTTCAGCGCCATCCGACCTGGGCCGCAACGTGCTGCTCGATCTGCTGGGCCAGTTCCAGGCGATGCACCCGGCCCTGGAGCTGACCCTGATGCTCAGCGACGCCACCGCCAACCTGGTGGAGGAGGGCATCGACCTGGCCGTCCGCTACGGCAAGCCGGCGCGCCGTGTGCGTGGCGCCGTCCCTGCTGGACAAATTTGCCATGCCGGCGCATCCGCGCGAACTGGCGGCCTTGCCCACCCTGGTGCTGCTCGCGCCATCCGGGCCCATGAACGACTGGCATTACCGCGATGCCGGCGGCATGGGCGCCGTGCGGGTCAGCGCGCAGGGCGAGACCAACGATGGCGAAGTGCTGCGCAAGTGGGCTGTGCAGGGGCGGGGCTTTGCGTATAAATCGCTGCTCGACATCGAGGACGATGTCGCCGCCGGCCGCCTCGTCACCGTGCTCGACGATTATTTCCAGGCGCCGGCGCCGCTGCACCTGCTGTATCACCGCAGCGCTTACCAACCGGCACGGATGGCGCAGCTGATCGAGTTTCTGCTGGCGCGTTTCGGCGAACGCCGGACGTAAAAAAACCGCGGCCTCGCGGTCGCGGTTTTTCTTTGGCCGACGCCCGACTTAATTGCTCAGGAAAACCTGTGCAATCACGCCGGTGGCAATGGCAGCCAGCACATAATCATTGCCAGCGCGCACCCAGTGATGGCCCCGTGGCGGCGGCGCCAGGTGGCGGGCGCGCCAGTCGTTGACAACGTAGCGGTTGTCGCGATATTCCGGGCTCAGGCGCTGGCCGCGGCGCAGGTCGTGGCGGGGGCCGCCGCCGCGCATGTCATCGCGGTGAAATTTCTGGCCGTAGTCGTTGCGGTGATTTTCGCTGTTGCCGCGCTGATAGTTGTTGCGGTCATTGTCGTGGCGGTCATTGTCGCGCTGCTGGCCATACTCCTGGCGGTCGTTGCGGTCGTTATGGTCACGGTCACCGCGTTGTGCAAACGCGCTGCCGCTGGCAGCCAGACTCATGGCGATGTTGGCGGATGCGATCAGTTTGGTTTTCATTTTCAGACTCCTTGGTGAACGGTGGACTGCTGGGACTTCGTTAGGTACAACATCATTAGACACCTAACTAAATTCCGCAGGTGAAGCAGTTCGGTAAGGGGTGCTACAAAACGTTTCCGTCCGTATTTACACAACTGCCGAATTGCATTTGCTCAGTGCTGACAAGGAGTATCAATTGTGCGGAGGCGCCGGTCTGTACGGTACCGTACACGGCGCCACCGCGCGCTTTTAGCCCGTATTGCGCAGGCCCGCCGCCACGCCGTTGATCGACAGGTGGATGCCGCGGTGCACCCGGTTATCCATCTCCAGTGGCCCGGCCGCCAGCGAACGGTGCCGCTCGATCAACTCGACCTGCAGGTGATTCAAGGGATCGAGGTAGGCGAAGCGGTTCTGGATCGAGCGCGCCAGCAGGGGATTGCCGGCCAGGCGCTGGTGCGCGCCCGTCACCGTCTCCAGGCACGTGAGCGTCGCCGCATGTTCGGCCGCGATGCGCCCGAAAATGCGCTCGCGCAGTTCCACGTCCGGCACCAGTTCGGCGTAGCGCGAGGCGATCGGCAGGTCGGTCTTGGCCAGCACCATGTCCATGTTCGACAGCAGGGTGGCAAAGAAGGGCCATTCCTTGAACATGGTTTGCAGGGTGGCGATGCGCGCCTCGCGGTCGCCATCGGCGATCCAGGCGCCCACGCTGGAGCCAAAGCCGTACCAGCCCGGCAGCAGCAGGCGGCACTGCCCCCATGAGAAGCCCCAGGGAATGGCGCGCAGGTCTTCAATGCGGCGGGTCGATTTGCGCGAGGCCGGCCGCGAGCCCAGATTGAGTTCGGCGATTTCCGCGATCGGCGTTGCGGCAAAAAAGTAATCGGTAAAACCGGGGGTTTCATACACCAGGTTGCGGTAGGCGTGCCACGCGCGGTCGGACAATTCAGCCATCACTGCTTCAAAGCCGGCCAGGCGCTCGCTGGCTGCGGTGCTCTGGCTGGTGTCCGACAAACTCGCTTCGAGCGTGGCCGCCACCAGCAGTTCCAGGTTGCGCCGGCCGATGTCGGCGTTGGAAAACTTCGAGGCGATGATCTCGCCCTGTTCCGTCAAGCGGATCTGGCCATTGACGGTGCCCGGCGGCTGCGCCAGGATCGCTTCGTAGCTGGGACCACCGCCGCGGCCCACCGTGCCGCCGCGGCCGTGGAACAGGCGCAGCTTGACCTTGGCATCGGCGAACACCTTGACCAGGTCGATCTCGGCCTTGTACAGCTCCCAGTTCGAGGTCAGAAAACCGCCGTCCTTGTTCGAGTCCGAATAGCCCAGCATGACTTCCTGCAGCTGGCCCTGGCGCGCAATCAGGCCCGCCACCAGTGGCAGCGCCATCCACTCGCGCATGATGGCGGCAGCGCGCTGCAGGTCGGGAATGGTCTCGAACAGGGGGATCACCATCGCTTCGAGCTCGCCCTGCGCAAGACGCAGCAAGCCCGTTTCCTTTTGCAGCAGCAGCACTTCGAGCAGGTCCGACACGGCCTCGGTGTGCGAGATGATGTAGTTGCGGATGGCGCGTGCGCCGTAGCGCTGGCGGATTTCCTTCGCCGCGCGCAGCACCGCCAGTTCGCTTTCGGTTTCGTCCGAATAGACCGCATAGGGCGAGACCAGCAGGCGCGGTTGCGCCAGTTCGGCCAGCAGCAGACGCACCTTGGCCTCTTCGGACAGCGCGGCGTATTGCGGCTCCGCGCCGGCCGCGGCAAACAGCTCGGCCAGCACGCGTTCGTGCACGTCCGAGGTCTGGCGCATGTCGAGCGAAGCCAGGTGAAAGCCGAAGATGGCGGCGGCGCGCTGCAGGTGGGCCAGGCGCGGGCGCGACAGGCTTTCGCCATGGTGGGCCGCGAGCGAATCGGTCAGCACCTTCAGATCCGCGGCAAATTCGGTGGCATCGCCATACGGCTCGGCGTGGCCCACTTCGCGCCGCAGGATATTGGCTGCGCCCAGTGCGCGCGCGGTGGCGGCCAGGCGGGCGTAAATGAAGATCAGCGCGCGCCGGTAGGGCTCATCGCTGCGATGCGGCGACTGGTCGGGCGAGGCATCGGCCAGCGCCTGCAGGGCGGGACTGACGCTCACCATCAGGGTCGACACGGACAATTCCGCGCCCAGCAGGTGCACCTCGTCGAGATAAAAATCGAGAATCGTGGTGGCGTGCTTGCCCAGGGCCTGCTGCATGGTGGCGGCGTTGACGTTGGGGTTGCCGTCACGGTCGCCGCCGATCCAGCTGCCCATCTGGATGTAGCAGGCGCCCGCCGACGGCGCTTCGGCGCCGAAATGGCCGGCCAGTTCTTCCTCGATATCGTCGTAGAGGCCAGGCAGCTCGCGCAGGAAAGTGATGCGGTAGTAGGACAGGGCGTTGTCGATTTCGTCGGCCACCGTCAGTTTTGAATAGCGCAGCATGCGGGTCTGCCACAGGGTGGCGATGCGCGACTGCAGCAGCGCCAGGTTGGCTTTGGCTTCCTTGGGCGTCAGGGGCTGGTCGCGTTCGGCCAGCAGGCGCGCGATATCGTGTTCGGCGTCGAGGATGGATTTGCGCTGCACCTCGGTCGGGTGGGCCGTCAGCACGGGCACGATCAGGGCGTCGTCGAAAAAGCGCTGCACGGTGGCGCCGTCGACGCCGGCTTTTTTCAGCTTGTCGAGGGCGAAGCCGACGCTGCCTGCCTGCGCTGGCGAGCCTGCCAGCAGGTGGGCGCGGCGGCGGCGAATGTGGTGCTGGTCCTCGGCGATATTGGCCAGGTGCGAAAAATAGGAAAACGCCCGCACCACCGAGATGGTCTGCTCGCGCGTGAGTTTTTTCAGCAGGGTGCGCAGTTCGATGTCGGCGTCGGCGTCGTCCTCGCGGCGAAAGCGCACGGCG
>JBJMVV010000368.1:0-31696 GCA_045810505.1 Massilia sp.
CAGCAGTTCCGACCCGCGCGCCAGCATGGCCGCCGCCGGCATGATTTTAAACGTGCTGCACATGGGGAAACGCTCGTCGCCCCGGTGGTTCAGCCAGCGCCGGCCGCTGGTGTCGAAGGCGGCCACGCCGATGCGTTCGCCTGGCGGCGTTTCAATGGCGCGCATGGCGGCCAAAAAGCTGCCGTCCGATGCGCCAACTGCGGGCTGAACGCTGGCGCAACCCGCCAGCGGTGCGGTCAGGGCGGCCAGGATGATGCTGCGCCGTTGCTCAAAATAGTTCCTCATGGTTGTCTCCCCGATTGCGCCACCCAGTCGACCAGAGCGTCGAGCACGGCGCGGCCCTTGCCATCCTTGACCTGGTCGCTATTGATCATGGCGGCCACCACACACTGCTCGCCGCTGGCGTCGCGCACATAGCCGGCGATGGCGACGACGTTGGACAGGGTACCCGTTTTCATGCGCGCATGACCTGCCGCCGCGCTGTCTTTTAAACGGCGGCGCATGGTGCCGTCGACGGCCACGATGGGCAGGCTGGCCTGAAATTCCGGCGCCCAGTCGCTGGTCAATCCGGCCTGCAGCAGCGCGCCCAGTTGGCCGGGACTGATCTTTTCAATGCGCGACAGGCCGGAGCCGTTTTCCATCACCAGCCCTGCGTCGTTGATGCCGCGCTGGCGCATCCAGTTGCGCACGGCGGCGTCGGCGCGCGAATAGGTCGTCTCGCCCGGGTTGAGCAGCAGGGCGCGGCTGCCGAGGATGGGATCGGGCGCCAAAGCCCCCATGCTGAGGAACACGGTGCGCGCCAGGGTGTTATCCGAAGGCTTGTTGATGTCGCGGATGATTTCCGGCAGGGCGCGCGAGGCGTGCTCGGCCAGGATGCGCGATTCCGGCGGCGTCACGCCATCGACCACGGCCCCGTTGAAACGCCCGCCCACCTGGCGCCAGGTGGCACGGAACAGGCGGTCCAGGTAAGCCTGGCGGTCCACCACATTGATGCTGTAACTGCGCGCGCAATTTTTCGGGAAGGTGCCGTGCAACATCACGCGAATCTTGCCGTCGGGCCCGGGCAGTGCCTCCGGCATGCGCCAGCCGTCTTCCCACTTCGCGCAGTCGGCATCGACCAGGCGCATGTCGGCGTCCACCACCACTTTCTCGAGCGGCGGCTGACTTGCCAGGCGCAGCTTGCCGCTGGTGGAGCGCATGTCCAGTTGCAGCATGTTCTTGTTGACCAGCAGCGCGTCGGGAATCACGTTGTAATACGCTTCCGGCGACTCGTCGAAAGGCGCCAGGCCCACGTCGGTGCGCGCCGGCGTGAACAGGGAACGGTCCAGCACCAGGTTGCCGGCAATGCGCTCGATGCCCTGGTTGCGCAGGGTTTGCAGCATCTGGGACAGCACTTCGGTGCTGAAATCCGCATCGGCGCCGCCCCGCAAAATCAAATCGCCCTGCAAGGTCGACCCGATCACGGGCGCGGTCGAGCGCAATTCGGTGCGCCCTTTAAAAACGGGGCCGAGGGTGTCGAGCGCGACCAGGGTGGTCACCAGTTTCATGGTGGAGGCCGGCTGCATGGGGCGATCGGCCAGATACGAGACCAGGGGCACATCGCCGCGCAGGACGAGCACGCTGATCGCATCCTGAGGGATATTGTTCGCCGCCATCTTGCTGGCCACCGGTTCCGGCAACTGCGCCTGGGCAAGCGTGCTGAGGGCAAACAGGGCGGCGGAGGCAGCGAGGCGAAGCATGGGCACTCCTTAATGGAAGAACAAATAGCTGATGAGGATGGCAGCAATGATGCCAGCAAGGTCAGCAATGAGGCCGCACGAAATGGCGTAGCGGGTCTTGCGGATGCCGACGGAACCAAAATACAGGGCGACGATATAAAAAGTCGTATCGGCCGAGCCCTGGAATACGGCGGACAGGCGGCCGACAAACGAGTCCACGCCGTAGGTGCGCATGGCGTCGATCATCATGGCCTTCGAGCCGCTGCCCGACAGCGGTTTCATGAGGGCGGTCGGCAGGGCCGGCGTGAAATCCGTGTTCACGCCCAGGTGGACGAAGACCCAGTTCATGGCGCTGACGATGTAGCCCAGCACGCCGGAATTTCGGAACACGCTGATCGCCACGAGCATGCCGACGAGATACGGGATGATGGTGAGCGAGGTCTGGATGCCGCCCTTGGCGCCTTCAATGAACGCGTCGTAGACATTGACCCGCTTGCGCAATGCCCCGACGATGAAAATGATGATGATGGAAAACAGGGTCAGGTTGCTGAACACTTTCGAGACCAGTTCGATCTCCTGCTTGCTCAGGTAGTTGGTGAAATACCAGATCATCAGGGCAATCGCCCCCGTCATCCCGCCCAGCCAGGCCAGCACCACGCCATTGAGCAGGTTGATGCGCTGGCGGATCGAGACGGCGATGATGCCGGTCAGGGTCGCGACGTAGGTGGCGACCAGGCAGGGGATAAAAATGTCGGAAGGATCCTTGGCGCCGAGGATGGCGCGCTGCGCCATGATGGCGAGCGGGATCAGGGTCAGGCCGGAGGTGTGCAGCACCAGGAACATGATCTGGGCATTGCTCGCCGTGTCCTTTTGGGGATTCAGGGTTTGCAGGCTTTCCATCGCCTTCAGGCCAAATGGGGTGGCCGCATTGTCCAGGCCCAGCAGGTTGGCCGAGAAATTCATCACCATGTGGCCCGTCGCGGGGTGGTCTTTCGGCACCTCGGGGAAGATGCGAGAAAAGAAGGGCGCGATCACTTTCGCCAGCCAGCCCACTACGCCCGCCTTTTCGCCGATGTTCATGATGCCCAGCCACAAGGTCATCACCCCGGCGAGGGGCAGGGCAATGTCCATCACGCCCGACTTGGCCGAGTCAAAGGTGCCATCGACAATGCGCTTGAAGATTTCTGTGTCGCCCAAAAAAATCCACTGGGCGATGGCCGCGATGAAGCCGATGATAAAAAAACCGCACCAGATGTAATTGAGGGCCATGAAGTTAATGTGTGCTGAAGGATCAGCAAAGAGTATATGCCGAGCACAAGTTCACCTGATGAAAGAATGCTTGCGGGTCATGCTAAAAAGTTATCGTCAAGCGGAGGGTGGGACTGGCACTTGGTGCCTGTCCCTGTTTTAGGTTTGCGGCAAATTTAAAACGGGGTCAGGCCGGGCCGCGAAAGGCATCGAGTGCCAGACCCCCCTTCTTTTCGCTTATGATGCCGCTCATGACCCTGAAGCACCTGACCGCCGTTTTGCTGCTCGCCTGCGCCACCTTCGCGCAAGCCGCCCCCAAAACCCTCCACATGTTCCTGTCGACCAGCGAAACCGGCCTAGACCCCGCAGTCGCCTCCGACATCGCTTCCCTGAGCCTGCTCGAAAACCTGTTCGATCCCCTGCTGCGCTACGACTACCTGGCCCGCCCCGTCAAATTGCGTCCCAACACGACGGTCGCCATGCCGAGCGTCAGCGCAGACGGCCTCGTCTACACCTTCAAAATTCGCCCCGGAATCTACTTCACGCCCGATCCGGCTTTTAAAGGGGCGCGCCGGGAAGTCACGGCGGCCGATTATGTCTACAGCCTCACCCGCCTGTACGACCCCGCCATCAAGTCGCCCTGGCTGAGCCTGTTTGAGGGCAAGCTGGCCGGTGACCAGGCCTGGCGCGACAAGTTCAGTTACGCCACGCCGATCGCCGGCCTGGCCGCGCCCGACAAATTTACTTTACGGATCACCCTGTCCGCGCCCGATAACAATTTCCTGTTTTATCTGGCCACGCCCGCGTCAAGCGTGGTGGCGCGCGAAGTGGTGGAGGCTTATCCGAACCAGGTCGGCAACCACCCGGTCGGCACGGGGCCCTTCATGCTGGGCGAGTGGAAGCGCAGCGACAAGATCACCCTGCTGGCTAATCCTGCCTCCACCGCCGTGTTCCAGGCGGCCGAGCCCGTCAATCCGGCCGACCGCACCATCGCGGCGGCGCTGGCCAATCAACGTCTGCCGCTGGTGGACCGGGTGGAAATTAAAATCGCCGAGGAATTTCAGGGCCGCATGCTGGGCTTCCTGAATGGCGAATACGATTACCTGGAGCAGGTGCCCGAGTCGATGACGGACATGGTGATCTCTGACGGCAAACTGAAACCGGCCCTGGCCGCGCGCGGGATCCAGTTGGCGCGCTTTCCCGTGATGCAGACCTATTACATGTGGATGAACATGGACGACCCGGTGCTGGGTGGCTACAGCAAGGAAAAGGTCGCCCTGCGCCGCGCCATTTCGCTCGGCTACAACAGCCCGGAAGACATCGCGCTGTTAAAGAAAGGCTTTGCCATCAAGGCGCAGTCGCCGCTGCCGCCCAATGTGCTGGGCTATGATCCGGCCTACCGCAGCCCCGTGCCCTACGATCCGGCGCTGGCCAACGCCCTGCTGGACCGCTACGGCTACAAGCAGCGCGATCCGGACGGTTTCAGGAGAACGCCGCAAAACACGCCGCTGACCCTGCGCATGCACAGCGAAGCGACCGCGGGTGGACGGCTGCGCGACGAATTGTGGCGCAAGAACCTCAATGCCATCGGCCTGCGCGTGGTGTTCGTCACCGACAAGAAGACGGAGATCATCAAGGCTTCGCGGCTGGGCAAGGTGCAGATGTTCGAGAGTAACTGGATCGCTGACTTCCCCGACGGCGACAATTTTTACCAGTTGCTGTACGGCCCCAACAGCGGCCGCGCCAACTACGCCCGTTTTAATTTACCCGCTTATAACGAGCGCTACGAACAAGCCCGCAAGCTGCCCGATTCGCCGGCGCGCCAGCAACTGTATCTGGAGATGAACCAGCTCATCCATGCCTACAACCCGTGGGTGCCGCTGAGCCAGGTAATCTCCGCCGACCTGACCCAAGCGTGGCTTAAAAACTACAAGCGCCACCCCGTTGAATTCACTAATTGGCGTTATCTGGACGTCGATGAAGCGGCCCGAAACCGGGCCGCTGGCGCGGCTCGCTAGGGGCGGCCCGCTTGGGACGGCAAACAGTTTGCATAAAGTTGTCTTTCATCGCATTCCAAAAAGTTATAAGCGCCTTTGCTTAATTCATTGGATGCTAGAAAGCGGCTGCGCTTACTCTCAAATTGTCACATTAACGTAATGCAAAGACATTACGAAAAAGATACCGCTTTCCCACTATCTGGATAGCCCTCAAGCGCCTAGGAGAACCCCCTTGAAGTTAAAGAAACTTGCCCACCTGATCGCCCTGATCGGCGTCGTCGGCCCCGTCGCCGCACAGGAAGTGCAGCAAGCGCAGCAGCAGATGCAGCGCGTCGAAATTACCGGCTCGAGCATCAAGCGCATTGCCAAGGAGGGTGCTCTGCCCATCCAGGTCATCACCTTTGAAGACATGCAAAAGCAGGGCATCACCAGCGCCGAGCAGCTGATCCGCACCATTTCGGCCAACGGCACGGGCGCTGATAACGCCACCTCCGGCAACAACGTGTTCGGCGCCGACGCCGACCGCGTCAGTGGGGGCGCTTCGTTTGCCTCCCTGCGCGGCCTGGGCCCGAACAGCACCCTGGTGCTGTTGAACGGCCGCCGCATCGCCACCCACGGCGGTTCCGGCAAGGCAGTCGACCTGAACTCGATTCCGCTGGGCGCCATCGCCCGCGTCGAGATCCTCAAAGACGGCGCCTCGGCCATCTACGGCACCGACGCCATCGGCGGCGTGGTCAACTTTATTTTGCGCACCAACTACGTCGGCAACGAAGTTTCCGGCACCGGTTCCTTCACCCAGGAAGGCGGCGGTACCCAGCGCCGTGGTTCGCTGCTGATCGGCCGCGGCAACCTCGATACCGACCGCTATAACGCTCTGTTCAGCGTTACCGTCGACAGCAACGACAAGCTCTCCTCGAACGAGCGCTCCTTCGCTAACGGCTACCAGCCTGCGCGCGGCCTCTCGCCCGACACCACCGGCACGCCGTTTGCCAACCAGCTGACGGGCGCGGGCACAGCGCTGGGCGCGAACTTCACCATGCCTGGCGATCCGAACAAGTACCTGCAGGCGGGCCTGCTCAGCTTGCAAGGCAAGTGCAACACCGTCAAGGGCATGAGCCAGTACGCGACGAACTTGTGGGCCAACGTCACCTCGCCGCTGCGCAGCACCTATTCCTGCGCCTACGATTACGGCGGCGATTACGTCATGGCGCCACCGGTCGACCGCATCAATGCCCTGGGCCGCGCCACCTTCCAGATCAACGCGGACACCAAGGTCTTCGTTGAAACCCTGGCTTCGCGCGCGCGCGTGACGTCCGAGCTGACCCCCGTGCAGATCTCGACTTCGCTGGCCGCCGGCAATGCCTATCCGGTGGGCGGCGCCTATTACCAGGACCTGTCGGCGTATATCCCCAGCTTCGACAAGACCAAGCCCATCATCTACAAGTGGCGCGCCAACATCGCCGGCAACCGCACCCAGGAAAACACGACGGACAATGCGCGCCTGCTGGTGGGCATCGAAGGCACCCTGGGCGGACGCTGGGATTACCGCGCCGGCGTTTCGCGCGCCTACAGCAAGACCCAGACCGACCTGACCGACGGCTACGTCTACACCAACGACTTCTACAAGGTGCTCGGTTCCGGCATCGTCAATCCGTTCTCGCTCGATGGCAGCCAGTCGCCGGCCGCGATTGCCGCCACTGAAGCGACCAAGTACCGTGGCCACTTCCAGCACGGCCGCACCACTTTGACCCAGGTCGACGCGAATATCTCGGGAGAACTGTTCGCCCTGCCTGCCGGCCCGCTGTCTGGCGCGGTCGGCATGGACCTGCGCCGCGAAGGCTACGGCTTTGCCCAGGACGTCGATGCGACCCAGATCCTGCTCTCGCCCGGCAATGCGGCCCTGAACACGGCCAACCGTAATATCAAGGCCTTCTATGGCGAGTTGATCGTGCCGATCGTCAAATCGCTGGAAGTGCAATTGGCCGTGCGCCGCGACGATTACAGCCTGATCGGAGCGACCACTAATCCAAAAGTGTCGTTCCGCTTCGAGCCGGTCAACTGGCTGCTGTTCCGCGGTTCGGCCAACAAGGGTTTTCTGGCCCCGAGCTTTACCCAGCTGTACTCGGCCCAGTTGCTGCAGGAACTGCCAAACGGCATCACCGATCCGATCGGCTGCCCAGCCAATCCAGGCAATCCTGCCTTCTGCGCAATTCCCCGCCTGAATTACTTCTCGGGTGGCAATCCGAACCTGCGTCCCGAAACGTCCAAGCAGGGCAGCATCGGCTTCGTGATCGAGCCGACCCGCAATATGTCGGCATCGCTCGATTACTGGGCCATCAACACGGCTGACAAGATCCTTAACCGCACCCCGCAGATCATCCTGCAAAACGCAGCTCTGCTGCCGGGTAACATCGTGCGCAATCCGGACAACACCATTGCCTACGTGACGGCGGGCTGGATCAACGCCGGCGGCGCCAAGACGCGCGGCGCCGATATCAGCGTGCGCGGCAACGGCACCTGGGATACGTACAAATGGGTCGCGGCAGTAGACGGCACCTACACCCAGAGCTTCAAGTTTGCCGAAATCAGCGGCCAGCCTTACAAGGAATACGTAGGCCAGTTCTTCACGCGCGATCTGTACCTGCGCTGGAAAACCCGCTCGACCCTGACGGTGACGAAGGGCGACTGGAGCGGTATCCTGGCGCAGAACTTCTCGACCGGCTACAACGACCAGTTGCCTGACGGCGGCAAGTCGACCCCGCCACCGGGCTTCAACCCGCGCGTGGACAACTACATCACCTACGATCTGTCGGGCACCTACACGGGTTGGAAGAACATCACCATCACGGGCACGATTTCCAACCTGTTCAACGTCGATCCGCCGTTCACGGCCCACAACGTCGACGAAGTGGTTGGCGCCGGCTGGGATCCACGGGTGGCCGATCCGCGTGGCCGTACCTTGACCGTCCAGGCCAAGTACACGTTTTAAATGATGCGGTGGTCCGCCGGCGACGGCGGATCGCACATATACTTGAGGTCGGCGGGCTGCCTTGCAGCACCGCCGATTTTTTTATTTACTCCTGATAAGCGACCATGCCAGATTCCGCATCAAGCCGACGCCGCTTCGGCAGCGCCCTTGCCGCCACCCTGGCCGGGGCCGCCTTGCCCGTGCAGGCGGCTCCCCGTCGCCGTTCCCCCGCCATGTCCTTGCCCCTCATCAAACCGCCCCGCCTGCGCGAAGGCGATCTCATCGGACTGATCGCGCCGTCCGGCCACACCAGCGACGCATCGATTGAAAAGGCCGTGGCCCGGATTGAAAGCCTGGGTTTCAAGGTTGCGCTGGGCAAGAATCTGCGTGAAGTGCACGGCAACTACGCCGGCTCCGTCGAGCAGCGCCTGGCCGATCTGCACGGCATGTTTGCCGACCCGGACATCAAGGCCCTGTGGTGCATCCGCGGCGGCTCCGGCGCGATTTCCCTGCTCAATCACATCGACTACCAGCTGATCCGCGCCAATCCGAAAATTTTGCTGGGCTACTCGGATATCACGGCCCTGCACCTGGCGATCCTGCGCCATGCCGGCCTGGTGACGTTTCACGGACCCGTCGCCAGTTCTACCCCGTCAACTTACGCCACCGAGCACATGCTGGCAGTGCTGATGGACCCGGTGCCCCGCTACACCATTCCGATGGCAATGGAAAACGCCCGCCGCGCCGCCGAAGAACCCCATTACGCCATCCGCACCGTGCACGCGGGCGTGGCAACGGGACGTCTGATTGGCGGTAACTTGAGCATGGTGGCGGCGCTGGCCGGCACGCCGTATGCGGCCGATTTTCGCGACAGCCTCTTGTATCTCGAAGAAGTCAACGAAGCGCCCTACCGGCTCGACCGCTGGATGACGCAGCTCAATCTGTCGGTCGGTTTCAAGAATGCCGCGGGCCTCATCATCGGCATCTGCGACAACTGCGGGCCCGGTCACGAAGACATCTCGCTGACCCTCGACGAAACGCTCGACATCCATTTGCAGCCCCTGCGCATCCCTGCAGTGACGGGCTATTCGATTGGCCACATCCGCAATCAATTCACCTTGCCGGTGGGCGTGCGCGCAACGCTCGATACCGAACGGCAGACGATTACTTTGCTGGAAGCCGGGGTCAGCTGAGGGTGAGCTGAGGGTGAGCCAAATCAGGCCATCCAGAAAAACACGGCCGTCATCCGTTTTTCGTGATGATCGAAGCCAAAATAGCTGCTGGCCGAGTGCACCAGGTTGGCCCGGTACAGGAGCATGCGGTTGAACTTGTTGTCGATGCGGGTTTCCTCGACCCAGGCCTCGAGCGGCAAACCTTTGACGCCGAGGGCCTCGCGCAGGTTGGCGTGGGGCGGGCTGCAGATATTGCCGCCCAGTCTGCCATCAGCAAAACGCTGGCGGTAAAACGAGGTGCCGCCGTCGGGCTCTGCTTGCGGGCTCAGATAGATCACGGCGGCGTAACGGCACAGCTTGCGCGAATCCGTGTGGGGACGGGGGCCTGACTCGGCCATGCCGACCAACTGGGCGTAGTTGTGATTCAAGGTGGCCCCTTCCGGCGTCGCCTCCTGCCACAGTTTTTTTGCACCCGTCACTTTTTTCACCCAGGCTTCCACCAGCGCCAGCTCATCGGGAAGCAAGGCGCCGGCGGCGCGCATGCCGGGCCACGGTTCCGGCCGGTGCGGCGCGCCCAGTTCCCATTGCGTGTGCGCAAAGCAGCGCTGCGAGACGCTAACAGGATCGGGCAGGATGTCGTCGCACACCCAGTAATCGCGGCCCAGTTGGGGCTTGCGGTAACTGAGGGCGTTGGGGCCTGGCATGCTAGTGGCCGACAATTTGCGACAGCACAGAAAACGCCGCGCCCGTTTGCGATTGCTCGAGCAAAATCGTCAACTCGGAAAAGGTGCACATCATGTTGACGACGGCGATCTTGTCCCACGCCAGCTTTTTCAGCACGGCGTGATAAACGCCTGGGGTTTTGCGCGTTTCGGGATTGAGCCGCAAGGTCAGCGCCGTCAGGTTTTCCACCCGCGCCAGCAAGCGCTCGTGGCCGAAAGCCTGCTCGACCAGGTGCAGCAGGGGGCTGCTGCACACCACCAGCATTTCGTGCACGCCCCGCGTGACGGAGACAAAGCCGCCGTCGTGGGGTGCGGCCAGGGCCAGCAGCTGGCGCTGGCATTCATTGCTGCTGTCGGCCAGGCGGTAAGTCGAAATGGTCAGATCGGCGCGCGTGGTCAGTTCGCCCAGGCGGGGCGCGATCAGGATCGGCTGCGACAATTCCGTGTGGGGCAGGCGTTCTGAAATGCGGCGCAGGGCCATCACGACGGCGGCCTGGCCGACCGGTTTCCACAGATCCGATTCAAGCTGGGGACGCATCTGGCGCGCCAGTTCGGACAGGTTGATGAGACCGGTGGCAATGCCCTCGGTAAGAAAGGGCGACTCCGAAACGTATTGCTCAACTTTATTGGCGATCGATAGCATGGTAATCCGATCTCCCGGGCGCGCGGCTGGCGGGACAGGTACAAACGGCAAGTCAAGGCGCGGCCACGACGCAGTCGACAACACTGCGCGCGGCCAGGGCGCCGCCTGCGCAAGCATCAGGCTTGCGCGGACGCCGGCGAGGCGTTAGCGGGCGGGACAGGGAAGCCGCCATCGCGGCACGGACGGCGGCGACGCGTCGACTGTTGGCAGGTACGTTGGATGACACATGATTTTTCCCGTTGTGAGCGCTGTGGTGGAGTGAACTCCGCGCGCTTGATATCGACGTTTCCTGACATTTCTGTCGGAAACTTTTATCCAGTGTAGACCGCGCTCAATAAAAATTGCAATCGAATTGCAAGCAGTTGTTTCCGAAAATCATTGGCTGATTTCACAAAAAAACCGCGGCGCATGAGCTGACATGCATATATGACAAAGCTTGCTAAAAACACGGGGTTTCGGCGGAACTATGTTCGGCAAAATCTGAAATGGGCGAAAAATTTGACAGTCATCAGGCCCGCTGCTTATCAAAGCGGCTGTAATCGGCTTGTCTATGCCATTTGCGTAATCGTCGCAGTTTGGCCACAGTCAAACTGCCCGGAATCACGGCGTTTTTACCTGCGCAGAGGCAAGTTTGCCGGTTCAGTATTTCAGCTTTTTCAATGCCTTGGCGCACGATTTAACGCCGCTTCGATCATGTAAATATAATAATTATTAACTAAACATTGAATGGTGATCCGCGTCACTTATTGAACAATTTACCCGACAAAATGTCTAGAACTGAACATTTATCGGCAAACCGTCCAAATTCGGGAGTTTTTTGACTTGGTGCAAATACGGGCATATGTTCGGTTTCCTCGACGGTCCCGCGAGTAATAAATACGGTTTTGTGCAGGCACCATCGGGCCGCCTGGTTCGCCGACAGGCGCCAACGTTTGATCACTCTTATAAGACGGAGATAAAATTGAATTTACGGAAAACCCTGCTTGCCGCCAGCATCGCCAGCTTGCCGATGCTCTTCCTGGCCGACGCCACCGCCGCGCACCAACTGATGGGCGGCCCGGTCGCCGATGCCGCCAATTCCGCCGAGTCCATTGCCGCCCTTAAATCCGGCGCCGCCAATGCCGTCGCCAACAAACTTGCTGCCGGTCACGCCAAGCGCGGCCTCGACAGCGATCACGGTTACAGCCTGGAAGCCTTCCACCCCGGCGTGCGCGGTTCCTCCGTCACCCGCCTGGGCCACACTTACAAGGGCGTGCGCGTGTTCCATTCGGAATCCGTGGTCGTCACCAATGAAGTGGGCAAGATCGTCAGCGAATCCGTCTCCGAGCGCCGCAACGGCCTTGGCTACGGCGCCGCCGCCGGCAAGATGGGCGGACGCTTCTCGAGTTTTAACGTCCACCCTTCGCTGTCGCAGGCAGACGCCATCGCCCGCGTCACCAATGCCATCGGCCCCTACAGTGGTGAGTCTGAAAAAGCCAAGGCCGAGCTGATCGTCTATCCCGTCACCTCGATGGTGCGCATCGCTTCGGCCGTCAATAAAACCGACGCGGAACTGAACGCCATGGACCTGGTCGAACAGGTGCAGGGCTACGAACTGGCCTACCTGGTCAAGACGCGCCTGGTCACGTCCGGCAACCGTCCCGTCTATCACGACACCATCATCAGCGCCAACGATGGCCACGTCATCAAGCAATGGTCGGCCCTGCACACGGTGGTCGGCACCGGCTACAGCCAGTACAACGGCACCGTGCCGATCAGCACGAGCCTGTCGGGCAGCAGCTACATCATGAAAGACGCCACCCGCGGCGTGGGCGGCACCTACGGCGGCATGGCCATCACCAACGCCAACCACGGCACCACTGCCGGCGCCATCTACACCAACAGCACCAACACCTGGGGCGACGGCCAGCAATACATCGCCGGCGGTTCCACCACCAACGCCAACGGCCAGACGGCTGCCGTCAACGCGCTGTGGGGCTTGATGAACACCTACGACATGCTGAAGAACACCCTCGGCTGGCAGTCGCTGGACGGCAACAACACGGCGACCTACATCGCCGCCCACGTCAACACGGCCTACGACAACGCCTACTATGACGACACCTGCCGCTGCATGTACATCGGCGACGGCTCCTCGTTCAACAGCCTCGGTTCGATTGACGTGATCGGCCACGAGATGGGCCACGGCGTCACCGCCGCCACCTCCAATCTGACCTACTCCGGCGAATCGGGTGGCCTGAATGAGTCGAGCTCGGACATCAGCGGCGAGATGGTGGAAGCCTATGCCCGCAACGGCGGCACCGGCACCGTCATCCCGGCCGGCAACGACTGGGTGATGGGCCGCGAGATCAGCAAGACCGGCACGCCGCTGCGTTACCTCTACAAGCCAAGCAAGGACGGTTCCTCGCCGAACGCCTGGAGCAGCACCGTTGGCAACCTCGACGTGCACTACTCGTCCGGCCCGAACAACCGCATGTTCTATTTCCTGTCGCAGGGTTCCAATTCGAGCTCGACGAGCGATTACTACTCGTCCTACCTGAAGCAGGCGCCGCTGGCCATGACGGGTATCGGCAACGACAAGGCGTACCGGATCTGGTTCCGCGCCGCCACCACCAAGTTCACCGCCTCGACCAATTACGCCGACGCGCGCAACAAGGTCCTCGCTGCCGCCCAGGAACTGTATGGCGTGGGCTCGAAAGAAGCCATTGCCGTGCAGCGCGCCTACGCCGCCATCAATGTCGGCGCCGACGTGCCGGAAGCATCTGGTGGCAGCGGCGTGTCGATCAGCTCGAATCCGTCCAGCGTGACGGTGGCGGCTGGCTCGACGGCCAACTTCTCAGTCACCGCCACCGGCGGCACGGCGCCCTACAAGTATCAGTGGCTGCGCAACGGCGCCGCCATCTCGGGCGCCACTGCAGCGAGCTACAGCCTGGTGGCACAGGCGGCCGACAACGGCGCCACCTTCAGCGCCAAGGTGACGGATTCGGCCACCACGCCGACCACGGCAACGTCGGCCGCGGCAACGCTGACCGTGTCGTCCACAGGCGGCAGCACGGAGCGCGTCACCAACGGCAGCTTCGAGTCCAGCACCACGGGCTGGTCGGGCACCACCGGCGTGATCGGCGCCTACAGCGGCCAGACGGCCTATGACGGCACCCGCTTCGCCTGGCTCGGCGGCAACGGCACAACGGCCAGCGAGACCATCACCCAGCCAGTGGTGATCCCCTCGACGGCCACCTCCGCCAACCTGAGTTTTGCGCTGCACATCGACACGGCCGAGACGGGGACCACCGCCTACGACAAGCTGGTCGTGACGGTGAAAAACAGCAGCGGCGCCGTGCTGGGCACCCTGGCCACCTACAGCAACGTGAACAAGGCGGCCGGCTACCAGATCCGCTCGTTCAGCCTGTTGCCGTACAAGGGCCAGACCGTGACCCTGTCGTTTGCCATGACGGAAGATGCATCGCTGCAGACGTCGTTTGTGGTGGATAAGGTCAGCGTGATTACCCAGTAATCGCCTGAGCACCCTGAAGAAGCCGGATTACGATCCGGCTTCTTTTTTTTAGCGGCCGTTTTCGCGCGTCGTTAGTACCCGGTCAATCAAGCCATACTCCACCCCCTGCGTGGCCGACATGAAATTGTCCCGGTCGGAATCCTTTTCAATTTTTTCCAGTGGCTGCCCCGTGCGCTCCGCGTAGATGCTGTTGAGACGGTGGCGCAGGTACAGCACTTCGCGGGCCTGGATTTCAATGTCGGACGCCTTGCCTTGCGAGCCGCCGCTGGGCTGGTGGATCATGATGCGGGCATTGGGCAGGGAATAGCGCTTGCCCTTTGCGCCCGCCGCCAGTAAAAAGGAGCCCATGCTGGCGGCAAAGCCCGTGCACAGGGTGGAGACGTCCGGCTTGATGAATTGCATGGTGTCGTAGACGGCCAGGCCCGCATACACCGAGCCGCCCGGCGAATTGATATACAGGGAAATGTCCTTGTCGGGATTATCCGATTCCAGGAACAGCAACTGGGCGACGATCAGGTTGGCCGATTGCTCCGTCACCTCGCCGACCAGGAAAATTACCCGTTCTTTTAACAGGCGTGAATAAATATCGAAGGCGCGTTCGCCCCGGCCCGTTTGTTCGATGACGGTGGGCACGAGGCCCAGCGCGTTTGGCGTTGCTTGGATCATGGCGGTCCTTTTCGCGGTAAAGTGTCTGTACTGCCGCCTTGACGCTTTATGCACCGCCTGGTGTGACGCCGAAAAAATAAATAAGCCTGGTGTCACGTTTGCGGCCCGCCGCGCGTCAACGGCGCAAGCACTTATATGGGAGAAGCTCATGCAGGATCCAGCCAGCACCGCCCTGTTCGAACAACTGCGTCCGCGCCTGCACGCCATCAGCAGCCGCATCGTCGGCAGCAGGGCCGAGGCGGAAGACGTGGTGCAGGATTGCTTTATCAAGTGGCGCAGCGCCAATCAGGCGGCGATCGCCAGTCCCGCTGCCTGGCTGACAACCATCGTCCAGCACCAGTCAATCGACCGCCTGCGCCGTCGCGCCCGCGAAGCGCTGGCGCTGCAGGCCCTGCCCGAGGCGGCATCCGACAACTCCCCCGAACAGGCGCTGATCAGGCGCGCGGAAGTGGGCGAAGCGCTGGCGCGGATGCTGGCCTGCCTGTCGCCGGCCGAACGCCAGACCTTGATATTGCATGAAGTGTTCGAACGCCAGCACGCCGATATTGCCGCCGCCCTCGGCATCAAGGCGGTCACTGCTCGCCAACACCTGGCCCGCGCGCGCAGGCGCCTGCGCGAACGCGAGGCCGGCGTGGATCCCGCTGAAAAGCTGTCGCGCGAACTGATCCGGCAGTTTCAGGCCGCGATCCACGGCATGGACGTGCCCGCCATGATCCATTTACTGGGCGAAGAGCAGCCGATGTCGGTGCTGGCCAGCCTGTCGCGTGGACCGAGCGCCAACGAGGCGTGCTATCGGCTGGCTGCCTGCGCCTGATCGATCACGGTTTTTACAGTCAAGGTGACGCGCGCGACATCATCGCTCGTCATCGCGCAATGCAGCGGCAGGGTCACCGTTTCACGGCCGATTCTTTCGGCATGGGGGAACTGGCCGTCGCGATAGCCGAGGCTGCGGCCGAGTGTCGTCAGGTGTGACGGTTCATACGACAAGCCCGTTGCAATGCCGCGTGCCTGCAGGGCAGCGCGGAAGGCCTGGCGGCTGATCCCCAATGCATCAAACGGCAGCAGCACGCAGAACATATTCCAGCTTTGGTCTGCAACGCCCTGGGGCGGCAGGACGGCGTGTTCGATGGCGGGGAACTGGTCGAAGTAGGTATCGGCCAGGCGGCGCCGCGTCGTGAGAAAGTCGGGCAACTGGGCCAGTTGCACCAGGCCGATTGCCGCCGACACATCTGACATATTGTATTTGCCGCTGGCCTGCACCACGTCGCGGGTGGTGTCCGGCAAGCGCTCGATGCCGTGAAAGCGCAAGGTCTCGACGCGTTTCGCCATCGCCTCATCGGCGACGACAATTGCCCCGCCTTCGATGGTCGTCATGTTTTTGTTCGGGTGGAAGCTGAAGGTGGCGATGTCGCCAAAGCCGCCAATCGCCTGACCCTGCCACAGTGAACCCTGCACCAGCGCGGCGTCCTCGATCACGCGCAAGCCATGACGGCGCGCCAATGCATACAAAGCGTCCATATCGCCCAGTGCACCGGGAAAATGGGTGGGGACGATGGCTTTTGTGCGCGGTGTGATAGCAGCTTCTACCTGCTTCAAGTCGATGGCACGCGTTACCAGATCGCAGTCGACAAACACCGGCCGCGCGCCGACTTTGACGATCATGTTCATGGTCGAGAAAAAACTTTGCGTCGAGGTGATCACTTCGTCACCAGCGCCGATGTCGCAGGCCAGCAGCGCCAGTTCCATCGCGCCAGTCGCAGAGGTGACAGTGCGGGTCGGACGCCCGCCAAAGCTGGCCGACAGGGCTTGCTCGAAGGCCAGCACGCGCGGCCCGCTGGCGATCCAGCCACTGCGCATCGTGTCGGCCATGGCGCGGATGGCGTCGTCGGAAATGAGCGGCTGGGAAAAATTCAGGTTCGACACGGCAGGCTTTCGGCGGAATGGCTGGGAGATGATTTTAACCGACCGTCGCCGGCATCAGATCCGCTCGATCTGCCGGTTGATGGCCCGCTGGGCGCGCTCATTGCGCTCGCTGTAGCGGTCCGTCAAATAGTCGCTGCGGCCCCGCAGCAGCAAGGTCATCTTGAATAATTCTTCCATGACGTCCACCACCCGCTCGTAGTAGCCGGACGGGCGCATGCGGCCCGCCTCGTCGAATTCCTTGTAGGCCATCGGCACCGAGGACTGGTTCGGGATGGTGAGCATGCGCATCCAGCGGCCCAGCAGGCGCAGGGTGTTGACGACGTTGAAGGATTGCGAACCGCCGCATACTTGCATCACGGCCAGGGTGCGGCCCTGGCTGGGACGCAGCGCGCCCATCTCAAGGGGAATCCAGTCGATCTGGTTTTTCATCACGGCCGTAATGGCCCCATGGCGTTCCGGACTGCACCAGACCTGGCCTTCCGACCACAGGCACAGCGCGCGCAGTTCGGCCACTTTGGGATGGTCTTCGGGCACGCTGCCGGCCATCGGCAGCGCCGTCGGATCAAAAATTTTGACCTCGGCGCCAAAATGCTCGAGGATGCGCGCTGCCTCTTCCGTCAGAAAGCGGCTGAAGGAGCGCTCGCGCAGGGAGCCGTACAGCATCAGGATGCGGGGCGGATGGTCGAGGTCGCCAACGGGCGCCAGCTTGTCCAGGGTGGGCAGATCGAGCTGGGCGGGATGGATATTCGGCAGGTCGGGAATCGGGTTCATACGGGTTCCTTCAGGCCAGGCGCAGGGCCAGCGCAGACAGGGTGATCAAGAGGATCGGCACGGTGAGCGTCACGCCGACGCGGAAATAGTAGCCCCACGAAATGCGCATCTGCTTGCTCTTGAGGACATGCAGCCAGAGCAGGGTGGCCAGGCTACCGATGGGGGTGATCTTCGGGCCCAGGTCGCTGCCAATCACGTTGGCATAGATCATCGCCTCGCGGACGGCGCCCTGGGCCGTGGTGGCGTCGATCGACAGGGCGCCCACCAGGACGGTCGGCATATTGTTCATGATTGACGAGAGCAGGGCGGTCATCAAACCCGTACCCAGCGCGGCGCCCCAGACGCCGTGGCGGGCACAGGCGTCGAGTAGGCCCGTGAGGACCGCCGTCAAACCTGCATTGCGCAGGCCGTAGACGACCAGGTACATGCCAAGCGAAAACGTCACCACCTGCCAGGGTGCGCTGGCCAGCACGGCGCGGGTGGAAATGGCCGGGCCGCGCGCGGCGACGAGGAGGAGCAGGGCCGCACCGGCGGCGGCGACCAGGCTGATGGGCACGCCCAGGCGTTCCAGGCCAAAAAAGCCAATCAGCAACAAGCCCAGCACCCACCAGCCCATCATGAAGGTGGCGCGGTCATGGATGGCGGCAGCGGGCAGTTGAAGCTGGGCCACATCGTAGGTCGCTGGAATATCCTTGCGGAAGAACCAGAGCAACATGGCAAGGGTGGCGGCGACGGCGGCTAGGTCGACGGGGATCATCACTGCGGCGTAGGACGCAAAGCCCAGCTTGAAAAAGTCTGCCGAAACAATATTGACGAGGTTCGACACCACCAGAGGCAAGCTGGCCGTGTCCGCAATAAAACCGGCCGCCATCACGAAGGCGAGCGTCGACCTGCTGGACAGGCGCAGGGCGCGCAACATGGCAATCACGATGGGAGTCAGGATCAGTGCGGCGCCATCGTTGGCGAACAGGGCCGCCACGGCGGCGCCGAGCAGCACCAGCAGCACGAACAGTCGCCGGCCATTGCCGGCACCCCAGCGCGCCACGTGCAGCGCGGCCCACTCGAAAAAGCCGGCCTTGTCGAGCAGCAGGCTGATGATGATGACGGCGACAAAGGTGGCGGTGGCGTTCCAGACGATGTGCCAGACGACGGGGATGTCGGCCAGGTGAATCACCCCGGCCAGCAGGGCGATGAGCGCGCCGGCGCAGGCGCTCCAGCCAATGCCCAGGCCGCGCGGCTGCCAGATGACGAGGCTGAGGGTGGCGACAAAAATCAGGCAGGCGAGCAGCAAGGTGTGGCTTTCAGGCGCTGATGGCGCCGATGTGGTCGAGCGCGGCCTTGAAGCGAACGCGGTCGGCGGCCAGTTCGTTTAGCGGCAAGGCCAGGAAGGCTTCGATGCGGGCGCGGATCAGGGCGTAGGCCGCTTCAAACGCCCGTGTCACTGCAGCGTCGCTGCCCACCACGTGACTGGGATCGTCCACGCCCCAGTGGGTGCGCAATACGGGGCCCAGGTAGGCCGGACAGGTTTCGCCAGCCGCGCTGCCGCAGACGGTGACGACGATGTCGGGCGTGACGGCAAGGTCGTCCCAGGATTTGCTGAAACAGCCCTCGGTGGCGATGCCCTTGCTGTGAAGCAGCGACAGGGCGCGGGGATGCAGGGCGCCGGCCGGCTGGCTGCCCGCGCTGATGGCTTTCAGGCCCGCAGGCGCCAGGTGATTAAAAGTCGCTTCGGACAGGATCGAGCGGCAGGAGTTGCCCGTGCAGAGAAACAGGATGTTCATGGCGTGCAGGTCGGTGCGGGGCCGCAGGCGATGCCGCCGCAGCAGTTTTCAGTCAGGTAGCCGATCAGATTGTTCATCACGACGACGTCGGTGGAATAAATGACGAAGCGGCCCTCGCTGCGCGAGGTGATCAACTTGGCGTGGCTGAGTTCCTTGAGGTGAAACGAGAGCGAGGACGGCGCGATGTCGAGCTGCTCAGCAATTTTGCTTGCTGCCAGGCCGGGCGGCCCCACTTGCACCAGCAGGCGAAAAATCGCCAGCCGGCTTTCCTGGGCAATGGCGGACAGGGCCGTTAAAACCTCGGCGGTTTCCATGGTTTTAATTCCATATTTCAATAAATATGGAAGCGATGATAATAGGAATCGCGCAACATTTCAACATTTATTGAAATGTCGCGACGGTGTGCCTCGCACGAAATTGCAGATCAGCTGCGGCGCCACACCACGAACGGCTGGGCCGGCACAATCGGCACAAAGCGCAGCAGGCGCGCGGCCTGGGGCGAGATGGGCCGCAACGGCGTGTTGAACAGACGGCCCAGCGGCGTTTCGACCCAGCGGTGGAACAGGGCGCCGGCGCCCAGGCTGGCAAGCCAGGCCAGCGCCATGCCGGCCACCTGCAGTTCCGGCTCGGCTGGGACAAAACGGCTGAAGGCGGCATTGACCATCAGGCAGACAGGAAAGTGCACCAGGAAGATCGAATAGGAAATCGTGCCGAGCCGGTTGAGCAGGGCGGCGGGGCCTGCCGTCGGCAAGTCAAGACGGCTGCGTCCGCACAGCACCAGCACGCAGGCGGTGATGGCGGCCACGGCGATGCGGCTGCGGAAGTCGATCGACAGGGCAATCACGGCGGGGGCCAGCAGCCAGCTCCAGCGCAGCGATCCCGGCAGGCGCTCCGGATCGCTGATCCACCAGGCCAGCGCTCCCAGGCCGTAGGCGCCGAAGAAGTAGGGCGCCCACACGTCCCAGTCAGCGTCGAGATTGAAGTAGCACAGCGAAGCGAACACCCCGCAAAGCACCAGCAGCGGCAGCAGCCACTGGGGCGCCCGTGCTGACCCCACCAGGCGGCCGACCGCCCACAGCAGCAGGGTCAGCAGCGCGTACAGCTGAAAGTCGATGGCGACGTACCAGGCGCCGGCCGACAGCGATTCCATGCCCAGCACCCCGTGCAGCAGGAACACGTGGGCCGCCAGTTGAGTAAAGGTGGGTGGCGGGGAGATGGACGGATCGCTCATCCACACGCCCGCCCAGCTCGACGCCAGCACCGCCAGCACGATGGCGGCGATAAACGGCGGCGCCAGTTTCAGATAGCGCCGCCACAGGCGCTGCAGGGGCGCCGCCAGCGAGGCCCGCACTGCCTGGCCACCGTTGGGTGCGAGCGACTTGGCGGCGAGAAAACCGCCAATCACCAGGAACACTTGCACGGCAATACGGGCATCGCGATAGAGCCAGTCGATCAAATCGGGCACGAGTGCGCGCGCCTGATCGGCCATCGGGCCATAAAAGGCCAGATGATGCAAAACGATCAGTTGGGCCGCGCCGGCCTTGAGCAGGTTGATCAGGAAAAAATGCTTCTGGTTCGTTCGCGCCTCCGCGGGCGCCTGCATGCGTGCATCCATCGTGTAGTCCGGCTGTTGTGAACAAATACTGTATTGACATCCCGCCACAAGAATCGTGGCCGGGGCCGCATGATAGCTGAGCTTCCTTAAAACTGCCCACGCGCTGCCCGGTTGGGTTTTCCTGAGAAAAACCTTTTTCCTTGGAAACATGGTGGACGGCATGTGCGCAACGATCAAAAAACCACATAACCGATTTATATGGAGAGCGTATCGTGCGCACAAGTTGGACTGTTGAGCGCCTTTTTAGTTCAGCGATCTAACCCCCGCGCGCTTGAGGCGTATCGAATAGCTGCGGGGAATGTTGAAGCAAAATTAACTTCATCCACCAACCGGTGGCCGCCCCGACTTTCCTGATCGAAACCGACGGGCGCAACCGCCGCAAACATTCCCAGAGGCTAACGATGCTGTCGTTAAATAAAGCCCCCCGCGCTCGCACCTTGGCCAGCCTTCAATCGACCCACCCGGCGGCGCGCTTGCCCGAAAAAGGGCGCCAACGCCACGCCCGCTGACGGGCGGTCTTCCCCTTTCTTTTCCGTGGTTCAGGCGCGCCAGTCGCTGGTGCGCTGCCCCCGTGCACGCCTTTTGAAAAATTCGTATGGAACTCGCCCCGATCCGTCCCGAAGTCATCGAAGCCATGCGCAGCCGCCGTGCCGGCGCCATCGTGCTGGCCCAGCCCGTGCCGATGCGGGTGGCCGCCCGCTTTGGCGCGGCGGTGTTGCTGGGGCTGGCGCTGCTGCTCGCTTGCGGCGAATACACCAGCAAGGTGCGCGTCACCGGTCTGCTCGCGCCCGCCGGCGGCGCCATCAAGGTGGTGGCGGCGCAAACCGGCCGCATCAGCGCGCGCCACGTGCGCGAGGGCGATAGCGTGAAGGCCGGGCAATTGCTGTTTGAAATTTCCGCCGAACGCACGGGCGCGGGTGGCTCGGTCGATGAAAAAATCGGCGTCCAGCTGGCCGAACGGCGCCGTCAGGTGGAATTGCGCCGCGCCGCCAGCGCCGAACAGTTGCGCCAGCAGGGCGCCGCGCTGGGCCGCCAGCGTGAACTGGCCGAAGCGGAACTGGCCAGCCACCAGGGCGCCCTAACTATCGAAGACGCCATGGTGCGCAGCGCCACTGCCAACCACGCCCGGTACGCCCGGCTGGCCCGGCATGGTTTCGTGGCCGCCGCCGTGCTGGCCCAATACGCCAACGCGCGCGACCTCGAACTGGCCAGGCGCGCCGCGCTGGCGATCAATCTGCAAACGGCCCGGCAGGCGCTGGAACGCATCAAGGGCGAACAGGCCGTGCTGGAGGGCCAGGCGCGCACGGCCGAGGCAGACGCGCGTACCAGCCTGGCCACCCTGGCCCAGGAAGCGGCCGAGCACGAAGGGCGTCGCGCCACCGCCGTGCTGGCGCCGGCCGCTGGCCGTGTCACCACCTTTGCCTACAGCGTCGGTCAAAACGTCAACGCCGGCGCCATGCTGGCCACCGTCCTGCCGGCCGGGGCCGTGCTCGAGGCGCAGCTGCTGGTGCCGTCGCAGGCGAAGGCATCGATCCGGCGCGGCCAGAACGTGCAGTTGCGCATCGATGCCTTTCCATACCAGAAATATGGCCTGGTGGCCGGTACGGTCGAGCAGGTTGAACTGAGCCCCATCACGGATCTGCCGCCCGGCGCGGCGCCGGGGGCCATGCTGTACCGCGCCACCGTCGCCCTGTCGACCGACGCCCTGCTCAAGTACGGGCAGCGTATCCCGTTTGAATCGGGCATGACTTTGCAGGCGGACATTTTCAACGATCGCCGGCGCTTGATCGAGTGGGTGTTCGATCCCCTGGTCAGCGCCGCCCCAGGCCGTGCGCCATGACAGCGCTTTTTCACTGTATCTGGACGCCGGTCGGAGGGGCAACAATCCCTTTGCCGGCGCCATGTTGGGCCGTACGCAATGGTGCGTACGGCAATGCCTTGCTATAGGAGCGTTAAATGAAAGTTCTGCAAAAAACCATGTTGGCCAGTGTTGCGGGTGGTACCGCTGAATATGTAATCAATGCCAATGGTAGCGCCAACAGCTGGGAGAGCAGTTGGGACGCGGCTGACTACGGCGGTGGCGGCGATTTCGGCGGCAGCAGTCTCAGTGTGGGCCAGTATGGCGGGGTCAGCGGGAACTTCGATAGCAATGGCGTGGGCGCCACCAGTTGCGCACCATCCGGCGCGGCCGGCCTGTACGGCATGTCGCTGACGGAAACCCTGGCTGCCGGGGGGGCGGTGGGCGGGCTCGCCACCGCTATCGGTCAGGGAGTAGGCGCCAGCTTTGCCATCGAGGCTGCCGGCGGTCTGGCCGGCGTGGGCGAGATGGGCGCGGGCGCTGCTGGCCTGATGGGGAGCGCCGTCGTGGGCGTGAGCGGTGCGCTGCTTGCCGGCGGCGCGATCGGCACCCTGGCTTACCAGCATAGCGAAACCGTGCGCGACTTTGCGCAGTCCGCCGTGGGCGGGGTGTTTCAGATCATCGAGGATGTCAAGCAGGTGGGCGCCACCGCCCTGGGCATCGAGCGCGTGCCCCAGCACGTCTATCACCCATGACCGGCTGCATTGATGGAACCGACAATGAGTCTTCGCAAAAAATTGCGCCAGGAGATACGCCTGCATCTGATGTTTCTCAGCGGCGCCTGGGTCACGATCCCTTTTTATTATTTTGCATACCGGATGGGCTGGTTTTTCGGGTCGCCTCCTGCAGCCGTCGTCGGCTACGGCATCTTCGTCACGCTCTGCCTGTACGTGTGGTGGCGCCAGTGCCTTTCTCCCGACAAGACCCGCTTCCATCCCAAATAGTCATCGGCCAATTGCTTTCTAAAAACCTTTTTAAAACCCACAACCTCCAACAATCAACAACAACCAGGAGCATCACATGAAGAGATTACGCTTTTACCTGAACGTCAAGCAGACCTTGCAGCTGCAATGCGCCAACGTCTTGCTGCTGACCTCATCGCAGTGGCACAGCAATCATTGCGGGCCCCTTTGGCGGGAGCTTCCCTTGTTGGCGCTGATGGGCTTCGCGGCGTGGCGCATGGCCACCGGCTTTTACCTGGCGCCGCGCGCCGCTGCCGCGTCAGCACCGGCGCCCGCGCAGGCCACGCTGCTGATGGCGCCAGCCTGATTGAGCAGCCGCGGCCCTGCTCCTGCCCCTGCCGGGGCACGGCCGCCTGGATCTGCGCCAACAGCATTTGTTACTTGGGAGTTGCCATGTCTGCACTGCGCCTGCCCCTGATTCTGCAAACGGAAGCGGCCGAATGCGGCCTGGCGTGCCTGGCGATGGTGGCCTGCCACCACGGCTATCGCACCGACCTGTCAAGCTTGCGGGCGCGTTTTCCATCGTCCTTGCGCGGCACCAGTTTCGAGACCCTGGACCAGGCGGCAGCCCAGCTCAAATTGTCGACCATTGCCTACACCCTCGACCTGGAAGAACTGCCGCAACTGAAGCTGCCGGCCATCCTGCACTGGAACCTGAACCATTTTGTCGTCCTGTGCGAGGCCGGTCCCAAGGACGTCCTCATCCACGATCCGGCGCAGGGCGCGCGGCGCCTGACGTATGCCGAAGCGAGCCGCTGCTTCACGGGGCAGGCGCTCGAGTTCGAACGCAGCACTGAATTTTTATTGGCCGATGAACGCCGCAAGATTTCCCTGCGCGGCATGATCGGCAAGCTGGAAGGCTGGTGGCAGTCGCTGCTGCAACTGTTTGCGATGGCGCTGGCCATCGAGATGCTGGGGCTGGCCGCACCCAGGCTGAGCCAGTACATGGTCGATGAAGTACTGCTGACAAGCGACACCGGCCTGCGCGATGTCATCGCACTGGCCCTGCTGCTGCTGGTGGTGACGCAAAACGGCCTGTCCCTGCTGCGTGGCTGGTCCATCCTGCACGTCACCACCCATTTAAACGTGCAGTGGGTGGCCGATGTGTTCACCCGCCTCGTCAAGCTGCCGCTGGGC
Organism: Massilia sp.; assembly: GCA_045810505.1. Lineage (GTDB taxonomy): Bacteria > Pseudomonadota > Gammaproteobacteria > Burkholderiales > Burkholderiaceae_D > JAFCUW01. The sequence continues at coordinate 24,696 of JBJMVV010000368.1, forward strand.
TGGTTTGAAAAACGGCAGCTGGGCGATGTCCTGTCCCGCTTCGGCGCCGTGACCCCGATCCAGGACCTGCTCACCACCCGCGCCGTCGGCGCCGTGCTCGACGGTGTGATGGCGCTGGCGACCCTGTCGATGATGCTGCTCTACAGCTGGCGCCTGACCGCCGTGGTGGTCGCCGCTATCATCCTGTACGCCATGGTGCGGCTGCTCTCCTACCACCCCTTGCGTAACGCCAGCCTGGAGGGCATGTCGCTGGCCGCCAGGGAGCAGACCTGTTTGATGGAAACTATCCGCGCCATCGGTCCCATCAAGCTGTTCGGCAAGGAGCCCGACCGCCGCGCCCGCTGGCTGGCCATGAAAGTCGACACCGTCAACCGCAATGTGCGCACCCAGCACCTGAATCTCTGGTTCACCACCCTCAACAGCGCGATTGCCGCCCTGTCCGGCGCGCTGGTATTGTGGATGGGCGCGGGCTTGGTCATGGCCAATGAGTTCACCGTCGGCATGCTGTTTGCCCTGACTTCCTACAGCGGCGTGTTTTCCAGCCGGATGGCCGCGCTCATCAATGTGGCCATCGATTACAAGATGCTGTCGATGTATTGCGAACGACTGGCCGACATCGTGCTCGAAGCGCCGGAACCGGAGCCCGAAGGCGGGCAGGCGGTCGACATGGCGGCGCTGCTGCCCCGCATTGAACTAATCAATGTCAGCTTTCGCTACAGCGCCAGCGAGCCCTGGATTTTGCACAACATTAACCTGGTCATCGAGCCGGGCGATTCCATCGCCATTGCCGGCGCCTCCGGCAGCGGCAAGACCACGCTGGTCAAACTGATGCTGGGTAGTCTCGCGCCCAGCGCGGGCCAGATCCGCTACGGCGGGGTGCCGATCGATCAACTGGGGGTGCGCGCCTACCGCAGCATGCTGGCCTGCGTCATGCAGGACGACGTCCTGCTGGCCGGCTCACTGAAAGACAATATCTGTTTCAATGCCGACCGCCCCGACCAGGAACGCATCGAACAATGCGCGCGGCTAGCGCAGGTGCACGCCGACATCGGGCGCATGCGCATGGGCTACGACACCCTCATTGCCGACATGGGCAGCAGCCTGTCGGGCGGCCAGAAGCAGCGGGTGCTGCTGGCGCGCGCCCTGTACAAGCATCCCACTGTGCTGATCCTGGACGAAGCGACCAGCGCCCTTGACGTCGCGCTGGAGCAAGCCGTCAACCAGGCCATTGCTGAACTGAACATCACCCGCATCATCATCGCCCACCGGCCGGAAACCCTGGCCAGCGCCAGCCGCTTGATTGCCCTGCAAAGGGGCCAGGTGGTGCACGATACGCGGCAGGTGCCTGGCTAGCAGGCTGATGCGAAAGACGGCGTCTCTCAGCGGCGCAGGGCCGTGAAACGCGCCGGCTCCCACTCGCGCAAGGCCAGCAGCAGACCGCTACCGCGCCGCTTTGGCAGGGGCGATGCCAGGCTCGTTTCGTGCAGTTCAGCAAACACGGCGCGCACCCGTCGCAGTTCGGCATGCAGTTTGTCGAGCGCCGCTTCAGTGAGCATGCCGTGCGCAAAGGTGAGTGATTCACCGGCCTGGCCAAAACGGCTGTCGAGAAATTCGCGCAGGCCTTCTGCCTCGAAAAATCCGCGGATGGGACCGTCAGGCAGCCAGTCGAAATCACGCGCCACCGTCAGGCGGATGCGGTTGCCTGGCTGCAGGCTGATCACCCCAAGACGATCAAGCTTCAGCAGGCGCTGCAGCACTTCCGTCTCACTCAGCTTGTACACGGCCAGGATATCGGCCATGCTCCAGTGATTCAATGCGCACACGGCAACCAGCAGCAGGCCCGTATCCGACACCAGTTCTTTTTCCTGCGCCGGCGCCAGGGTGCGCAAGCGGGTGCCGCCGGCTTCCGCCTCCAGGCTCAGTTCAGCCAGGGTAAAACCCAGCAGATTGCATAGGGCGACCAGGCGCTCCAGGGTGAACTGCCCGTTGCCGAACAGGCGCTTGACGCTCGCTTCCGACAAGTCCAGCGCGACGGCGACCTGGGCGTAGGTGATGCCCTGCAATTTAAGCTGGCGCTTGATGGTGGCGATGAGTTGGGTAATTTCTGTCATAGCGCAGAAAATACCAGAAAATGGGGCGGCGAAAAAAAGGCGGCCTCAGCGGCTGATGCTGTTTAGGTAAAGCAAAAATGGGGACAGGCACCGCTGGCGCCAGTCCCCCCCTGCTGCAAGCGTCGCAGCGCCATAATTAGCAGTGGGACTGGCGCCGGAGGTGCCTGTCCCATTTTTCGCATTTCGTCAGACGAATAACTTAACCTGACAGCATCAGGCCTCAGCAGCCGCTTTCAATCACAACCCCCGAGCAATCAAAATTTTCTGAATATCGCTGGTGCCCTCATAAATCTGGCACACGCGCACATCCCGATAAATGCGCTCGATCGGAAAATCGCTGACATAGCCGTAGCCGCCAAAAATCTGCATGGCGCTCGAGACCACCTGCTCGGCCATTTCGGAAGCAAACAGTTTCGCCATCGCCGCTTCTTTCAGGCAGGGCAGGCCGGCGTCCTTCATGCTGGCGGCGTGCCAGATCAACTGGCGGGCCGCTTCAATGCGGGTGGCCATGTCGGCCAGGCGGAACTGCACGGCCTGGTGGTCAAAAATGGGGGTACCAAAACTTTCGCGCTCGCGCGCGTAGACGAGCGCCGCTTCAAAGGCGGCGCGGGCCATGCCGACCGATTGGGAGGCAATGCCGATGCGGCCGCCTTCCAGACCCGACAGGGCAATTTTATAACCCTGTCCCTCGGCGCCAATCAGGTTCTCGGCGGGGATGCGGCAGTTCTCCAGCAGGATCTGCGCCGTGTCCGAGGAATGCTGGCCCATCTTGTGTTCCAGTCCGGCCACGATATAGCCGGGCGTATTGGTCGGCACCCAGAACGCGCTGATGCCGCGTTTGCCGGCGGCCTTGTCGGTGACGGCCATGACGATGGCGACGTCGCCATTTTTGCCGCTGGTGATGAATTGCTTGGTGCCGTTGAGGACGTAATGATCGCCATCGCGGGTCGCGGTGGTGCGCAGGGCCGAAGCATCGCTGCCCGTGTGCGGTTCAGTGAGGGCAAAGGCGCCCAGCATCTTGCCTTGGGCGAGCGGGCGCAGCCACTGTTCTTTTTGCGCATCGTTGGCATACATCATCGCGATGCTGCAGACGGGGCAGTTGTTGACGGAGATGATGGTCGAGGTGCCGCCATCGCCGGCGGCGATTTCTTCCAGCACCAGCGCCAGGGACAGGTAATCGAGGCCCGCGCCGCCCAGCGCTTCCGGCACGGCCACGCCAAACGCGCCCAGTTCGGCCAGCTCTTTCAATTCCTGCGCGGGAAAATGGGCTTCCTTGTCCCAGCGTGCCGCTTGCGGGGCCAGTCTCTCCTGCGAAAAGCTGCGCAGGGCGTCGCGGATCATCTGGTGTTCTTCGTTCAATATCATAAGGACTTTCAGTGGGCGCAGCCGCGCCGCGCTCGTGGCGCCGGGCTGTGCATCGATCAAAAACTACCAGGCAATCACGCTGCCATCGTGATTAAAAAAGCCGCCATTGTCAGCCGGCGTCAGGCCGGCCAGGGTGCGGCGCAGGTCGGCCACGCTTTGCTGCACGGGCAACTGCGCGCCTTCGCCGCCCATGTCCGTCTGCACCCAGCCAGGGTGAAAGGCGGCGCAGGTGACGCCTTGCGGGCCGAACGTCAGACTCACATCTTTTAATACGGAATTCAATGCCGCCTTGCTGGCCCGGTACAGCGAGCCATTCGGGGCGGCGCGCTCGCCAATCGAGCCCATGCGGGACGAAATGACAGCGAGTTTGCCCCGGGCGCTGGCCACCATGGGCGCGACCAGGGGCAGCAGGCGCATGGCGGCCAGCACATTGGTGTGCATGACTTCGTCAAACTCCTGCTCTGTCGGAAAACTGTCGTGGCGGGGACCGTACAGGCCCGCCACCAGCCAGGCGGCCTCGACTTTTTCGTCATCGAGATTCCAGCCCATGCCTGCCACCGATTCTGCATTGGTGACGTCGAGGGGGAAACTGACCGCCCCCATGGTGCGCAGCGCCTCGCACTGTGCTGCAGTGCGGGCGGTGGCAATCACGCGCCAGCCGTCGGCCAGGTACTGTTTCACCAGTTCATGGCCGATGCCGCGCGAAGCGCCGAGGATGAGGGCGGTCGGCATGGCTTACACCATTTCAAAAGCCATTGCCGTGGCCTCACCGCCACCGATGCACAGCGATGCGACGCCGCGCTTGCCGCCGGTCTTCTTCAGCGCGCCCAGCAGGGTCACGATGATGCGGGCGCCCGAGGCGCCGATCGGGTGGCCCAGTGCGCAGGCGCCGCCGTGGATGTTGACCTTGCTGTGCGGGATGTCCATTTCGTGCATGGCGGCCATTGGGACGGCAGCGAAGGCTTCATTGATCTCGAACAGGTCGACGCTTTGTGCGGTCCAGCCGGTTTTCTTCATCAGCTTTTGCAGCGCGCCGATGGGAGCGGTGGTGAACAGGTTGGGTTCCTGCGCGTGGGTCGACTGGGCAATGACGCGGGCGATTGGTTTGAGGCCCAGTTTCACGGCAGTCGATTCACGCATCAGCACCAGCGCGGCGGCGCCGTCGTTGATGGACGACGAGGAAGCGGCGGTGATGGTGCCGTCCTTTTTAAACGCGGGACGCAGGGTCGGGATCTTGTCGAGCTTGGCCTTCATCGGACCTTCATCCTTGCTGATGACGGTGTCGCCGGCGCGGCCGGTCACGGTGACGGGGGCGATTTCCCACTCGAAGCTGCCGTCGTTGTTGGCGGCTTGCGCGCGCTTGACCGATTCGATGGCAAAGGCGTCCTGCGCTTCACGCGAGAACGAATATTTCATGGCGCACTCTTCTGCAAACGTGCCCATCGAGCGGCCGCCGCCGGTCTTTTCATCCTTGCTGTAAGCGTCTTCCAGGCCGTCCATCATCATGTGGTCGTACATCATGCCGTGGCCGATGCGGTAGCCGCCCCGTGCTTTCGGAATCAGGTAAGGCGCATTGGTCATCGATTCCATGCCGCCCGTGACGATCACTTCGGCGCTGCCGGCCAGCAGTGAATCGACCGCCATCATGGTCGTCTGCATGGCCGAACCACACATTTTCGACAGGGTCACGGCGCCCGTGCTCATGGGCAGGCCGGCCTTGATCAGGGCCTGGCGCGCCGGGGCCTGGCCCTGGCCAGCCATCAGGCAGTTGCCGAAATAGACGTGCTCGACGAGGTCCTTGTCGACGCCGCTGCGCTCGACGGCTGCGGCGATGGCAACAGCGCCCAGGTCGTTGGCGCTCTTGGACGAGAAATCGCCCTGGAAAGCGCCCATGGGGGTGCGGGCGGCGCCAACGATAACGACTGGATCATTCATGGTGGTTCTCCAAAAGAGGGATAAAAATCCGTAAAAGGTAAAGCGGGTTCAATGCGGCGCGCTCAGAGGGGTCTCACCTGGGCGCGCCGCTCCTTGCTGAAGCGAATCGACTGCGGATACGGATACACATCTTCGACGTGCCCGTCGAGTATGCTTTGCTTGCGCGCCTGCCAATACTGGCGCGTGAGCAAATCGGCGTGGTGGGCCAGAAAAATGGGCCGGATGGCAGCATTGCCGAGCAAAAAACTGCCGAACTGTTCGGGGAAAACGTCGTGCCTGCCGATGGGGTACCAGGGTTCGGCGGACAGTTCATCTTCCTCGTTACGGGCCGGCGGGATGTCGCGAAAATTGCAGTCGGTGATGGTTTCGATTTCATCGTAATCATAAAACACCACGCGCTGCTGGCGCGTCACGCCGAAGTTCTTATACAGCATATCGCCCGGGAAGATATTGGCGGCGACCAGTTCCTTGATGGCGTTGCCATATTCGCGCACCCCGTGCTCGATCCTGGCCGTGTCTCCCGCCTGCTGGGCGCTGGCCAGATACATATTGAGCGGCACCATGCGTCTTTCAATATACAGGTGGCGAATCACAATTTGCTGCCCTTCGATTTCCACCTGGGACGGCGCCTCGCGCTGCAGTTCGGCCAGCAGTTCTTCGGAAAAGCGGGCCAGTGGAAAGGCGACCTTGGAATACTCGAGCGTGTCGGCCATGCGCCCGACCCGGTCGTGATGTTTTACCAGCAGGTACTTCTGCTTGACCTGCTCGCGCGTGGTTTCTTTTGGCGGCGGAAAGACATCCTTGATCACCTTGAATACATAGGGGAAGGAGGGCAGGGCAAACACCAGCATGACCAGGCCGCGGATGCCGGGCGCAATGTCAAAGCGGTCCGCCGTGTGTTTCAAATGCTGGAGGTAGTCCCGGTAAAACAGGGTCTTGCCCTGCTTTTGCAGGCCGAGGATGGTATAGATTTCACTCTTGGGTTTGTGCGGCATGAGGCCGCGCAGGAACTGCACGTAAGCGGAGGGCACTTCCATATCAACCTGGAAGTAAGCGCGCGTAAACGAGAACAGCACGGCGATGTGCTCCTGTTCATACAACACGGCATCCAAGACGAGCTTGCCGTCATGGTTGTGCAGGACCGGAATGATGAACGGCACTTCGCGGTTACCATTGATGGCCTTGCCAACGATGTAGGCGCCCTTGTTCCGGTAAAACAGGTTCGACAGCACCTGGAAGTGATGGTTCGGCTCCAGCGCCTCGGTGGCGAACATCAAGGCCAAACGCTGCTCGACCAGGCCGATGTCGCGCTCGAGGTCGTCAAAGGGCCGCCCCAGTTGAAAATTTCCGACGATGCGTAATAAAGTGAAATGCAAGCCGTCCTGGTGGGGGTAATACACGCGGTAGGTGGGCAGCAACTCTTCCGTCTCGATGTATTCGGTGGACACCACCGGGCGCACGAAAATGAAATCGTTGTGAAAGTAGGTGCGGTGCAGGATGTTGCAGCAGACGGAATTGAAAAACGTCTCTGCCAGTTCCGGCTGCTTGTGGCCGGACAGCAGGCCAATGTAATGCAGCTTGGTTTCGCGC
>JBJMVV010000369.1:0-35574 GCA_045810505.1 Massilia sp.
GCGCCGCGTCGAGCGCCGCCTGACGGTGTCGAAATCGCGCGGCCAGAACTTCATCGGCGGCAGCCACACCATGCGCATCGAGCCGCACCAGGGCATCCACGTGTTCCGCCGCGCCCAGTCGCGCCCCCTGACGCTTAACGACCAGCCTACCTCCGACAAGCGCATTTCAGTCGGTGCGCCCGCCATCGACGCGCTGATGGACGGCGGCCTGTACGAAGGCTCGGTTACCATGGTCAGCGGGATTTCCGGCACCGGCAAGACAGTGCTGTCGGTGCAGTTCCTCACCGCCGCCGTCAAGGCCGGCCACAAGACGCTGCTGGTGACGCTCGACGAACATCCCCGCCAGTTGATCCGCAACGCCAGCTCGCTCGGCTTCGACCTGGAAGGCATGCGCGAGCGCGGTGAACTGTTCCTGATGTACGAGTCGCCGCTGGAACTGGAACTGGACGTGCACTTCGACGCCGTCATCAAGCTGGTGGAACAGGAAGGCATCGACTGCATCGTATTTGATTCCGTCGCCGTGTACGAGATGACCAGCCGCTCGGAAGTGGCCGACTACCTGTACGCGCTGGCGACCCATTTCAAGAACCGCCTGGCCACGGTGTTCTTCAATTACGAGAGCCCGGAGTTGCTGGGCCTGTCGCAGATCAGCGAGGAACTCAAGGGCTCGCACCTGGTCGACAACATCATCCTGCTCAATTACGTGGAGATCTCCACGGTGCTGCGCCGGGCGATTGCCATTCCAAAGGTGCGCGGCAGCCGCAACCTGCAGGTGACGCGCGAATACGTCATCCGCGAAGGGGGCCTCTCTCTGCTCGATGAAGACGGCTCGGCCGTGGCGCGCGCCAACGCAGTGCCGCAGCTGCCGTTTTCGGCGTATTCGAGCCTGCTGTCACGCTCGCCCACGCGGCGCAGTCCCGCCATCGACGTCGCCATCTCGCAAGGCGAAGAGCTGCCGCCGTCGGTCGACCTGCACACCGAAGCGACTTCGTGATCCAGATCGCCCGCCCCCATTCGTCCCAGCTGGATTGGGATGAATGGCGCGCGCCCCTGCTGCAGTTTTGCCAGGCCAGCGGCCTGGCGGTGTCGGCCTACGACATCGCGGGGACGCGCCAGGTCGGGCCGCTGCTGTCGTCGCGCACAGCGCGCTTCCTGGGCACCTCGACCCTGTGGCATGACGACGGTCCCGGCACCGCCGTCGAACGCCGCCTGGTCGCGGCGGCTGCGGTCGGACGAGATGGCGCCGAAGAGCTTTTTTATGGCATGCAGGTGTGCAGCCTGCCGCTCACGCGCGCCGGCCAGCGCTACGGGGTGCTGGTGTTCGGCTGGGGCTTTCGCGACTTCAGTTCGCCCATGGCCTGCGAACAGCTGGCCCATCTTGTCGGCGTCTCCGGCCAGGCCCTGTGGAACGAGGTGCGGCTTGAAGCGCCCCTGACGCAGGCGCGCCTGTCGACCTTTCGCGAACTGCTGCGCACCCTGGCCGGCTCGCTCGACACCCAGCGCGACACCATCGATGAACTGAACCGGGTCAGCCGCACCCGCGACCTGTTCCTCGCCACCGTCTCGCACGAAATGCGCACGCCCCTGTCGGCCCTGTCGATGCGGGTCGACCTGCTGCTCAAGACCATGCAGAACATGCCGCCCGCGCTGGAGACGGCCTTGAAGGCCATGCAGGTGCACGTGCGCCAGGAAGCGGCCATGGTGGAAGACCTGATCGATGCGGCGCGCACCCTGACCGGCACCATGTCGATCGAGCGCATCATCGTGCCGCTCGGGCGCGTCGTGCGCGACGCCGTCTCCACCATCGAAGTGAACGCCCACGAAAAGCACATCGCCTTTACCGTGGCGCCCTCCGACTTCGGCGACCATATCCTGATCGACGCCGATCCGCGCCGCTTGCAGCAGGTGCTGTGGAACCTGATCCTGAACGCCATCAAGTTCACGCCCGAAGGCGGCGCCATCGGCGTGGTGATCCAGCGCGATGCCGACGCGGTGCGCATCCGCGTCAGCGACAGCGGCCAGGGCATCGCCCCGGCCGACCTGCCGCACGTGTTCGGCGCCTTTACCCTCCAGACCCAGGCCAACGCCAGCGGACTCGGTCTGGGCCTGTACATCGCCCGCCGCATCGTCGAATTGCATGGCGGCTCGCTGACGGTCGACAGCGCCGGCGTGGGCCGGGGCTCGAGTTTTACCATCCACCTGCCGACGACAACGGCGATCGGCCAGTAAGCGCCCGACCGTAACGTAGTAAATTTACTTGCGAAGCTTGCATTCGTGTAGTAAATTTACAAAAACTGCCAGGGCCGCTGCTAAAGTACGCCATGTACCTGCGCGCGAACGCGGACGCCACGCGTGCGCCAAACCTGCGTCGATCCCGGCATCATCCACCGGCACTCCATCACAAGCGAACACACTACTATGGCACTCAACGATTTTGACCTTGTCCTGTTTGGCGGCTCCGGCGACCTCGCCATGCGCAAGCTCCTGCCGGCCATGTACTCGCGCCACAAGTGCGGCGACCTGCCCGCCACGTCGCGCATCATCTGCGTCGGCCGCCATGACTGGACCACCGACGCCTTCCTCGCCGAGGTGGAGAAAACCTCCAAGCCCTACATCAAGGCGCCCGATGAAAAGGCGTACGCCAGCTTCATCAAGCGCATCGTCTATGTCTCGCTCAACGCCACCGACGTGGCCACCTACGGCGGCCTGGTCGAAGCCCTGCGCGACGACCCGGCCCTGACGCGGGTCTACTACCTGGCCACGCCACCAAGCCTGTTTGCGCAGATCTGCGACAACCTCAAGGAAACCGGCCTGGCCACGGCCAACTCGCGCGTGGTGCTGGAAAAGCCGCTGGGGCGCGACCTGGCATCGGCCAAGCAGATCAATTTTGAAGTGGGCAAGGTGTTCGCCGAATCGCAGATCTACCGGATCGACCACTACCTGGGCAAGGAGACGGTGCAGAACCTGCTGGCCCTGCGCTTCGGGAACATCCTGTTCGAACCGCTGTGGCGGCGCGAGTGGATTTCCGACGTGCAGATCACCATCGCCGAGAAGATCGGCGTCGGCAACCGCATGGGCTACTACGACACCTCGGGCGCGCTGCGCGACATGCTGCAAAATCACCTGCTGCAGCTGCTGTGTATCGTCGCCATGGAGCCGCCCACCTCGATTGCCCCCGACGCCGTGCGCGACGCCAAGCTGCAGGTGCTGCGCTCGCTGAAACGCTTTACGCCCACCACCCTGGCGCAAAATATCGTGCGCGGCCAGTACCGCGCCGGCCACGTCGACGGCCAGCCCGTGCCCAGCTACCGCGACGAGCCGGACGCGCCGGCCCAGTCGTCCACCGAGACCTTTGTCGCACTCAAGGCCGAAATCGACACCTGGCGCTGGGCCGGCGTGCCCTTCTATCTGCGCACGGGAAAACGCATGGCCGACCGCCTGGCCGAAATCGTGGTGCGCTTCAAGCCGATTCCCCATTCGATCTTCAACCAGCCCACCAGCAGTTTTCAACCGAATAGCCTGGTAATCCGCCTGCAGCCGGACGAAGGCCTGTCGCTCAACCTGATGGCCAAAACCCCGGGCGACTCGATGCGCCTGAAACAGGCCGAGCTCGAACTCGATTTCAACGAGCAGTTCAAGACCCCGCGCATGGACGCCTACGAGCGCCTGCTGCTCGACGTCCTGCGCGGCCAACTGACCCTGTTCATGCGCGGCGACGAACTGGAAGCGGCCTGGGACTGGGTCGAGCCGATTCTCGACTACTGGGAGCAGGATGATACCAATCCGATTCCCTATACGTCAGGCACCTGGGGACCGGCTGCTGCCAGCGCACTGATTGGGCGTGATGGTCTGCAGTGGCGCGAAGAAGCGCTCCCTGAAGACTAAATAATGGAGCGCAAGGAGTCCGGCCTTGCAAGGCCGGACCGTTCCGCAGGCGCGATGCGGTGCATCGCGAATTCCCTGCTTCACCTCTCCCAGAGATTTAAGAGAATAACGTGCTGTTAGATTCAATCCGCACCCAGCTCGATTCCTTATCCAAATCCGAGCGCAAGGTGGCGCTGGCGGTGCTTGACCAGCCGTCCGCCACCGTCAGCCAGAACATCACGGCGCTGGCGCGCCACGCCCAGGTGTCGGAGCCGACGGTGGTGCGTTTTTGCCGCACCCTCGGTTACGACGGCTGGCATGAGTTCAAGCTGAAACTGGCCCAGGGCCTGGCGCTGGCGCTGCCCGGCGCGAACGAGCAGCCGGCCCAGGACGACCTGGCGGCGGACCTGGTCAACAAGATCTGCAGCCGCTCGATCAACACCCTGCTCGACCTGCGCAACAACCTCAATCCGGAAGCGATCCAGCGCGCGCTGGACATCCTCGCGCGCGCCAGCAAGATCGAGTTCTACGGCCAGGGCACCTCCGGCATCGTCGCCGCCGACGCCCAGCACAAGTTCTTCCGCTCGGGCGTGCCCACGGTCGCCTACGCCGACCCCAGCATCCACAGCATCGCCGCCGCCCTGCTGCGCGAAGGCGACGCCGTCGTCGCCATCAGCCAGCGCGGCAACAGCCCTGCCCTGCTGCGCTCCGTCAAACTGGCCCGCCGCGGCGGCGCCGACGTGATCGTGCTGGCCCCCTCGGGCACCCCGCTGGCCGAACTGGCCACCGTGCTCATTCCGATCGACCTGATTTTCAACACCGATCCCTACACCCCCATCTCGGCGCGCCTGGCCTACCTGGTGGTGATCGACGTGCTGGCCGTCGGCCTGGCGATCCAGCGTGGACCGGACTTCCGCAAGAAGATGCAGAACGCCCAGAAGGCGCTCCAGGAATTCGACATGCAGTTTGACTCGTTTATCGGCTGAGCACACAAAAGTAAAAACCTACTTTTGTGTGGATTGAACGGGCGAAAAAATCACTGGCAGAGCCAGATGATTTTTCCAGGCGTACGCAAACCCGATTTGGAGCATGCTTCGCCTCGGGGGCGTTCAGCCCATTTTGATTCACCGGCAATTCACCGGCTCGCCACCAACAAATCACTGACGATCGACGCCGACGTGATCTGCTTGAGATTGACCGCCCCCGCCTGCCGCATGATGGTCTCGAATTCGGTTTCCAGGATGTTGAGCACGGCCGCGACGCCCGGTTCGCCAAACGCCGCCAGGCCCCAGCAATAGGGCCGGCCGATGCCCACTGCGGTGGCGCCCATGGCCAGCGCTTTATAGACGTCGGTACCGCGCCGTATGCCGCCGTCGACCAGCACTGGGATGCGCCCGTTGACGACCTTGACGATGGGACCGAGCACGCCGATGGTCGATTGCAGGCTTTCCTCGGCGCGCCCGCCGTGATTCGATACGAGGATGCCGTCGACACCGGCCTTGACGGCCAGCGCCGCATCTTCCGGGGTGACGATCCCCTTGAGCAGCAGCTTCATTTTCGTCACGCTCTGGAGCTTCTTGACGAAGTCCCAGGTCATGCCGGTGCCGTACAGATTGCCCACGTGGGAGACGTCGACACCGGCGAACATGGGCTTGCGCGAGACCTCGTTGGTAAAGCCGCCCTTGTGGCAGGCGACGCAGGTGCGGTCGTCCTGGCGGCGCAGCCGGAACAGGGTCTCGGTGTTGCGCCCGCCCTGGCGGTCCACCGTCAGCATCAGGGCCGGGGTGCCGGCGTCCTCGGCTTTTTTGATCAGGGCCATCGTCACGTTCCAGTCGTCGGTCGGGTACAACTGCAGCCAGACGGGCGAGCCATGCGCTTTCGAGACATCGGCGATGGCGCTGTTGCCCACCGTGGAGAGGATCATGTGCATTTTCTTCGCACCCGCCGCGCGCGCCACCGCCAGTTCGGCTTCGGCGTGAAACGCGCCCTGGCTGCTGACGGGCGAGAGGAAAATCGGGCTGTTGTACTGGGTGCCGAACAGGGTCAGGCGGGTGTCGATCTTGCGGGCGTCGACCAGGCGTTTGACCTTGATGCGAATCTTTGCGTAGTCTTCGTGATTGGCCCGCAAGGTGGCGTCGTTGTCGACGCCCGTGGCCAGATAGCCGAAGTGGGCCGGCGGCAGCGCTTTTTTCGCGGCCGCCTCGAAATCCATCACCTCGAGGGCATCCTCGGGCGCCTCGATGATCTCGCCCACTTTGCGGGTCTGCGCCCGCAGCACGTCATAGCTTTGCGCCAGCGCGGCGCCCGGCATGGTCGCCAGCAGTGCGGCCAGTGAGCCCATCCCGCCGGCGTTGGCGAACAGGGGACTGCCCGCCAGGTAGCGCAGGAAGCGGCGGCGGGCGTGGACAATTTCGGCAAGGTCTGATGCAGGCATTCCGGCATGGCGCTCTGATTCGTTCATGGTGGCTCCGCAGGTGGGAAAGATGAAAGGCGCCCGTCAAAACAGACCGGCCTCATCCGCAATGCATGGGCTCATTCAATATAGTTCGCATGATCACTTTGTCAACCCGCCCAAATATTGCTCAAAATATTCGAACCATGTACACTCCATACACGATTCATATATGGAGCATTAAAATGGGCATCGTCAACATCGACAACGAGCTGCACGACCAGTTGCGCAAGGCGAGCACGGTGTCGTGCCGGTCGATCAATGCGCAAGCCGCGTTCTGGATCAAGGTGGGCATGCTGTGCGAGATGCACCCGACAATGAGTTTTAACGACATCGTGGCCCGCGAAATGCGTGCGGCCGGGGTGATGGAGGATGCCGTGCTGGTGGCGTCGCGATGAGCCGGGCGCAGACCATCAAGCAGGCCGGCGAAATCGCCCTGATGGCCCAGGCGGGCAAGCTGCTGGCCCAGGTATTTGCCCGGCTCGACCAGCTGGACCTGATCGGCATGTCGACCATGCAGGTCAACGACCTGGTGGACGCCTTCATCGTCGATGACCTGCAGTCGCGCCCCGCCAGCAAAGGGCAGTACGGTTTCGAGTACGCCCTGAACGCCTCGCGAAACAGTGTTGTGTGCCACGGCGTACCCTCCACCGCCGACATCCTGCAACGCGGCGACATCGTCAACTTCGACATCACCCTGGAAAAGAACGGCTACATCGCCGACTCCAGCAAGACCTACCTGGTGGGCGAGGTGACGCCCGCGGCGAAGCGCCTGGTGCAGGTGACGTACGAGGCGCTGTGGCAGGGCATCAAGGCGGTGCGTCCCGGCGCGCGCCTGGGCGACGTCGGCCACGCCATTGAAAGCCACGCCCGCCGCCACGGCTACACGGTGGTGCGCGAATACTGCGGCCACGGCATCGGCCGCGAAATGCACGAGGAACCGCAGGTGCTCCACTGGGGCAAACCAAAAACCGGCCTGCTGCTACGCGAAGGCATGGTGTTTACGATCGAGCCGATGCTCAATCAGGGCAGCGAGGAAGTCGAGACCGAAGACGATGGCTGGACCGTCGTCACCGTCGACGGCAAGCTGTCCGCCCAGTTCGAGCACACCGTGGCCGTCACCAGCAGCGGGGTACAAGTGCTGACCTTGCGGGCGGACGAAAAAAAGGCGGCGTAAAAGCACCGCGCTGCTGCAGCGATACGGTGGCCGCGCGAACGGGGGGGCGGCCACCCCCACCCTTGCCTTATTTTTTCATCTCGTCCTTTTTCATCTCATCCTTTTTCATGCCGTCCTTGGCCATGCCGTCCTTGGCCATGCCATCGGCCATGGCGTCATGCTTTTTCGCCGCCTTTTTCTTGGCCGGCTTCGCCATGGCGTCCTTGCCCATGGCGTCCTTGCCCATTGCATCGTGGGCCATGGCGTCGCTTTTCGCCGGCTCTTTTTTCATGGCGTCGTTTTTCATCGCATCCTGCGCCATCACGCCCGCGCCCGACATCGCCAGAACCGCTACCATCATTGCCTTGATTGCTGCTTTCATTGCCATCTCCTCAGTTATATGCACGCCAAACGGTGCCCTTCCAATGGCTCGTGATCACGAGCCGCCAAACCAGTTGTATCCCTGATCTTCCCAGTAGCCGCCCGGGTAGGTATTGGTGACGAAGATCTCGGTGATGTGTTTCGGATTCTTGTATCCCAGCTTGGTGGGCATGCGCAGCTTCATCGGGTAGCCATACTTTGCGGGCAGGCGCTGGCCGTCATAAGTAAAAGTGAGCAGGGTCTGGGGATGCAGGGCCGTGGCCATGTCGATGCTGGTGAAATAATCGTCGGCGCATTTGAAGCCGACGTATTTTGCGGTGGTGTCAGCGCCGACCCGCTTCAAAAAATCGCGGAACGGCACCCCGCCCCACTTGCCGATGGCGCTCCAGCCTTCCACGCAGATATGGCGCGTGATCTGGGCCGTCTGCGGCAGCGCGTACAGCGCTGGCAGGGTCCACGCCTTTTTATCGGCGACCATGCCCGACAGCGCCAGCGTGTAGTCGTCCTCGATGTCCGGCACCTCGCTTTCGGCATAGAAGGCGTTGAAGGGAAACGGGCGCGTGATCATCGAGTCATCGTAGGTGGGCGCCAGGCGGGTGGGATCGAACAGCCAGCCCTGCACCCCATCGTTAAAACGCGACATGGTCTTGAGCATGGTCTCGACCGACTCGCTGTCGGACAGCGAGCAGCCACTGAGCATCGACAGGCCGCCCAGCGTCAGGGCACGCGTGCCGAACAGGCGGCGTGAAGGATTCTGCAGGCCGCCCAGCAGCCTGGTCGCGTCCTTGATGATCTCCTGCTCGTGGGGGAACAGCAGCTTGATTTTGCGGATCATGATGGTCTCCTTCGATTCAGCGGCCGCGTACCATGGCCACCAGGGTGCGCGGCACCAGCGCGACCATGACGAGGTGGATGGCGATGAAGGCGACCGCAAAGGCCATCGCCAGGAAGTGCACCACGCGGGCCGTGTCGTAGCCGCCCATCAGGGTGCGCAGCAGGGGGAACTGCACCGACTTCCAGATCGCCAGGCCTGACAGCACCAGCACGACCAGGTCGGCGATGATGGCGAGATACGCCAGCTTCTGCACGGCGTTGTAGTGGCTCAGGTCAGCGTGCGCCAGCTTGCCGGCCAGCGCGGATCGGGCATCGGCAATGAAGGCAGCGGGGCTAAAAGGCAGCAGCTTGTTGCGAAAGCGCCCCGTCAGCACGCACAACACCAGGTACAGCAAACCATTCAACACCAGCAGCCACATGGCCGCGAAGTGCCACTGCAGGGCGCCACCGAGCCAGCCGCCCATCGTGATCGAGGCAGGAATGGAGAAGAAAAAAATCGGCGAGGCATTGTAAATACGCCAGCCGCTGCCAATCATGATGAGGACCGCGATTGCATTGAGCCAGTGGGTGAGGCGCATCCACAGGGGGTGGATGGTCGGGGTCGGGCGGGTCGGCATGGCGTCACTCCTTCGCTTTGTTGTCGAAGTGTTAGTCGCCGATCATTGTGCGCCCCTTACACGATATTGAAAAAATATTTTTCCATGCCCGCCAGCGGCCTGAAACGGGGTCCATCCCATCGTTAAAGCGCAGCGACGGTAAAATACCCCATTACCGATCACCGAGCGATACCATGCACATCACCCCCGCCGCCTCCACCGCCCCCGATTACGCCATGCTGGCCCGCCAGGTTGCCAGCATCCTCGAAGGCGAGCGCGATCTGGTGGCCAATGCCTCCCAGTTCGCCGCCTTTGTGTACGACACCGTGGCGGACCTGAACTGGGCCGGCTTTTATTTGACCCGGCCAAGCCGGGGCGGCGACGGCGCCGGCCAGGAACTGCTGGTCGGCCCCTTCCAGGGCAAGGTAGCCTGCGCGCGCATCCCTTATGGACGGGGCGTCTGCGGCGCGGCGGCAGCACAGCGCAAGACCATGCTGGTGCCGGACGTCCATGCCTTCCCCGGCCACATCGCCTGCGATTCCGCCTCGAACGCGGAAATCGTCATTCCCCTGATCCAGAACGGCGTGGTGGTGGGCGTGTTCGATATCGACAGCCCCACCCTGAACCGATTCGACGAGGCCGACCAGGCGGGCCTGGAAGCGCTGGTGGCGGCGTTCATGGCCGCCACCGACTTTTAAGCGGCGCCCTTTACGTCCTGGCCGCGCGCAGCCAGTCGACCATTTCATCGGTCATGGCGCGGCCCTGGCGCAGCAAGGGTTCACTGGCCACCGCCTGCCTGAAGCGCGGCACCGTTTCCGGGTCCGTACCCACCATGTCCTGGAACAGGGCAAACCAGCGCGCGCCCAGTGCCCTCGCCGCGGGCGTGTGCGGAGAGGGGTCGCGCACCATCTGCGCCTGCACTTCGGCCACCAGCGGGCGCCATTCCTGGGCGCGGGTGACCATGTGGCGGCGCATGGTGGCCTGTTCCGCGGCCGTCAAGTGGCGCGCCCAGGCTTCCATCTTCACTTCGCCGATCGCCCCGATCATGAAACCGCGCATGGCCGGCGAGATGCCGCTACTGTGCTGCACGGATGGCTCGCTGGCGTGCATGGCGTCGAGTTTCATCAGCAGAGTGCTGTCTCCCGCGGTATTGCGCTCGAGCAGTTCCAGCCAGCGCAGCGCCAGCGGGCGCAGGGACGGGTCACGCAGCGTGGCGCCGGCCGCCATCAGCGCGGCCACCTGCGCCACCAGCGGCTGCCAGTCCGCGGCCGCGCGGGCGGGGTCCTGCACCATCGGCAGGCGTTGCAGGTCTTCCTTTGTAAAATATTTGTCGTACATGGTCATGTGCTCCAGAGTGGTCAGCCAGGTGGCGAGGTCCGGGATTTCGCCGCGCGCCAGTTGTCCCTGCAGCGCGAGCAGCTGCTCACGCATCGTGCGGGCGTCCTCGATCTGGCGATCGAGGGCGGCCAGCTGGCGGGTGACGATGGCGAGCGGCGAAGCCTCCGGGCCGTCGAGATAGGCGCCGATCCCGGCCAGCGCCATGCCCAGCTTGCGCAGGGCCTGGATTTGCTGGAGGCGCGCCACATCGCCCCGGTCGTACAGCCGGTAGCCGGCGGGCGAACGGGCCGAAGGACGCAGCAGGCCAATGCTGTCGTAGTGGTGCAAGGTGCGAATTGTCAGTCCGGCATGGGCAGCGAGCTCCCCTACTTTCAACATCGTCATCTCCTGTTCGATCGGCGTTGAGACCACTCTGAACCCTCACGCAAGGTCAGAGTCAAGCATTATCGCCGCACCGTGGCGCGGCAGTTGCATGCGCGCCCCGCGCAGGCCAAAATAAGCCGTGCCAAACTCAGGCGAAGGTATCATGGCAGGATTTTTCAGGGTCGCCGCAGCGCCGGCGGACCAGCAACAGGAGCGCGCGTGAAGTCAAGCGGGAACGATCGTTTCCAGACCATCCTGGCGGTATTGATCGTCGCCGGCTCAGGAGCCCTGCTGGCGGCGGCGCTGGCGTTTTCGCGCGCCGACACCATCGCTGCCGAAACCACGCTGACCCGGTCGATTGCCGCGGTGGTGGCCGAGCAAAGCGCGCGCACCATCCAGAACGTCGACCAGAAGCTGCAGTTCATCAGCGCGCAACTGGCGCACCTGCATGAGGAAGGCAAACTGGCCGAACGGGGCACCGACGTCCTGCTGCGCAGCCATCTGGCCGGCCTGCCGTTCGTGCGCGCCCTGTGGGTGCTCGATCCCCAGGGACGGCTGATGGCCGACACCGACATGGGCAATCTCGGGGTCGATCTGTCCGACCGTGACTATTTCACCGTCTACCGCCAGCAGCCGGGCAGCGGCTTTTACCTGGGGGTGCCAGTCAGGAGCCGCAGCGTGGGCAAGTGGCTGATCAGCGCGGCCTATCCGGTGCGCGACAGTGGTGGCGCCATCGTCGCCGTGGTGGCGGCGGCGCTTGAGCCGCCCTACTTTGAAAAGCTGTGGGGCGCGATCGATTTTGGCGAGGGCGGCCAGATTGACCTGTACCGCGCCGACGGTATTTTGCTGGCCTCGTCGCGGCGCGACAATCCCATGATTGGCCAGGTCCAGCGCGACAAGGCGGTGGCGCTGGCGCTGGCGCGGGGCGCGGCCGGCACCAGCCATGGCCAGGACGCGCTGCTGGTGTCGCAGCCGCTTGGCATGTATCCGCAGATCACGCTGACGGCGCGCCGCTCGCTGGGCGAACTGCTGCAGCAGTGGCAGCGGTTTGCGCTGATGATGGCGCTGGCCTGGCTGGTGCTTTCACTGATGGTGGTGGCCCTGTTCGTGATGCGGCGCCGCTCCTGGGCCCAGCGCATGGCCGCCATCGAAGCCCTGCAAGGCTCCGAGCGCAAATTTGCCGCCGCCTTCCGGGCCAGTCCCGACGCCATCATGATCACCCGCGCCAGGGATGGCGTGTTCGTTGAAGTGAGCGACTCCGTCACGCGCATGACCGGTTACGCGCGCGCGGACCTGATCGGCCACTCCTCGCTGGAACACGATATGTGGGTGGAAGCGGACGCGCGCGAGCGCTACCTCGCGCTGATGCGCAGCCACGGCCGGGTCAGCAACCTGGAGGCGCGCTTTCGCATCCGCTCGGGCGAACAGCGCATCGGCGAGATCTCGGGAGAGCTGATCGACATCGACGGCCAGCCGCACGTGCTGGGCATCATCCGCGACGTAACGGAGCACCGCCGGCGCGAGGACCTGATCTGGCAGCAGGCCCACTACGACACGCTGACAAGCCTGCCGAACCGGCGCATGTTCGTCGACCGCCTGGCCGAGCGCATCGGCAGCGCCAGGCTGCAAGGGGCCCGCTTCGCGCTGCTGCTGATCGACCTGGACCAGTTCAAGGAAGTCAACGACACCCTCGGCCATGAAAAAGGCGACGCGCTGCTGGTGCAGGTGGCCGCGCGGATTGGCGCCAGCATCGACAGCCTCGCCAACCGGGCAGACGGATCGGGCGATCCTGAACCGGCCGTCGTGGCCCGCCTGGGCGGCGACGAATTTGCCATCATCCTGCCCGCCGATGGCGCCGCCGACATCGGCAAGGCGCTCGATGGCTTGATCGCCTCGCTCAGTGCGGCCTTCGCGCTGGGCCTGGACCGCGTGTTCATCTCGGCCAGCATCGGCGTGGCCTTTTATCCCGACGCCGGGATCGAGGTGGCTGAACTGCTGCGCCACGCCGACCAGGCCATGTACGCGGCCAAGCGGGGCGGGCGCAATCGCTACTGCTACTTCCACCAAAGCCTGCAGGATGCGGCCCACCAGCGCGCCGTGCTCACCAATGGCTTGCGCCACGCCCTGGCCGGGCGCCAGTTCGCCCTGCTCTATCAGCCGATTTTCGAACTGGCCACGGGCCGCCTGCACAAGGCCGAGGCGCTGGTGCGCTGGCATCCGCCCCAGCGCGGCATGGTCAGCCCCGCCGAATTCATCCCGCTGGCCGAATCGAGCGGGCTGATACTGGAAATCGGCGACTGGGTGTTCAACCAGGCCGTGGACGACGCCCTGCGCCTGCGCGAAGCGGGAGGCGGCGACGACAGCGCCATCATCGACATCAGCGTCAACGTCTCGCCGGTACAATTCTTCAATGATGCCGATCTGACCTCGCGCTGGCTGGCGCGCCTGGCCGAACATGGCCTGCCTGCTTCCTCGATCACGCTGGAGATCACGGAAGGGCTGTTGCTGGACCTGTCCGACGAAGTGCGCGCCAAGCTGCACGCTTTTAGCGCTTCGGGCGTGCAGATCGCACTCGACGACTTCGGCACCGGCTACTCCTCGCTGGCCTACCTGCGCAAGTTCGACATCGACTACCTGAAAATCGACCGCGCCTTCGTCAGCAATATCGACCGCGACGCCGAAGCACTGGCCCTGTGCGAAGCCATTGTCGCGATGGCGCACCGGCTTGGCCTGAAGGTAGTGGTCGAAGGCATCGAGACCGCCGCCCAGCTCGAGCTGATGCGCGCGGCGGGCTGCGATTACGCCCAGGGCTATTTCCTTGGACGGCCAGCCGGGATCGAGCAGCTCGAGGCGATGCTGCGCGCACAGCGCCCGCTGCAGCAGTAGGTCTTGTCGGACGCCCTTATAAATTCATCCCGCCGGAGACTTCAATCCGCTGGCCGTTGATCCAGCGATTGTCCTCGCGCAGCAGCGAGGCGATGGCGCCGCCGATATCGTCGGGCAGACCGACCCGGCCCAATGCTGTCATGCCGGCCACGCGCTCGTTGAGCTGTTCGTTGTCGCGCACCCTGCCGCCGCCAAAATCGGTGGCGATGGCGCCGGGGGCGAGCGTGTTGACCGCGATGCCGCGCGCGCCCAGTTCCACCGCCAGGTAGCGGGTCAGCACTTCCACCGCCCCCTTCATGGCCGCATACGGCGCGCTGCCGGCCAGGGTGAAGCGGGTCAGGCCCGACGAGACATTGACGATGCGCCCGCCGTCAGCCATCAGGGGCAGCAGCTTCTGGGTGAGCAGGAACACGCCCTTGAAGTGAATCGCGTAGAGCGCGTCGAGCTGGGCTTCGGTGGTTTCGGCGATGGCGCCGTGGTGGCCCGTGCCGGCGTTATTGACAAGGAAGTCGAAGCCGGCGGCGCCCCGCTCGGCCAGCACGCCGCGCACGCGTTCGGCAAAGGCGCCAAAACCGGCGCTGGCGCTGGTGTCGAGCTGCACGGCAATCGCACTGGCGCCCGCCTCTTTCGCCAGCGCGACGACGCGCTGCGCTTCAGCTGCATTGCTGTGATAAGTAAAAATGCTGTCGACGCCGTCGCGCGCCAGGTGCTGCACGGCGCTGCGGCCCAGGCCCCGGCTGCCGCCGGTGACGATGGCAAGCTTGCGTGGCTGGGCAGTGGTAGTGGTGACGTTCATGATGGCTCCCTGTTGAAAGTAGATCCAGTGTATTGGAACGATCTGCGCCGATAAAGCCAGCAGATTCAGTTACACTGTCCAGCCACAATATACAATCGGGTTTGCCATGCACCAGGTCGACGCCATGCGCATCTTTGTCCGCGTTGCGGAACTGTCCAGCTTCAGCCAGGCCGCCGTCAGCCTCGGCCTGCCCAAGGCCAGCGTGTCGGCCGCGGTGCAGCAGCTGGAAGCGGACATGGGCACGCGCTTGCTGCACCGGACTACGCGGCGGGTGGAAATGACCCAGGACGGCCAGGTGTTTTATGAGCGCTGCAAGGACGTGCTGGCCGACCTCGACGAGGTGCAGCAGTTGTTCCGCGACGACCAGGGCGCCGTGCAGGGCCGCCTGCGGGTGGACATGCCCAGCGCGGTGGCGCGCGATATCGTGCTGCCTCGCCTGCCGGAGCTGCTGGCGGTTCACTCCGGCCTGCAGGTCGAACTGTCCAGCACCGACCGCCGGGTCGACCTGGTGCGCGAAGGCTTTGATTGCGTGCTGCGGGTGGGCGTGCTGGGCGACTCGCGCCACATCGCCCGCCTGCTGGGCCACTACCGCATGATCAACTGCGCCAGCCCCGGCTATATTGCCGCGCATGGCATGCCAGCGGACCTGGCCGGCCTGGCCAGTCACCGGCTGGTGCATTACGTCAGCAACCTGGGCGGCCGCGACGCCGGCTTTGAATACGTCGACCACGGCCGCGGCCGGGCCCGCCAGCTTGCCATGCCGGGTGCGCTCACCGTGAATAATTCCGATGCCTACACGGCCGCCTGCCTGGCCGGTATCGGCATCATCCAGGCGCCCGAGGCGGGCATGCTGGCGCACATCGAACGCGGCGCGCTGGTCGAACTGCTGCCGGATCTGCGCGCCCCCTCCATGCCGGTTTCACTGGTCTACGCCAACCGCCGCCAGCAGCCGCGCCGGGTGCGCGTGTTCATGGCCTGGTTGGAGGGCTTGATGCGGCCACGTCTGGAGCAGCAGGAGCGTGCGGGAGGGTGAAGCGAATCAGACGCTGGCGCTGTTACATGCCCGGCGCCTTGGCTTCCTTGGCAGCCTGGCCCGCTTCGGTGGTCGCACCCGGCGATGAGTGGTCATTGGCCTCGCCCGTCACTGGCATTTTGGCCTTGGCCGATTTCGTGCGGGTTTTCGGCGCTTTCATTTTGCCGGCGGGACGCACGGTGGCGTTCGGCGAGGTCTGGTCGTTGGCTTCGCCGACCATTGGCGGCACCACGCCGGGATTGACGTTGTTGGTGGCGTTTTTGACCTTGGGTGTGCCCTGCACGGCGGCGTTGGCCGCGGTGTGGTCATTGGCTTCGCCGACCGGGGTGGGCTGGGTCTGCGCATGGGCGCTCAGCATGGCGGCGCTGGTAGCGAGGGCGAGGATGGCTTTGGCGATGGTCGATGCTTGCATGGGTTTCTCCTGAGGGGATAGGCGATCTGGTGAAGTTTCTCTGCCTCAGTGTAACGATGACAACATATCCGGCGCGCGCGATTGCCATCGCGCCATCGCGGCTGCCGATCAAGGTGGGCCTTGGTACAATGGCTTCCCTTTTTAATTTTGACGATGCGCGCGCGCCATGAATCAACTCGAACAGTTCAAGCAATTCACCACCGTCGTCGCCGACACGGGCGATTTCCAGTCGATCAAGGCGTACTCGCCGCGTGACGCGACCACCAATCCCTCCCTGATCCTCAAAGCCGTGCAAAAGCCGGAATACCGGCCCCTGCTCGAGCAGGCCGTGCGCGACAATCCCGCGCTGTCGACCGGCGACGTGATCGACCGCCTGCTGGTGGCGTTTGGCGTGGAAATCCTGAAACTGGTGCCGGGCCGCGTCTCGACCGAAATCGACGCCCGCCTCTCGTTCGACACGGAAGCCAATGTGGCGAAGGGCCGCGAACTGATCGCGCTGTACGAACAGGCCGGATACGGCCGCGAGCGCATCCTCATCAAGATCGCCTCGACCTGGGAAGGCATCCGCGCCGCCGAGATCCTCGAGCGCGAAGGCATCCACTGCAATATGACGCTGCTGTTCGCCCTGCCCCAGGCGATTGCCTGCGCGGAAGCCAACGTGCAGCTGATTTCGCCATTTGTCGGCCGCATCTACGACTGGTACAAGAAATCGACGGGCATCGATTACACCGGTGCGGACGATCCGGGCGTGCAGTCGGTCAAGCGAATCTATCAGTACTACCGCAAGTTCGGCTACAAGACCGAAGTGATGGGCGCAAGCTTCCGCAACGTCTCGCAAATCCTGGAACTGGCCGGCTGCGACCTGCTCACCATCGCCCCCGACCTGCTGCAGAAGATGGCCGACAGCAATGAGACGGTGGAACGCAAGCTGGGCGGTTCCGCGCCAGCGTCGACGATCGAAAAAGTGTCGATCGACGAAAAAACCTTCCGCTTCATGATGAATGAAGATGCGATGGCGACCGAGAAACTGGCCGAAGGAATCCGGGCGTTCTGCGCCGATGCGGGGAAATTGAAGCAGATGGTGACCGCGCTGCGTTAAGACCGGGGACTGGTCCTGCGGACCTGTCCCCATTTTTCCTGTACCAATCAAGCGTGAGCTTGTGGCAGGACGATTATTGGTGAGCTCGCGCTCCAGTGGTGCCGGAAAAATGGGGACAGGCGGGGCCGCCCAGGCCCGCAGGGCCAGTGCCCGCTGCTTTTCAGGCCGCCATTTTTTACGCCTTCAGACACGCCAAATGCGTGTCCACAATCTCCGCCCCCATCTTCATCAGGTCAAACGCCTGCTGATCGAGCAGCCAGGCCCGCAACAGGCCGTCAAGAATCGCCCATAGCCCCAGCGCCACCGCCAGCGGGTCGACACCTTCTCTCACTTCCCCCGCTGCAATGCCTTCGCGAATGGCGGTTTCCGTGCGGGCCATCCATAGCTCCTGGTTTTGCTTGCGGCGTTCGCGCACGGCCACCATTTCGTCGATGAATTCGATCTTGAGGGTGGCGATCTCAAACACCCGGCGCGCCTGGGGGTCGTCCACCGTGACCCTGAACACGGCCATGATGTGTTCACGCAGCGCCTCCAGCGGGGTCATCGGATTATTCTCCTGAAGCAACTGTCGCGCCGCCTCGAGCGGCATCTTGACCCGCTCCATCATGGCGTTGAACATGGCCCCTTTATCGAGGAAATGCCAGTAGATCGCACCGCGCGTCACCCCCGCGGCGCTTGCGATATGCTGCAATGTGGTGCCGGCGACACCCTGCTTAACAAACAAGTGTTCTGCGGCATCCAAGATGCTATCGCGAGTCGCCAATGCTTCTTCCTTCGTCCTGCGTACCATCGGCTCACTCCGTATTACCCCTATCGGGTACCCTGACATTAAACATACACTCGTGATAGTATATCCGCAAACTTGATAAAAGCCAGCGGTAAGCCCCCAATATTGACGGGGTCGCCGCCTTACCAAAGGATGCCCAAGCAATGCACTCTGCCACTACTTTCACCCTGTCGAAGACGCGGCTGACCGCCGTCGCCCTTGCCGCCATGCTCGCCGTCAGCGCCACCGCCCTGACCGCCTGCGGCAAGAAAGACGACCCCAAGGCTGCTGGCGCGCCGGGCGGCAACCGCCCGCCACCGCAGGTTGGCGTGATTCTCACCAAGTTCGAGCCAGTTGCACTGCAGACAGAGCTGCCAGCCCGGGTCGAGCCCGTTCGGGTGGCCCAGGTGCGCGCCCGGGTCAACGGCGTCGTTCTCAAGCGCCTGTTTGTCGAGGGCAGCGAAGTCAAGGCCGGCCAGATTCTCTACCAGATCGATCCGGCGCCTTACCAGGCGGCACTGGCCAGCGCCCGCGCCAACCTGATCAAGGCGCAGGCCGTGCTCAACCAGGCCGCGGCCCAGGCTGAGCGCTACAAGCCGCTGGTGGAAGCCAACGCCGTGTCGAAACAGGAATACGTCAACGTCGTCGCCGCCCAGAAAACCGCTGAAGCCGATGTGGCAGCCCAGAAAGCGGCCGTGCAGACGGCGCAGATCAGCACCGGCTACGCCAACGTCGAAGCTCCGATTGCCGGCCGGATCGGTCGTGCGCTGGTGACCGAGGGCGCGCTCGTCAGCGCCACCGAGGCCACCCAACTGGCCCTGATCCAGCAGACCCGCACGGTGTATCTGAACATTACCCAGTCTGCCACGGATCTGCAAAAACTGCGCCGCGACGCCGGCGCCAAGGCCGACACGGGCGTGCCCGTCACCGTGCTGCTCGAGGATGGCTCCGAGTTGCCGCAGAAAGGCAAGCTGCTGTTTTCAGATGTGACGGTCGACCCGACCTCCGGCCAGGTTGCCTTGCGCGCCGAGGTGCCCAATCCAAACAATGCCTTGCTGCCCGGCCAGTACGTGCGCGCCCGCCTGTCGCAGGCTTCCCTGCCCTCGGCCATGCTGGTGCCCCAGCAGGCTGTCACCCGCAGCAACAATGGCGATACCGTCATCGTGGTCGGCCCCGACAATAAGCCGGCGCCCCGCCCCATCAAGATCGGCTCCCAGCAGGGCGTCAACTGGGTCGTGCTGGAAGGCCTGAAAGAAGGCGAAAAAGTTGTCGTCGATGGCTTCCAGAAAATGATGGTGCCCGGCGCGCCTGTCACGCCGGTGCCCTGGACACCAGGCGGCACGCCGCAGAACGGCGCCCCAGGAGGCGGTACCACCGCCGCCGCTGGCGCATCGTCCGCACCTGCCACTGCCGTGGCTGCCGCTTCGACGCCCGCCGCCGCCAAATAACCCCACCAGGATTCAGTCATGGCTCGCTTTTTTATTGACCGCCCCGTCTTCGCGTGGGTGATCGCCCTGTTCATCATGGTGATGGGCGCGGTCTCCATTACCCAGTTGCCGATTGCGCAATACCCCAACGTGGCGCCGCCTTCGATCGTCGTCACCGCCGCCTACCCTGGCGCCTCCGCCCAGACCCTGGAAGACTCCGTCATCAGCGTGATCGAACGCGAAATGAACGGCTCGCCCGGCCTGATCTACATGGAATCGATCAGCCAGGCCAATGGCACTGGCACCATCACGCTCAGCTTCGAGACGGGCACCGACGCCGACCTGGCCCAGGTGGACGTGCAGAACCGGCTGGGACGCGCCAGCCCCCGCCTGCCACAGGCGGTGGTCCAGCAGGGCGTGCGGGTCGACAAGGCCCGTTCCAACTTCCTGCTGTTTACCATCCTGTCCTCGGACGATCCGAAATGGGACCCGATTGCGCTGGGCGACTACGCCTCGCGCACGGTGCTGCCTGAAATCCAGCGCATCAAGGGCGTCGGCCAGGCCCAGCTGTTCGGTACGGAAAAGGCCATGCGGATCTGGATCGATCCGGCCAAGCTGGTCGGGTTCAATCTTTCCACGGCTGATGTCAACAACGCCATCCGCCAGCAGAACGCCCAGGTCGCTTCCGGCACCATCGGCGACGTGCCCATCCAGACCGGCCAGACCATCACTGCCACCGTGGTCGTCACCGGCCAGTTGTCCAATGTCGAGCAGTTCGGCAATATCGTGCTGCGCGCCAATCCGGACGGCTCGACGGTGCGCCTCAAGGACGTGGCCCGGATTGAAATCGGCGGCCAGAACTACGGCACCTCGGCGCGCCTGAACGGCAAGCCTTCGACCGGTATCGGCGTGCAGCTCTCGCCGACCGGCAATGCGCTGGAGACCGCCAAGCTGGTGCGTGCGCGTATGGAAGAGCTGTCGCGCTACTTCCCGCCCGGCATGAAGTGGGCCATTCCTTTCGACAGCTCGGCCTTCATCGACATTTCCATCAAGCAGGTCGTCGAGACCCTGATCGAAGCGGTGATCCTGGTGTTCTGCGTGATGTACCTGTTCCTGCAGAATTTCCGCTACACCATCATCCCGACCATCGTGGTGCCGGTCGCCCTGCTCGGTTCGCTGGCGACCCTGCTTGCGCTGGGTTTTTCCATCAACGTGCTGACCATGTTCGGCATGGTGCTGGTGATCGGTATCGTGGTCGATGATGCCATTGTCGTGGTGGAAAACGTCGAGCGCATCATGAGCGAGGAAGGTTTGCCGCCGCTGGAAGCGACCCGCAAGGCCATGGGCCAGATTTCCGGCGCGATTATCGGCGTGACCGTGGTGCTGATGAGCGTGTTCGTGCCGCTGGCTTTCTTTGCTGGCGCGGTCGGCAATATTTACCGCCAGTTCTCCGCGGTGATGGTGTCGTCGATCTTCTTCTCGGCCTTCATGGCCCTCTCGCTCACGCCAGCGCTGTGCGCGCACCTGCTGAAACCGGTCGAAAAAGGCCACACCCACGCCAAGGGCGGCTTCTTCGGCTGGTTCAACCGGGGCTTTACCCGCACGGCGAAACGCTACGAAGGCTGGGTTGCAAAAATCCTGCGCCACACGGGCCGCGCCCTGGTGGTGTTCGCTGTCGTGATCGGCGTGGTCGGCCTGATTTTCTACCGCATGCCCTCGTCCTTCCTGCCCAACGAAGACCAGGGTTACATCATCGCCAACATCCAGTTGCCCGCCGGCGCCACGCTCGAGCGCACCTCGAAGGTGATGAAAGATGTGGAAGGCTATGTGCTCAAGCAGCCTGAAGTTGCCAGCATGGTCACCGTACTGGGCTTTAACTTCTCGGGCCAGGGCCAGAACGTCGCGCTTGCCTTCATTCCTTTGAAAGACTGGAAGGAACGGGGCAAGGGTCATGGCGCGGAAGACATCGCCAATCGCATCACCGGCGCCATGTCGGGCCAGCGCGATTCCTTCGTGTTCGCCCTGTCGCCGCCGCCGATTCCCGAACTGGGCCGCGGCACTGGCTTCTCCTTCCGCCTGCAGGACCGGGGCGGCAATGGTCCCGACGCCCTGTTGGCAGCCCGCAACCAGCTGATGGGCATGGCCGCGCAGAGCAAGATTCTCGCCGGCGTGCGTCCGGAAGGCCTGGAAGCGGCGCCCCAGGTGCAGCTCGATATCGACCGCGACAAAGCCAATGCCCTGGGCGTGTCGTTTGACGCCATCAACACGGCCGTTTCGACTGCGCTGGGTTCCGCCTACATCAACGACTTCCCCAACGCCGGCCGCCTGCAGCGGGTGGTGGTGCAGGCCGATGCGGACGCCCGCATGCAGCCGGAAGACCTGTTGCGCCTGAACGCACTCAACAGCAAGGGCCAGCAGGTGCCCCTGTCCGCATTTGCCAGCACGCGCTGGGTGACCGGTCCGATGCAGACGGTGCGCTACAACGGTTACTCGACCATGCGCCTGTCGGGCGACGCCTCGCCCGGCCACAGTACCGGCCAGGCGCTCGACGAGATGGAACGCCTGGCGGCCCAGTTGCCGGCCGGCTTCGCCTTTGAATGGACCGGCCAGTCACGTGAGGAAAAACTGTCCGGCTCGACCGTGTTTGTGCTGCTCGGCTTTGCATTGCTGGCTGTGTTTCTGGCCCTGGCAGCGCTGTACGAAAGCTGGTCGATTCCCATTTCGGTGCTGCTGGTGGTGCCGTTCGGCGTGCTGGGCGCCCTGCTCGCCGCCACGGCGCGCGGCTACCCCAACGACGTCTACTTCAAGGTTGGCCTGATCACCATCATCGGTCTCGGCGCGAAAAACGCCGTGCTGATCATCGAGTTCGCCAAGGACCTGCAGGAACAGGGCATGTCGACCATTGACGCCGCCATTGCCGCATGCCACCTGCGGTTCCGGCCGATCCTGATGACCTCGCTCGCATTTATCCTCGGCGTCCTGCCACTGGTGATTGCCTCCGGCGCCGGCGCAGCCAGCCAACGCGCCATCGGTACCGGCGTTATGGGCGGCATGATTTCGGCAACGGCGCTGGGGGTGTTCTTCGTCCCCGTGTTCTTCGTGCTGGTGCGCAAATTTTTCCACGGCAGACAGCCAGCGCATCCGGCACCCCCCCACGCCACTGTCCCCGTTACCGTTGTAGAGGAAAAAGTATGATGAAACGCTTCACCCTGAGCGCGACGCCGCTGGCGCTGGCAATGGTCCTGTCGGGCTGCATGTCGCTGGCGCCGCACTATGAGCGTCCTGCTGCCCCGGTGGCGGCGGTGTTCCCCGACACTGCGCCCAGCGGCGCCAGCGCAACAAGCAATGTGGCCGCCACGCAGATCGCCTGGCAGCAGTATTTCAATGACGCCCGCCTGAATCAGCTGATCGACCTGTCGCTGGCGAACAACCGCGATCTGCGCGTGGCCATCCTGAACATCGAACAGGCCCGCGCCGCCTACCAGATCCGCCGCGCCGATCTGCTGCCGACAGTGAGCCTGGCCGCCACCGGCAGCCGCACGCCCGGTCCGAACGACTCGATCGCCAGCGCCTACCAGGTGGGCCTGGGCGTGAGCGCCTTTGAGCTCGACCTGTTTGGCCGTGTACGTAATCTGTCGAGCGCCGCGCTGGCCCAGTTCCTGGCCACCGAGGAAGCGCGCAAGAGCACCCAGATCAGCCTGATCTCCTCGGTCGCCAACGCCTATCTGGCGCTGCTGGCCGACGATGAATTGCTGGAACTGACGCGCCAGACTCTGGCGGCGCGCGAGGAATCACTGCGCCTGATCCAGCTGAAATATGACAATGGCGTGGTCTCGAAACTGGACCTGCAGCAGGGCGTGTCGCTGGTTGAAACAGCCAGAGTCGTGCTGGCGCAGCAACTGCGCCAGCGCGCCCAGGACGCCAACCTGCTGGTGCTGCTGGTGGGCCAGCCCCTGCCCGATACCTTGCCGGCCGCGCGCAGCCTGGCGCAGACGGAACTGTCGGATCTGCCGGCCGGCCTGCCCTCGGACCTGCTGGCAGTGCGGCCCGACATCCGCGCCGCCGAGCAGCAACTGATCGCGGCCAACGCCAACATCGGCGCTGCCCGTGCCAACTTCTTCCCGCGCATTTCGCTCACCGCCACGGCCGGCACGGCCAGCAACGAGTTGGCGGGCCTGTTCAAGGGCGGCAGCTTCGGCTGGACCTTCGCGCCGCAGGCGATCCTGCCGATTTTCGACTACGGCCGCAATACGGCCAACCTCGGCAGCGCCCGCGCCGGCCGCGACATCGCCGTCGCCCAGTACGAGCGCACCATCCAGGTGGCGTTCCGCGAAGTGTCCGACAACCTGGCCGGCCAGGCCACGTTTGCCGAACAACTGCGCGCCCAGCGCCAGGTCGCCGTGGCGGAGGCCGACCGCTTCCGCCTGTCCGACCTGCGCTACCGCTCCGGCGCGGCCTCCTACCTCGAACTGCTCGACGCCCAGCGCGCCCTGTTCGACGCCCAGCGGGCAGCGATCCAGGCCAACCTGCTGCGCTTGCAGAATCAGGTCACGCTGTATCGCGTGCTCGGTGGCGGATGGACGGTGGCGCGGGGCTGAAAACGGCATATCCCGTTTCGCGTACAAAAGACCGGCGAGCTCGCCGGTCTTTTTTTTGCCCTGCGTAGATGGTGTGCAAAGCTGACTTTTAGTTCCATAAAACAACAAGGAGCGTAAAGCTTGTCGCCGATCAGAACGCGATGAAGGATAATAGTTGCTTGAAAGTATTTTTTATACAAGAAAATCAGGACTATAATCATGTTACTTCGTCTACGAATCGGCTCCCGCCTCGCCCTCGCCTTCGGCATCATCCTGCTGCTGTCGATCATTTCAACGGGGTATTCCCTGCTGGCCGCACGCGCTGGCGCGGAAGCGACCCGGCACATGACGGAACTGCCGTTGGCCAAGGAAAGGCTGGTCTCGGACTGGTACACCAACACCTATTCCGCCGTGGCCCGCACGGCGCTGATTGCGCGCAGCACGGATGAGACCCTGTCGACTGCGTTTGCCAAGCCCATCGCGGACAGCGTCACCCGCAGCACGGAACTGATCAAGCAGATCGAGCCGCTGCTGGCCAGTGAAGACGAAAAGGCCATGCTCAAGTCCATCGTGGCCGACCGCGCCGTCTACCAGGCGGCCAAGGTCAAGGTGATGAATGCGAAAAAGGCCGGTGACGCCGCTGCCAGCGTGGGCTTCTTCGACAACGAATTTACCCCGGCCGCCGAGCGCTATTCGGCCAAGCTGCAAGGCCTGCTGGCCCTGCAGCGCAAGAACATCGACGACACCGCCGCCACCCTCGATGCGGCCAGCGCGCGCGCCTTCAAGCTGCTGGTCGTGCTGGGCGCCCTGGTGGTCGTGGCGGGCGCTTCGATGGCCTTCCTCATTTCACGCAGCATCACCACGCCCTTGCGCAGCGCCGTCGATGTGGCTGAGACCGTGGCCGCCGGAGACCTGACGAGCACTTTTGAAACCGGTGGCCGGGATGAAATCGGCGACCTGATGCGCTCGCTGAAACGCATGAACGACGCCCTCTACCACGTGGTCTCGCAAGTCCAGGGCGGCACGGCGACGATCGCCACCGCCTCGCGCGAAATCGCCGCCGGCAACCTCGATCTGTCCTCGCGCACCGAGCAGCAGGCCAGTTCGCTGGAAGAGACGGCGGCGTCGATGGAAGAACTGACCTCCACCGTGCGCCAGAACGCCGAAAACGCCCAGCAGGCCAATCAACTGGTGCTGGCCGCATCGAGCGTGGCGGCGCGCGGCGGCGCCATCGTCGGCCGCGTGGTCGACACCATGGGCTCGATCGACGCCTCCTCGCGCAAGATCGTCGACATCATCGGCGTGATCGACAGCATCGCCTTCCAGACCAATATCCTGGCCCTGAACGCCGCGGTGGAAGCGGCGCGCGCCGGTGAACAGGGCCGCGGCTTCGCCGTCGTGGCTTCGGAAGTACGCAACCTGGCGCAGCGCTCGGCCGGCGCGGCCAAGGAAATCAAGGCCCTGATCGACGACTCGGTCGGCCAGGTCAACGCCGGCACCCGCCTGGTGCAGGACGCCGGTTCAACCATGCAGGAAGTGGTCGAGAGCGTCGAGCGCGTGAACACCATGGTGGCCGAAATCACCCTCGCCAGCCAGGAGCAGAAGAGCGGCATCGACCAGGTCAACCAGGCCATCGTCGAAATGGACCGCGCCACGCAGCAGAACGCCGCGCTGGTCGAACAGGCCGCAGCGGCCGCGGCCAGCATGCAGGAGCAGGCGGGCAGTCTGGCTGAAGTGGCCGGGGCGTTTAAATTGTCGAAGGGCGCGGCTCGATTTCAGTTGGCTTGATCAGCATCGGGGACTGGCCCTGCGGGCCTGTCCCCATTTTCAAGTCACCACCAAAATTCAGCGGCGGCTCGACGAAAAACACTGTCAGCTATCACGAAATGTTGGCGGCGCCAAAATGGGGACAGCCGCTTCGCGGTCGGTTTAGGTCCCCCGGACCTAAACCCCTGCAAGGCCAGTCCCCGGCCACTTTCAGCTCTGCAGGAACATCTGCTGCAAATCGTTCAAAAAGCGCAGCCCCAGTTCCGTCGGCCGGATCACCGTGTGGTCCCGATACAGCAAGCCCTTCGCCTCAGCCGCCTGCAGCGGCCCTTCGATCGCATTCAAGCCCACCCCCGTGCGCTCGCCAAACAGCGCAGGCGCAAACCCTTCCGTCAAGCGCAGGGTATTGAGCATGAATTCAAACCCCATGTCCTCGCGCCCGATCTCGAATTCCTTCTGCACGGGATTGCCCTTCTTCGCCGCCTCCATGTAGGAAGCGGGCTGCTTGAAGCGGGCCTGGCGGATGATCCGGTGCGGGAAGGACAGCTTCGAATGGGCGCCGGCGCCGATGCCGAGGTAGTCGCCGAACTGCCAGTAATTGAGGTTGTGGCGGGCCCGCTGGCCTGCTTGCGCAAAGGCTGACACCTCGTAATGCTGGTAGCCGTGGCGGGCCATCGTCGCGGCGATCATGTCCTGCATGTCGGCGCTGGCGTCGTCGTCGGGCAGCACCGGCGGGTACTTGGCGAAGACCGTGTTCGGCTCCATCGTCAGGTGGTACAGCGACAGGTGGGGCGGCGCGAACGACAGCGCCGTGGCCAGGTCGGCTTCGGCCTGCGCCAGCGTTTGCGTCGGCAGCGCGTACATCAGGTCGAGGTTGAAATTGTCAAAGTTCGCCTGGGCGATTTCCACCGCACGGCGCGCTTCGCCATCGTCGTGGATGCGGCCCAGCGCCTTCAAATGGTCGGCATTGAAGCTCTGGATGCCGATCGAGAGGCGGTTGACGCCACTGGCGCGGTAGGACTTGAATTTTTCCGCTTCAAACGTGCCGGGGTTCGCTTCCATGCTGATCTCGGCGTCGATCTCCAGCGGCAGCAGGGTGCGCACCATCGACAGCAGCTGGTCCAGGCCCGCCGCCGACATCAGGCTGGGCGTGCCGCCGCCAATAAACACCGTGTGGATCTTGCGGCCCCAGATCAGGGGCAGCGACTGCTCCAGGTCGAGGCGCACTGCGTCCAGGTAGGCCTGCTCGGGCAGTTCGCCCTTCGCTTCGTGCGAATTGAAATCGCAGTACGGGCATTTGCGCACACACCAGGGATAGTGGATGTAGAGCGACAGCGGCGGCAGCGCCGCCAGCGAGATGGCGCCCGGCTGCAGATAGGCCAGCGCGCTGGCCGCGGGTGAGCGTGGATCGGCCAGGCCGGTATCGATGGCCGGGGTTTTCTTCTCCGTGCCCATGCCGACGAGTTTGATCGGAATCATGGCTGCCCAGCTCCCAGCTTCGCCACCAGCGCGCGCAGGGCCTGGCCCCGGTGCGAGACCGTGTTCTTCTCCAGCGAGCTCAGTTCGGCCGCCGATTTGCCCAGCGCCGGCAGCCAGAAATGGGGATCGTAGCCAAAACCGTTTTCGCCGCGCGCGGTGGCGCTGATTTTGCCGGCCCACACGCCATCGGCAATCACGGGCTGGGGATCGTCGGGGTGGCGCACGAACACCAGCACGCAATAGTAATAGGCTGACTTGTCGTCGTGAACAGACAGGTCGGCGATCAGTTTGGCGCTGTTGGCGGCGTCCGACTTCGGCTCGCCCGCGTAGCGCGCCGACCACACGCCGGGCGCACCGCCGAGCGCGTTGACGCACACGCCGGAGTCATCGGCCAGCGCCGGCAGTCCCGTCAGGCGGGCGGCGTGACGGGCCTTGGTGAGGGCGTTTTCAACGAAGGTTGCGAACGGTTCTTCCGCTTCGGGCACGTCGAACTCGCCCTGGGCGTGCAGCTCGAAGCCCAGCGGCGCGAGAATCTGGCCGAATTCGCGCAGTTTGCCGGCATTGTTGGAGGCGAGGACGAGACGTTGGGTCATGGCGGAAGGACGGCGTTTGCGGGGGAAGCGGCATTTTACTCCCTCTACCGTTCGTGCGCTTCTTGACAGGGCTGCAACGCTCGGGTCAAATTACCTAGCGGACATGGTTACCGGGGTAGCCTGCGTTGCGCTTTTGCCCGGAATTTGCGATACCCATGACCGATCAGCCTCACCCGTCCCACGCTGCACCTGACTACCGGCTTCTGTTTGAAGCGGCGCCCGCGCCGATGCTCGCTCTCTCGCCTGATCTCCACGTGCAGGAAATCAACCGGGCCATGCGGGCGCTGCTGCCGGTACTGCCGGATGATGATGCGCCATGTGGCTGGGCCCTGTCCGAACTGCTGCCTGCGCTGGCAGCACCGTGCAGGCAGCTGCTGGCCAGCGGCGTCGCCGCCAGCATCGAAGCCGACCTGGGTGACGGCCAGCCGCGCGCCCTGCGGCTGACACCAGTATTCGGCGCCGACGGCGCAGACGGTACCATCGCGCAGATCATCGTCAGTACGGCGACGCCCCCCTGCCCGCCCAAAACCCGGCCGGAGCGCCTGCGCGGCGTGGCGGCCCTGCGCGAAAGCGCTGCCAAATTCCGCACCATCGCCGACGCCCTGCCGCAGATGGTGTGGTCCACCCGGCCCGACGGCTTCCACGATTACTACAACGCCCAGTGGTACATTTTCACAGGCATGCCGCGCGGGAGCACCGATGGCGACGGCTGGAACGGGATTTTCCACCCGGACGACCAGGAGCGCTCGCGCCAGGCCTGGCAGGCCAGCCTCGCCAGCGGCAAGACCTACGAGATCCAGTACCGCCTGCGCCACCACAGCGGCCTGTATCGCTGGGTGCTGGGGCGCGCCCTGCCGGTGCTGGACGAGGCCGGCGCCATTATCCGCTGGATGGGCACCTGCACCGACATCCATGACCAGAAGCTGGCAGAGGAAGAGCTGCGCCAGGCCGCCCGCCGCAAGGACGAGTTCCTCGCCATGCTGGCCCACGAACTGCGCAATCCGCTGGCGCCCATCAGCAGCGCGGCGCAGCTGCTCATGCTCGGTCAAAGCGACCCTGCCCGCGTCAAAAAATCCGGCGAAATCATCCAGCGCCAGGTGCGCCACCTGACCGACCTGGTGGACGATCTGCTGGACGTCTCGCGCGTCACCCGCGGGCTGGTCGAGATTGAAAAAACCGAGCTCGATCTGAAGGATGTGATCCACAGCGCCGTCGAACAGGCGCGTCCCCTGATCGAAGCGCGCCAGCATCAGTTGCATGTCAACCTGACCAGCGCTGCCACTGGCGTCCTGGGCGACAAAACGCGCTTGGTGCAGGTGGTGGTCAACCTCCTCAACAACGCCGCCAAGTACACCGCCCAGGGCGGCAGCATCACCGTCTCGCTCGAAGCGGACGAACGGGAAGCGTGCATCATGGTGGCAGATAACGGCAGCGGCATCGCCCCCACCCTGCTGCCCTATGTATTCGACCTGTTCGTCCAGGCCGAGCGCACGCCCGACCGGGCCCAGGGCGGGCTTGGCCTCGGCCTGGCCCTGGTCAAGCGCATCGCCGCCCTGCACGACGGCAGCGTGCACGCCCTCTCCGAAGGCCTTGGCCAGGGCAGCAGCTTCATGATGATTTTGCCGTTGCGCGCGCCCCAGCAGGCGCAGGACGATGCGGCGCCAGACGCCGCGCACCGTACGCAAGCCGGGCCTGCCCAGGTGATGATCGTCGACGACCATCTCGATGGCCTGCAGATGCTGACCGCTTTGCTGGAAGCCCAGGGCCACCAGGTCACCGCCGCCCAGGACGGCGCCAGCGCGCTCGCCGCGGCGGCCGGGCGCCACTTCGACGCCTTCATCCTCGATATCGGACTGCCCGACATGGATGGCTACGAACTGGCGCGGCGGCTGCGTTCAGGTTCGCAGAACGCGCTGATGATCGCGTTGACCGGCTACGGGCAGGCGCATGACCGCGTGCTGTCAAAGGCTGCGGGCTTTGATCATCATTTTGTCAAGCCGGTGGATTTTGGGATGCTGGCCGAGTTGCTTGCGCACCGGTAACGCAATTAGCACCGGGGACTGGTCCTGCGGACCTGTCCCCATTTTCGATTTGCAGCTACTGCAGAACAGGCGCCGGGGGCGCAGGTAAAGATTGAATGGGGACAGGCCTGCAAGGCCAGTCCCCGGTACTAATGTCGTTACAGGCCCAGCGCCTGTTTTTGCAGTTTGATCAAATCCGCAATCCCGCCCTGCGCCAAGTCCAGCAGGCGATTCATGGCCACCCGATCAAACGCCGCCCCTTCCGCCGTACCCTGCACTTCGATGAAGTGGCCGGCATCCGTCATCACCACGTTCATGTCCGTATCGCAGCCCGAATCTTCGATGTAGTCGAGATCGAGCACGGGCACGCCGCCGACGACGCCGACCGAAATCGCGGCGACAAAACTTTTGAGGGGGATGGCGGGGATTGCCGAACGGGCCTGCAGGGCGGAGAACGCGTCATAGGCGGCGACCATGGCGCCGGTGATGGAGGCGGTGCGGGTGCCGCCGTCGGCCTGGATGACGTCGCAGTCGAGGTGCAGGGTGCGTTCGCCAAAGGCCTGCAGGTCAAACGCGGCGCGCAGGGAGCGGCCGATCAGGCGCTGGATTTCCTGGGTGCGGCCGGACTGCTTGCCGCGCGCCGCTTCGCGGTCCATGCGGGTGTGGGTGGAACGGGGCAGCATGCCATATTCCGCCGTCAGCCAGCCCTGCCCTTTGCCCTTCAAAAAGCCCGGCACTTTTTCTTCGATGCTGGCCGTGCAGATCACCTTGGTGTCGCCGCACTCGATCAGCACCGAGCCTTCGGCGTGCTTGGTGTAGTGACGGGTGATGCGGATAGCGCGCAACTGGTCGTTGGCGCGGCCGCTCGGGCGTGAGGTGTCGGTCATGGCATTCCTAAATTATATAAATGGTTTACTTCAGCACTTGGTTGGAGCGCTCAATGGCGCCGCGGATTTCCGCGATCGCCTTTTCAATTTCGTCGTCATTGAAGGCGTCGATTTCGTCGGACCCCGCCGCGGGGCTATCTGCGGCGCTCGCGGCGATGGTGGTGCTGACCAGGTTCTCGGGCAGCATCTGGGTCGAGATCAGCGAGCCATCTGGCGCGCCGGTCGCGTCATCCAGGCTGCCCTGCCACATGATGGCCAGCGCCGTCGTGTTGTCGCCCGTTGGCCCGGCCACCGTGACGGCCATTTCCACCAGTTCGGGGATGGCGCGCACGATCGTTTGCGTGGCCAGGCGGTGGGTCATTTCCTCGTCCGGGATCATGGCCCACAAGCCGTCCGAGCAAAGCAGCATGACGTCGCCCGGCAGCAGGCTGGCCTGGCGGCCCACTTCGATTTTCGGCAGGGACGTGGCGCCGACGCAGTTATACAGCTTGTTGCGGTCCGGGTGGGTGGCGCGCTGGGACGGCTCGGCCAGGCCACGGTCGATCAGGTGTTCGATGTGGGAGTGGTCGCGCGTGCGGCCGAGGATCTGGCCGCGCCGCATCCAGTACAGGCGCGAGTCGCCGCAGTGGGCCCAGATGGCCGTGTTGTGCTGGATCAGGCAGGCGACGACGGTGGTGCGGGGCGTCTCGGGCAGGTTCTGCTCCTGCCGGTAGCGATGGATCTCGTGGTGCGCCGCGAGAAAGGCTTCCTCGAGAAAGCGCTCGGGCTTTTTGACGTAGGGCGTGGCGTGCTGCTGGAACATGGTCGACATGGTCTGCAGCATGATGGAGGCGGCCACTTCGCCACGCACATGGCCGCCCATGCCGTCGGCCAGCACCAGCAGCAGGGCGTCGCGGGTAAAGCTGTAGCCCATGCGGTCCTGGTTGACCTTGCGGCCGCCGATGTGGCTCTCTTGGTAGACTGAAAATTGCATGGACGCTCCGGGATCAGGATGGGTCGGCATCGGCCTTGCGGCCCATGCCCTTCACCTTGCCGACCAGGGCGCGCAACTGGCCCCCGAAGGAAGGCATGGCGTTCGAGGGGGCGGCGACAGTCATCGGCATCTGCAGGATCTTCTGCACGGCGAACACGCTTTGCGGGCGCGCCAGCGGATCCATGTCGAGGCAGGCGCGCACCAGGCTTACAAGGTCCGGCGTGTAGATGGCGGCCAGCTTGTCGAGGTGGATGAACATCTTGTCCTCGGTCTTGCGCTGGTCGGCCGGCTGCGGCGGCGCGCCGGCCATGCAGGCGAAGATCGAGGCGCCGATGCTGTAGATGTCCGACCACGGGCCCAGCGCGGCCGCCTTGGTGTACAGGTCGGGGGGCGCAAAGCCGGGGGTGTACATGGGGGTCAGCTTGGGCGCGTCGGCATTGATGGTCTGGCGCGCCGCGCCAAAGTCGAGCAGCAGCGGGCTGCCGTCGGTGCGCAGGTAGATATTGGCGGGCTTTAAGTCCAGGTGCAGCAGCTTGTTGGCGTGTACTTCGCGCAGCCCGCTGCAGACATTGGCGAATACCTGGCGGATGAATGGCTCGCCCAGGCGGCTGCCCTTGGCGTTGAAGCGGGCGATGTGCTCCTGCAGCGAGTGGCCCGATTCATAGGCCATGACCATGTAGACGGTCTCGTTGGCGCGAAAAAAATTGAGCACCCGGACCACGTTCGGATGGGCGATCAGGGCCAGCGCCCGCCCTTCCTCGAAAAAGCACTTCAGGCCGATGCGAAAAACCGGCAAATTGGGCTTGGCAATGACGGGAATCAGTTCGCCTGGCTGGCGCAGCGCCAGGGCGCTGGGGAGGTACTCCTTGATCGCGACGGCATTGCCGTCACTGTCGTACGCCAGGTAAACAATACTGAACCCACCGGACGCAATTTTCTTTACAATGCGATATCCAGCAATTTCCAGCCCGTCGGGTAACGGGGCGTTGTTTTGTGCAGCCATCGAGAGTAAGAGTTCCTTGCGTAACACAGCGATTGTGTGGATAAATCACAGCTTTGTAAAGAAAAGTTAAAATTCCGGGGACTCCATTGAGCATTTCAAGCATGACAGGTTACGCGGTCGCGACCAGTGAAGGCGCTGCGGGCACTTTGACGATCGAAATCAAAAGCGTCAACTCGCGTTTTCTCGACCTGCAGTTCCGTATCAATGATGAACTACGCGCGCTCGAACCCGACCTGCGCGCCGCCATCATGGGCGCCATCACCCGCGGCAAGGTCGAGGCCCGCCTCTCGTTCGGCCGCAAGGTCGCCGGCGGCTCGCAAGTGCTCAATACCGCCCTCTTGAATGACCTCGCCCGCCTTCAGGGCGAAGTGGCGAAGCATTTCGTCTCGGCGCCCGTGATGAGCGTGGCCGAACTGCTGCGCTGGCCCGGCGTGATCGAGGAAGCCACCGTCGGCCAGGAATCGCTGCAGACTGACGTGGCGGCGCTGACCGCCCGCACCGTCGCCGCTTTTGTCGAAAGCCGCCAGCGCGAAGGGGCCGCCCTGCAAAGCATGCTCGAAGCGCGCATCGATGCAATGGACGTCATCGTCAAGCGCATCACGCCGCTGATCCCCCAGGTCATCGCCCAGTTCCAGCAAAAAGCCATCGAGCGCATGCAGGACGCATTGGGCCTGGCCGGCCACGGCACCCCGTCGACCCTGACGCGCCAGGAAGCGTTCGAGCGCATCCGCCAGGAAGTGACCCTGTACGGCATCCGCATCGACGTCTCGGAAGAACTGTCGCGCCTGACCGCCCACCTCAATGAAACGCGCCACATCCTCAAAAAAGGCGGCCAGGTGGGCAAGCGCCTTGACTTCATGATGCAGGAACTGAACCGGGAAGCGAACACCCTGGGCGCCAAGGCCTCCGTGAAGGAACTGGCCGACGCTTCGATGGAACTGAAGCTGTTGATCGAACAGATGCGCGAACAGGTGCAGAACCTCGAGTAATCGGCCACAAGGCCGGGGCCAGCGCGCCCCGGCCTGCAACATCATCACCGCCCCACCGTAACAAGGACCACCCCATGCACACTCCCACCGCCTTCGCCGGCAGCCTGTTCATCGTCGCCGCCCCCTCGGGCGCCGGCAAGTCGACCCTGGTCAACGCCCTCTTGAAACAGGAACCGGCCATCAAGCTGTCCATTTCGACCACCACGCGCCAGCCCCGGCCCGGCGAAGTCGATGGCCGCGAATACCATTTCACGACGGCCGAGGATTTTGTCGCGCGCGCCGACAAGGGCGAATTCCTGGAGTGGGCCGAAGTGCACGGCAATTACTACGGCACCTCGCGCCTGGTGGTGGAAGACGTCATGAAGGCGGGCACGGACGTGCTGCTGGAAATCGACTGGCAGGGCGCGCGCCAGGTGAGAAAGCAGTTCCCTTCTGCGGTTGGCATCTTCATCGTGCCGCCCTCGATCGCGGCGCTGGAAGAGCGCCTCTACAAGCGCGGCCAGGACGAACCGCACGTGATCACCAAGCGCCTGCTGGCGGCCGGCGGCGAGATCGCTCACGCCCCGGACTTCGACTATGTTATTATTAATGAAGAGTTCAACGTCGCCTTGTCCGAGATAAGCGCGATTGTCAAAGCGACACGAGCGCGGTTTCCCCAGCAAGCCGCGCGCAACGCGGCCCTGTTCGCCCAACTGGGTATTCACGCGACGCAACCGTAACGCTGCTTCACTCATTGCCCGCCGGCGCCCCCCCATCGAACCTGGAGTAAGACATGGCACGTATTACCATTGAAGATTGCTTGAAGAATATTCCTAACCGTTTCCAGCTGACCCTGGCTGCGACCTATCGCGCCCGCCAGCTGCTGCAAGGTCACACCCCGAAAGTCGAAGCCAAAGACAAGCCAACCGTCGTCGCCCTGCGTGAAATCGCCGCCGGCAAGGTTGGCCTGGAAATGCTGAAAAAAGTGCCAATGTAATAAGCCCTTGTTTCAGTATGTCGCCCGAGATGTGTCGATCAGCCATTCTGTTATTCTGTTGTTTCACAGCGGCTGATTGACTGGCGTATGACTTTGAACACCCTCGACGGACCCCATCCGGGCACACCTGCAGCGCCTGCCGAGCCTGCCACCGCGGGCACGCCGCCCTCGCGCAGCAGCCGCGCGGCGGCCAGGCAGGATGCCCTGGCCAGCGCGGCCGCGGCTGCGCCCGCACCCGTTGCATCGGTGACCCACCTGGTCAACCGCCTGTCCGAATACCTCAGCCCGTCCGAGCTGAAAAAGGTCAAGGAAGCCTACCGCTTCTCTGACGAAATGCACCTGGGCCAGGTGCGCAAATCCGGCGAACCCTACATCATCCATCCGATCGCCGTCGCGGAAATCTGCGCCGACTGGAAGCTCGACGCCCAGGCCATCATGGCCGCCTTCCTGCACGACGTCATGGAAGACCAGGACGTCAAGAAGGAGGAGCTGATCGAGCGCTTCGGCGCGCCCGTCGCCAACCTGGTCGACGGCCTGTCGAAGCTGGAAAAAATCGAATTTCAAAGCCTGATCGAGGCGCAGGCGGAAAACTTCCGCAAGATGCTGCTGGCGATGGCGTCCGACGTGCGCGTGATCCTGATCAAGCTGGCCGACCGGCTCCACAACATGCGCACCATCGACGCGCTGCCCAAGCAGAAGCAGCAGGAGAAGGCGCGCGAGACCCTGGAGATCTTCGCGCCGCTCGCCCACCGGCTCGGGATCCACGCGATCAAGTGGGAGCTGGAGGACCTCTCCTTCGCCGCGCTGTACCCCAAGCGCCACGAGGAGATCAACCGCCTGGTGGGCGAGCACGCGCCGCAGCGCGACGCCCTGCTGGGCAACGTGACCAGCCGGGTCATCGTCGAC
>JBJMVV010000370.1:0-23236 GCA_045810505.1 Massilia sp.
ATGTCCAGTTGCGACATGATTTTAATGCGCGTAATCAGCGAGGCGTGGATGGCTTTGCGGGGGCGCACCACGTCGCGCAGGGCGCCGTCGATGCGAAAGCGCACCACCGAGGTCTGCTCGAACGGTTCGATGTGGATGTCGGACGCGCCTTCGCGCAGGGACTGCGTCAACAGCGCGTTGATCATGCGTATCACGGGTGCGTCGTCGGACGATTCGAGCAAGTCCTCGATGGCCGGCACATCCTGCAGCAATTTGGTGAGATCAAGATCGGCATCGAACTCGTCGACCACCTGGGAGGCGTCGCCGCCCGCGCCCGCGTAGGCGCTGGCGATGGCCGCTTCCAGTTCGGCGCGCTCCATGCGACGCAGGGCGATGCGGCCGAAACGGCGCGACACCTCGGCAATGGCGGCCGGCGCGGTGGCGCCGGAAATCCACACCTCGACGGGGTCGGCGCCGCCGTCGAGGCTTTTTGCCAGCACCCCGAAGTCGCGGGCAAAGGCATAGGGAAGCAGGTTACTCATTATTTAAAACCTTTATTTCTGCACCGGGCGGTACAGGGGCGCATCCGTGGTGGCGGGCTGCACCGGCTGGGTCGCTTCCGGGCGCTGGGCCGGCGCA
The DNA here is from genome assembly GCA_045810505.1 of Massilia sp. Classification (GTDB taxonomy): domain Bacteria; phylum Pseudomonadota; class Gammaproteobacteria; order Burkholderiales; family Burkholderiaceae_D; genus JAFCUW01. The sequence continues at coordinate 619 of JBJMVV010000370.1, forward strand.
TCACCGGGCCGGGCCAGGGTGGAAGCACCTGGGCGGGCCGGGGCCGGCACGTTTTTCCTGATGGGCACGGCCGCCATCGAACTGCCTACCGGCGGCTGGCCTTCGGACAGGGGCGGCAGCACTGGGGTGCCGAGATCCTTGACCAGCACGGTGTCGTCCTTCAGCTGGGCCTGGCCGCCGGCGGCGCGCATGTATTCGTAGCGGTTCATGGCCAGGGTGCCGCTGTCTTCCTTGCTGCGTACAATCACAGGGCGCAGGAACACCATCAGATTGGTCTTGGTGCGCTTGCGGGCCTGGTACTTGAACAGATTGCCGACGATGGGCAGGCTGCCCAGGCCCGGCACGCGTTCTTCGTTGGCGCTGGCGTCATCCTTGATCAGACCGCCCAGCACGATGATCTGGCCGTCGTCCGCCAGCACATTGTTTTCAATGATGCGGATGTCGGTCGTCACGCCGGCCGGGTCGGTGCGGCTGGACTGCACCACGCTCGAACTTTCGTTGTAAATCGCCAGCTTGATGGTACCGCCTTCGGAAATCTGCGGGCGCACTTTCAGGGTCAGGCCGACGTCGCGGCGGTCGATGGTCTGGAACGGATTGGTGTTGGCGCCGCCAGCCGAGGTGGTGAACTGGCCGCTGATGATCGGCACGTTCTGGCCGACCTTGATGGTCGACAGTTCGTTGTCCAGCGTCAGCATGTTCGGCGTCGACAGGATGTTGCCGTTGTTATCGTTTTCCAGGGCATGGGCGACAGCGCCCAGGCCCAGCGCGCCGTTGATCTGGCGGAACAGGCCGATCGACAGGCCAGGGCCAGGCGGGACCTTGCCGCCGCCGGCGATCAGGCCGGCCAGGCCATTGCCCGAGGTGGCGTTAAAATTCTGGATGCCGCCCACGCGGTAACGGCTGCTGCTGTCACCGCTGGCAGCGAGCCATTGCACGCCGAATTCGGAAGCTTTGTCGGAATTGACTTCCACCACCAGCGCTTCGATGTAGACCTGGGCGCGGCGCACGTCGAGCTGGTCGATGACGGCGCGCAGGTTGCGGTACACCGCTTCGCTGGCCGTGATGATGAGGGTGTTGGTGGAAGCGTCGGCCTGGATGAAGCCGGCGCCGCTTGCACCGCCGCCGCCGCCCAGGGTCTGGCCCGGGCTTTGCGGGCTGAGCGTGCCGCCGCCCTGGCCCAGGTTGCCGCTCGATTGCTGGCCGGCCAGGCCGCCGGAGCCGCCCTGGTTGAGCCCGCTGCCACCGGTGGTGACGGAGCCGCCCTGGGTGCCCTGCTGGGTCTGCGGCAAGGACGTGTCCGACGACACCACGGCGCGCAGGGTCTGCGCCAGCTTGGTGGCGTCGGCGTTTTTCAGGTAGACCACGTGGACGTTGCCGGCCTCGGCGGTCGGCTGGTCCAGCTTGGAGATCAGGGACTTGGCCAGGTTGGCTTTCGCAGCCGAAGGCGCGCGCACGACGACGGAGTTGGTGCGCGGATCGGCCAGCACGGACACGCGGCCCGAGTCGCCCCCGGGCGCCGGCTCCATCAGGCGGCTGACCATGGCGGCCACGTCACTGGCGACGGCGTAGCGCACCGGCACCACGTCGAGATCGGCGGCGACCGGCGCGTCCAGCGCGGCGATGATTTTCGACAGGCGCGCCAGGTTGTCAGCGTAATCGGTGATCACCAGGCTGTTGTTGCCCGGATTGGCCATGATGGAATTGTTGGGCGAAATCAGCGGTCGCAGCACGGCCGTCAGATTGGCTGCCGATTCATAGCTCAGGCGGAAGATCTGGGTGGCGATCTGGTCGCCGCCGACGTTCTTGCCGCCCACACCGACGCGGGTCGGCGACGATTGCAGTTTCGCTTCCGCTTCCGGCACCACCTTGGCAAAACCGTCGCCGGTGACGACGGCAAAGCCTTGCAGGCGCAGTTGCGAGGTCAGGAGGGCAAACGCCTGCGACTTGGTGAGCGGCTTTTCCGACACCAGGGTCAGGGTGCCTTTCACGCGCGGGTCGATGATGAATGTCATGCCCGTGTAATGGCCCACCGCCTTGATGACGGATTCCATGTCGGCATTAACGAAGTTCAGCGCGGCGCCCGAGGCCGGCGCGTTTTCCTGGGCCGTGGCAGGCACGGTCAGCGAGCCGGCGGCGCAGGCCAGCATGACACCGGCGGCAAGCCGGCGCAGGGCTGGAACGGAGGGGGAGCGTGCTGCAAAATTTGTCTTCATTTGAACTCTAACGCGATAATGTTCTTGCCGCCTACCAAACGGCGCTGGCCCAGCAAATTGAGCATGTTGCCCAGCGACTCTTCATATCCATCGGCTGCCCTCGCCTGGCCGGAAAACTGCAACCGGCCATGTTCGAGAGCGCCACTTCCTGACAGCAGCAATGCACCGCGTACCGTCGATAAAGCCAGTTGCGCCCGGGCGCCCCGCCAATCCATCACCAGCTGGTAACTGCCCAGCGGCTTGACGGGCGACATGCGTGATCCCATATCGCTCATCGACAACGTCGTGCGGCCGTTGACGGTAACGCTGCCCGGCTGGCGCACCAGCTCGAGGGTCGTCCACGACAGGCGCATGGTGCCGCTGGGCGCCAGCGTGTTCAGCGGCGCGCCCAGCCCCGCCAAACCGGCGGCGGGCAACAGCAATTCGGCCGGACTGACCTGCCATTGCGACCAGCTGCCTTCCACATGCACGGGCTGGGAAAACGCCTCGCTGTTACTGACATCAAGAGAAACGTGGCCGAACAGCACCAGCGGCGACAGGTGCCAGCTGAAGCGTCCCGGCAACAATGGCGTGACCGACCCGCCCTCGCCCGGCGCCCCGCCAATAAAGGCTGAGCCGCTCCACAGCGTACCTTGCGCATCCCCGAGAGTCAAACGTCCGCCGGTCTGCTGTTCGACCATCGGCGCCAGCCAGCTCGCCGGAAAACATACCAGCACGGTCGCCAGGACAGCCAGCGCAGCGGCGCAACACCATAGCACAGCGCGCTTCACCGGGCGCCCGGTTCCTGCCGCAGTGTCAAGGTGGCATCAACCTTGCCGCCCTCGCCCTGTGCGCCGATATTGGCCTCGGTGACGGAAATGCGGCCTTCGCGGCGCTGATTGTCGAGCCAGCCCACCAGGCTGGCAAACGGCACGGCCGACAACTGCACCTTGGCGAATTCGCCCGTCATCGTCACCGACTGGGGCGTCAGGCCCATCGCCGTCAGGCTGGCCGTGAGCGTTTCACGCGACATCGGCGTGCCCTGCGCGGGCGGCTGGCGCGCCAGTTCAGTGGCCTCGACCGCCATGGTGCGCAACTGGGCTGCATCCTGGCGCAATTGCGGCAAGGCTTTTTGCAGCTGGTCGCGGCCCGTCACTGCCGGGCTGATGAACAGCAAGTACACCAGCGCGCCCACGACGACGCCTGCGCCGATGACGAGGAATTTGCGTTCCTGCTCGGTCCGCGCCATCCAGCCCACGGCCAGTTGCGATTTGATCTTGCTCAAGCTGCTCGCGGCGCTCATGACTTCACTCCCGGATTGGCTTTAACGGTCCAGACAGCAGGCGCCGTTTCCGTCACGGTGATATTGCGCGCGCCCAGCGCGGATTTCAGCTGCGCCAGCACACCGGGATCGGCCGACTCTGGTTTGACCTTAACGGTCAGCGTTTGTTCCTTGAACTCGAGGCCGGTGATGGACAGCGGCCGCGGCAGGCCGCGCGCCGCCTCGCCAAAGGCCGCGGCCAGCCAGGTAAATTCGGTCGGCCCCACCTGCCCCACGGCCGCCTTGGCGCGGGCATTGTTGGCGCGCATCTGCGCCATCGGGTCCTGGATTACGGTGTCCCTCGGATAGGCAGCTTTAAACGTTTGCAGCATGCCCTGGCGAATGGCGTCAGCCTCCCGCTTCATGCGCAGCCATTCGATATTCACGCCCACCAGGTTGACGACCACGGCCAGCGCCGCCAGCGCCAGTGGCCACTTCCAGCGGCCCCAGTCGGTGGCGCGCGCGCCGGCCGAACCGAGCGAAGGCACCATGTCGAGCGTGGTGGTCTTGGCGCCGGCAATCCAGTGCACCCAGGCATCGGCCTCGAGCACAATCGGCGGCGACATCTCGGCCGCCAGCGCCTGGTACTGCGCCAGCTCGGCGCCTGGTACATACAAGGTCAGGGGTGCGTCGCCGGCGAGGGCGCGCGCCGTGTGCAGGGCGGTGGCGGGATCGGCGTCAAGCGCCAGGCCCAGGCCGTGATAGAGGCCGTCGCGCAGCACCAGTTCGTGGGCGCCGACGGCGCCGCTGACCTGGCCCGGAGAAATCGGCAGGCACAACTGTGCGGGAATGGCGGTGACGGCGCGTGCTCCGAGCGCCAGCATGCTGCGCACCAGCGGTTCCAGCCAGTTGCGCTGCACCACCGCAACGCTGCGCACGCCATCAGCCGACACGGCCGGCGCGGGAGTCAGCACGCAATCGGCCGGATCGCCCAGCACCTGTTCTTCCACCAGCCCCGGCAGGGCCGCTTTCAGGCGCGCGCCCGACAGCGGCGGCGCTTTCACGTGCAGCATCGTCACATCGGCGGCGGCCACCAGCAACACCACGCGGCGCGCGGCGCCGACCAGGTCGCCCAGGCCCCGCAGGGCGCCTTCTCCCTGCTGGCCCATCATGCCGCTGTCAGCCACCATGGCATAGCGCGCCAGGGCTGCCTCGCCATCGGCCCGGGCCGGCAGGCGGATATATAAAGTGCTCAAACGGTCTCGCTTTCTATTTTTTTCATTGCGTCTGCCTCGTCCATAGTACCGTGGTCTGCGCGCTCGGGTTTGATTCAATCAGTGAGTCCGCATCCAGTGCGGCGCGGTCCAGGCGGATGCGGCTGTGGGCCAAAAAGTAATTGCTGACGACCGCCACATCAGCGCCTGGCATATAATTTTTTCCCGGTGTAAAAGTCAAGGCATTGCTGGGGTCCTTGAAATACGATATCTGCTTCCGTTGCGCGATCAGGGACGTCGCTTCACTCATCGACATGTTCTCAATCACTGCGCTGAGCACCTCGGCCGGCGCCGTATTGATATTGACCGACGCAGTGGCCGGCAAGACAATGATGAACTCGCGCAAGTGGTCCAGCACCTCGCGCGTAAAGCCGGGCACGGCCAGCAGATCATCCACTTGCACCAGGCCCAGCGGCACGTTGGCGCCGGCGCGCTGCGGCTGCGGCGGCACGCCCGGACCCGTCGCCTGGGGCGCCGGGTTGGCGGCGGCGACCAGTTGTGCGGCCTTGGCCGCCAGCGACGGGTCCAGCTGTAAATTGCTCAACAGGCGGCGAAAAATCGCCACCTGGTTCAAATCGGGCGCGCCGTTGGCCGCCAGGCGATTCAGGTTGTAGCGTGCCGTGGCATCCGTCAGACTGCCGGACAGGGTGGCATTGAACACCTCGTTTTCAAGCCGTTCGCGCTCAATGTACTGATCGAGCCGCGTTTCTGCAAGCGGGGTGGTCCATACCTGGTCGAGGCTGGTGATGGTTTGCGCCGTACCGGTTCGGCTCTTTAAAATCAGGCTCGACAGCTCGAGCGCGCCCCGCAAAATCCACTTGGTTTGCAGGTGCAAGCGCTGGTTTTCCATCGAGCGCACCTGCACCTGCTGTTGCCAGAACAGGCTGGCGACGATGGTCACCGCGAGCGTGGTCAAGAGCAGCGCCGTGATGACGGCAACGCCGCGCTGACGATGTAATTTGCGCGCGCGCATCAGGCGCCTCCCAGCAAGAAGCTCTTGACCATCGGCGTGGCGAGATCCTTCGTTTGCAGCACCACTTGCAAGCCATTCGTCACACCGGGCGCGAGAGCGGCGCCAACCAGCGGCGCCTGGATCATCTGCCATTGTCCGCCCACCCAGTTCTGCACGCTGATGCCGGTAATGCCAGCTTGCAGGGCGACCGGCGCGGCAGGATCGGCGTCGCTGATGGCGGCTTTCCAGATCACATCCAGTTCCGTCATATTGCGCGTGGCGGTCGATTCACGGCGCAGCAGCACGCCTTCGCGCAAGCGGTAGGAGACTACTTGCAGGCGGGTCGGTTCATTCTCCACCATCACCACGCGCACCATGGTCAGCTTGTCGTTGTCAAACAGCAGGTAGGGCCGGGTGCCCAGCAGCGCGCCGTCGACGGGGATGTGCTCGCAATCGCTCTGCATCTGCGCAAAGGCCAGTTGCATGCCGCGCGTCACTTCCATCTGCTGGGTCAGCGAGACGCGGGCGCGCACGATGCCGTCCAGGCCGCGCCAGCCCAGCACGGCGACCATGGCGAGGATGCTGATCGCCACCAGCAATTCGACCAGCGTAAAACCTTTTACACGCGCGATGGTCTTCATGGTGGTGCCACCAGTTGCACCAGCTTGACGATGCGGCGCTCCGGGTTTTTCAGGTCATACACGCTGACCTCAACCCGGCGCAGCAGGGGATTCGGGCTGACCAGTACTTCCTCGTCGCACACCAGTTGCAAGTCGCCCTGGGGGCAATCGAAACGCTGCTTGCCCACGGCCGGGAACACGTTGTGCATCAGGCGCACCTGCACCAGGCGGTTTTCGGCTGACCAGGTGGCCATCATGGCGCTGCGCAGGCCGGCGCTGTTGGAAGCGAGGCTGCCGACGGCGCGCAGCGAGGCGCCCAGCGCGGTGCCGACGATGACGAGCGCCACCAGCACTTCGAGCAAAGTGAAACCGGCGTGGCGGGAAGCTAAGCGCGGATTGGATTTCATTACTCCACCACGAAATGGCCGACCCCGTCGGCGCGGATGGCGACGCGGGCGTTGCCATTCGACAGGGTCAGCAAAAAGGGTTTGTCGACCGGTTCGCGCCCGAAGGTGATGCGCAGGGGCGCGCCGGGGACGCTGGTATTCGGGTCCATCAGCAAGGTCAGCGGTCCATCCTTGAATTCGCGCTGGCGCAATAAATCGTCGTCGATGATGGGGTCCCAGCGCGTTTCGTTACGCACGATAAAACGGTACTGCGTCTCGTCCGCCTCGAACGCCACCAGGCGATTGCGCACGATGGCTTCGTCGCGCGCCAGTTGCAGCAGCAGGGCCAGCCGGCTCGCTTCGCTTTGCAGGTGCTGCTGGGGACTGGGGATCGCGTTGAGCGAAACGAGGCCGAGCGTGATGCCGATGATGACCATCACTACCATCAGCTCGACCAGGGTGAAGCCGCGGGACGCGGACTTCACCGGGCGGCGCGGGGACATGGGGACAGGCACGGCGGCCTCCGCAGGACAGTTGGGGCGCGGTTGATCGCGAATTTAGTTTTCCCAGGAACCGACGTCGGCGTCTTCACCGGTGCCGCCAGGCTGGCCATCGGCGCCCAGCGAGAACAGGTCCACTTCGCCATGCACGCCAGGCTGCATGTACTGGTAAGGGTGGCCCCAGGGATCGTTGGGCAGCTTGTCGATGTAGCCGCCGGCTTTCCAGCCATTGGCGGCAGGACCCGCCGTTGGTTTTTCCACCAGGGCTTTCAGACTCTGCTCGGTGGTCGGGTAGCGCTGGTTATCGAGCTTGTACAGTTTGAGGGCTTGCATCAGGGTCGAGATGTCGACCTTGGCGGCGGTGACGCGCGACTCGCCCGTGCGGCCCATCAGCTTCGGCACCACCAGGGCGCCCAGAATGCCGATGATCACCACAACGACCATGATTTCAACGAGGGTGAAACCAGCGGCACGGCGGCGCCCGGCAGTCGGTTTATTACGGAAAACAATGTGCATGATGTCTGTCGTCAGATCCGAAAGATTGGAAGTATAAGGGGGTTTGCGCCACTACGGCTGAATTGGCGCTGAATGGGCCTATTGTAAGGGGACGCAGGCCCGCATGGCGATGGCAGAGCGCTATCTGAAGCGCGCATTTCGCGCTTATTTACAGCTAAATGCGCGCTTATTGCCGGCTTGTCAGCGTTTCGCGCCGCCACAGACCGGGCAGGCGGGGTCGCGCGCGACGCCAATGCTGGCCCACTCCATGCGCTTCCCGTCGAGCATCAGCAAACGGCCTTGGAGGGACTCGCCGATGCCGATGATCAGTTTCATGGCCTCGGCTGCCTGCATGGCGCCGATCACCCCGACCAGGGGCGCGAACACGCCCATGGTGCTGCAGGCGGCATCTTCAAAGCCGGCGTCGGGCGGGAACAGGCAGGCGTAGCAGGGCGAGGCGGCGCTGCGGGGATCGAACACGGACAACTGGCCGTCGAAGCGGATCACGGCGCCCGCCACCAGCGGCACGCCGGCGGCGACGCAAGCCGCATTGACGGCGTGGCGGGTGGCGAAATTGTCGCTGCAATCGAGCACCACGGTTGCCTCGCGCACCAGTTGCTCCAGGCGCGCGCCAGTGGCCCGCTCCTGGAGCGCCTCGACAGCAATGTCAGGATTGATGCCCAGCAGCGCAGCGCGCCCCGATTCCACTTTCGGCTGGCCGATGCGCGCGCTGGTGTGCATGATCTGCCGCTGCAGATTGGTCAGATCGACCGCGTCATCGTCGACCAGCACGATGCGGCCGACGCCGCTGGCGGCAAGATAAAGGGCGGCCGGGGAACCGAGTCCACCGGCGCCGATGATCAATACGCGCGCATCGAGCAGGGCCTGCTGGCCCTCGATGCCGACCTCATCGAGCAGGATGTGGCGCGAATAGCGCAGCAACTGGTCGTCGGTCACTGCGGGCGGATCAAGGCTGCGTGGATGGCTTGGGCGGCTGGGCAGGCTTGGCCGGCTGCACCGGTTTGCCCTTGATGTCAGCCGGTCTGGGGCCGCTGTCCTCGGCCTGGCCGTTAAACGTGGACACCGGGGTCGGCGCCATCTTTTGCGCGTCGACCACTTCGACCGCCGGGGCCGGCGCCAGTTTCACGGGCAGGCCCTTGAAATGGTTGATCGCCTGGGCGAGCTGAAAATCGTCCTTGCCGCCGAAATCGACGGGCTTGCGGTTTTTCAGGGCGGCTGCGCGTTTTTCCAGTTCCAGCAAATCGACCTTGGCCTTGGTGTCGGCGCTGCCCTTGTCGGCCTCGTTGCCCAGGTGGCGTTCCAGGTCCGCTTCATGTTCGCGCAGGGCATTGAAGCCGTCGTCGTTTTCCGTCTCGTCCACCAGCAGGTCCGGCACGATGCCGCGCGCCTGGATCGAGCGGCCCTTTGGCGTGTAGTAGCGCGCCGTGGTCAGTTTCACGGCCGTGTCGGGCGTGAGCTGGCGCAGGGTCTGCACCGAGCCTTTGCCGAAGGTCTGCGTACCCATGATGATGGCGCGCTTGTAATCCTGCAGGGCGCCAGCGACGATTTCCGAGGCCGACGCTGAACCGGTGTTGACCAGCACCACCATCGGCACGGTCTTGAGGCCTGCGGGCAATTTGGCGAGCGGATCGGCGCCGCTGCGGCCCGCATAAAACTCGCGGCGGCCGTAAAAACTCTGGTTCGAATCGGGCAGCTGACCCTTGGTCGAGACGATCTCCTGCTCCTTCGGCAGGAAGGCGGCGGACACGCCGATCGCGCCGGGCAGCAAGCCGCCCGGATCGTTGCGCAGGTCCAGCACCAGGCCCTTGATTTTCGGGTCCTGGGCGTACAGGGCGGTGGCCTTGGCGGCCAGTTCGTCAAGGGTTTGTTCCTGAAACTGGCTCACGCGCAGCCAGGCGTAACCGGGCTCGATGATCTTGCCCTTGACGCTCTTGACCTGGATTTCTTCGCGCACCAGCGGCACGCTCAAGGGCTTGTCTTCTCCCTTGCGGGCAATCGTGAGCAGCACCCGGCTGCCGGGCGCGCCGCGCATTTTCTTGATGGCCTCGTCCAGGGTCAGGCCCTTGATGGCCGAACCGTCGATGCGGGTGATCAGGTCGCCCGGCTTGATGCCGGCGCGCCAGGCGGGCGAATCCTCGATGGGCGAGACGATTTTTACATAGCCGTCTTCGGTCGATACTTCGATGCCGAGGCCGACAAAGCGCCCCTGCATGCTCTCTCGCATTTCCTTGTAGGCTTTTTTGTCGAGATAAACCGAGTGGGGATCGAGCGAGGCGACCATGCCGCCAATGGCTTCGGACAGCAGCTTTTTGTCGGCCACCGGTTCCACATAATCGGATTTGATGAGGCCGTACACATCGGCCAGCTGGCGCAGTTCGTCCAGCGGCAGTGGCGAGCCCGCCGCCTTTTGCGCGACGGCGGGAAACTGGAACGACAAGGCGACACCGGCGACGATGCCCAGACCCACGAGGCCGGCAGTGCGGGCGCGTTCGCGGGATTTGCCTTGCTTGTTATCGGGACACGTAGAGGTCATGTTGCCTTCGTATAAAACTTAGAATTTAATCCAGCTGGCGGGATCGAACGCCTGGCCCAGGTGCCTGAGTTCAAAGTATAGACCCGATTCTTCGCGACCGCCGGTGTTACCTGCGCTGGCGATGGTGTCGCCGGCCTTGACGACCTGCCCTGCCTGTTTGAGCAGGCTCTGGTTATTACCGTAGATGGATAAATACTGGCCGCCGTGATCGACGATGATGAGATTGCCGAAGCCGCGCATCCAGTTGGCCCAGACCACGCGGCCACCGGCGACGGCATGCACGTCGGCGCCTTCGGCAGCCTGGATGAACACGCCTTTCCAGGTCGCCTCTCCCCGCTTGGCGCCAAAGCGGGCCGCCAGCTTGCCTGCCACCGGTGAGCGCAACTGTCCCTTGAGGCTGGCAAACGCGCCATCGGGTGCGGCCGGCGCCAGCGCGACATCGGCTGGTTTGACTGCGGGTTCGGGCTTAGGTTCAGGCTTGATTTGTTCAGGCCTCGTTTGCGCCACTTTCGGCGCTTCATCGGCGTCGATCGGGTCAGGCTTGAATTCCGGCTTGGTGTCAGGCCTGGTCTCCGGCTTGCCGGCTGGCTTGGGCTTCGGCTTGGCTGCTTCGCGCGCCAGCCGCTCGCGCTCGGCTTTCTTTTTCGCCTCGGCCAGCAGGCGGGCTTCCTCCGCAGCCTTGGCGCGGGCTGCCGCCAGTGCGGCCTGGCGGCGCTGTTCGGCCGCGGCCGCTTCAGCCTGCTGCTTGATCAACTTGCTCAGATTGTCGACCAGGGCGCTCATGCGTTCCTCGTCGCGCTGCAGGTTGCCGGCTTCCTTTCTTTGCGCCGTCAGCTGGGTCGACAGCGAGCGCAGCAGTTCAGCGCGCTTGGCTTTTTCCTTGACCAGTTCGGCCTTCTTGTCCTGCTGTTCCTGGGCGATTTCTTCCAGTTCATCCTTGGCGTTCTGCGCTTCTTCCTTGTTCGCCTCGACGGCGGCCAGGTTGCGGCGCAGCGAGTCGAGCAGTTTGGCTTGCGCCTGCGACAGATAGGCCATCAGCTGCAAGTCGCGGTTGATGCGGTTCGGGTTGTCGCCCGACAGCAGCAGCTTGATGCGGTCCTCGTTGCCCGCCACATAATGCTGGCGCAGCAAAGTGGACAGCTGCTTTTTTTGCGCGGCGATGGTCGCGGCCAGTTTTTCGCTGGCGGCGGCCAGCTCGCCAATTTTGGCGTTGGTGTCCTGCTGCTCGCCCTGCAAATCGCGCAGGGCCCGGTTGGCGTCGGAAATGGCTTCTTCGGATGCGGCCAGGGTGTCGGCGACATTGTCCTTTTCGCTTTCCGTCTTGCTGATGTCTTTCTTGAGCGCCTGCAGCTTTTGCGCGATGCCGGCGCGGCTCGCTTCGGCCGCCGCCTTCTGCTTGCTGCGTTCGGTGGGCTTGGCGGGCGCGGCGCCTGCCGGCGCGGTACAGGCGCACAGAAGCGCCAGCACCAGCGCCGCCGTTTTCAGGGGGTGGTACGGAAATTTATGCAACAAAACCTTACTTCGCCTTACCTTGGTTGGCCACGGCAGCGGTTGCCGCGGCAATGGCTGCCGCATCGCCCAGATAGTAATGTCGGATCGGTTTCAGGTCGGCGTCGAGTTCGTACACCAGCGGCTGGCCATTGGGAATGTTGAGGCCGACGATGTCTTCATCGCTGATGCCATCGAGCATTTTGATCAGGGCGCGCAGGCTGTTGCCGTGGGCCGAAATCAGGATCTGGCGGCCGGCGCGGATGGCGGGGGCAATTTCCTCGTCCCATGCCGGCATCACGCGCGCAACCGTATCCTTCAAGCATTCCGTCAGGGGAATCTGCGAACGTTCCAGGCGAGCGTAGCGGGGATCGGCAAACGAGGTGCGCTCGTCGTCGGCGGCCAGCGCCGGCGGCGGGGTGTCGTAACTGCGGCGCCAGACCAGCACCTGCGCGTCGCCATATTTGGCGGCCGTTTCACCTTTGTCCAGGCCCTGCAGGGCGCCGTAATGACGCTCGTTGAGGCGCCAGTCATTGATCACGGGCAGCCACATCATGTCCATTTCGTCCATCGTCAGCCACAGGGTGCGGATGGCGCGCTTGAGCACCGAGGTGTAGGCCAGGTCGAAGGTGAAACCGGCTTCCTTGAAGACGGTGCCGGCGTTTTTTGCTTCCTGGACGCCCTTGGCCGTCAGATCGACGTCAGTCCAGCCGGTGAAGCGGTTTTCCAGGTTCCAGGTCGATTCGCCGTGGCGCATGAAGACAATTTTGTACATAGACTCTTTAAATTAATGATCGGTTGGACAAGAGGCGCACTGCGCGCGCGGGCAAGAAATTCAGCCCGGAACCTTCGCTTTCGCCTTCTATTTTATAATGCGCGGATTAAGTTAACCCACTGGATACCTTGTGAAATTTATTCTCGACCACATTTTTACCGTTGCTTTAGTGATTTTGTCGGGTGGCTACCTGCTGTTTTCCGGGATCGGTCCGCGCGGCAAACGTGCGACGCCGCTCGAGGTGACCCAGCTGATCAACCGCGGCAAAACGACGGTGGTCGATGTGCGCAGCGCGGAAGAATTTTCCGCAGGGCATTTGCGCGACGCAAAAAACATTCCACTGGCAGACTTGACCACAAGAATTGGCGAGCTCGAAAAATCGAAGACCCGCTCGGTCATCATCGTGTGCCAATCGGGCGCACGGGCCGACAAAGCAGTCCGGCAACTTGCCGCGGCTGGATTTAATGATGTGGTGCGCCTCGATGGCGGCATCGCTGCATGGCAGGCCGCCGGCCTGCCGATTGCAAAATAGATAATCAGGAGTTGAATATGACCACCCAAGCCCATGTTGTGCTGTATCACACTGCCAGCTGCCCGTATTGCGTCCGTGCCGAGCGTTTGCTTGAAGCCAAAGGCGTCACCGATATCGAACGCATCCGGGTCGACCTCGATCCCGAACAGCGTACCATCATGATGCAAAAAACGGGGCGCCGCACGGTACCGCAGATCTATGTCGATGACACCCACGTGGGCGGTTTCGACGATTTGTATGCGCTTGATCAGGCGGGCAGGCTCGATCCCTTGTTAAATAGGGCTTGACGCGAACAAGAGCGGGGCACAAGCGGCGCTACTTTTCGCAAGTTTGTTTTGATACAATTGCCGTCGCATTTGCTAACACGCGACTACGGGACGGCGCCTTGCCTCCCCCTCATCTCTCAACGAAAGCGTTCCATGTCTGACGAAAACCTGCAACCCGTATTTCAAATCCAACGCGTCTACCTGAAAGACATGTCGCTGGAGCAGCCGAATTCCCCAAGCATTTTCCTCGAGCAGGAAGCGCCGACGATTGAAGTGTCGCTCGACGTGGGCGCCGAGTCGATCGCCGATGGCATCTACGAGTCGACCGTTACCATCACCGTGACCGCCAAAGTGGGCGAAAAAGTCGCGTTCCTGGTTGAAGGCAAGCAAGCCGGTATCTTCGAAGCGCGTAACATCCCTGAAGACCAGCTCGATCCGCTGCTGGGCATCGGTTGCCCGAACATCGTCTACCCTTACCTGCGCGGCAATATCGCCGACGTCATCACCCGCGCCGGCTTCCCGCCAGTGCACCTGGCTGAAATCAATTTCGAAGTGTTCTACCAGCAGCGTCGTCAAGCCCTGGCCGAGCAGCAAGCTGCAGCCCCAGCGGCCCCAACGCTGAACTAATAACCACGGCGCAGTCTGGCTGGTTACGAGCGGGACAGGCCAACAGCCTGTCCCGTTTTATTTTTCGTCACGGGATCATCGATGACACGTTTGCGCAAAGCTGTTTCCACCGCCCTGTTGGCCGCCACCGTCGTGGCCGCGCCTTTCGCCGGCGCCGTCGAGTTCAAGAGCATCGGCGCCGCCCCGGCCATCCTCTACGATTCGCCCTCGGACCGGGGCGGCAAGCTGTACGTCGCGCCGCGCGGCATGCCGGTCGAAGTCGTCGTCACCTACCGCGACTGGGTCAAGGTGCGTGACATGAATGGCGACATGACCTGGACCGAAGCGAAGGCCTTGAGCCCCCGCCGCACGGTCGTCGTCAAGAGCGCCAGCGCCAAGGTACGCGCCACGGCGGACGAGAACGCCGCCATCGTCATGAGCGCCGACCGCGGCGTGCTGTTTGAACTGGTCGACACCACCCCGGCCGTCTGGCTGAAAGTGCGCCACAAGGATGGCGCCGCCGGCTTCGTCAGGGCGGCCGACGTGTGGGGCATCTGATGAAGGCAAACATTACCGTACTGGGCGCCGGCGCCTGGGGCAGCGCCGTCGCCATCGCCCTGGCCGCGCGCCACAAGGTGCTGCTGTGGGGCCGCGACAGCGCCGCCATGGCCGAGATGGCCGAAAGCCGCGACAACCGCGCCTACCTGCCGGGCTTTAGTTTGCCGGCATCGATGACGGTGACGGGCGATTTCGAGGCTGCCATCGCCCACGTGAAGGCGCCGTCTTCGCTCCTGATCGCGGCCTGCCCGGTGGCCGGCCTGCGCCCCCTGCTGGGCCAGTTGAAAGGCCGCGACATCCCGAATATCGTGTGGTTGTGCAAGGGTTTTGAATACGGCACGGGCCTCTTGCCGCACCAGGTGGTGGCCGAGGTGCTGGGCGAGCAGGCGCCGGGCGCGGCCTTGTCCGGCCCCTCGTTTGCCCAGGAAGTGGCGCGCGGCCTGCCCTGCGCCCTCACCGCCGCATCGACCTCGTCCGCGTTGCGCCAGCAGGTAGTGTCGCTGGTTCACGGCGCCAATATCCGCGTCTATTCCTGCGACGACCTGGTCGGCGTGGAAGTGGGCGGCGCCGTCAAGAATGTGCTGGCCATCGCCACCGGCGTGGCCGACGGCCTGGGCCTGGGGCTGAACGCGCGCGCCGCCCTGATCACCCGGGGACTGGCTGAAATCACCCGCCTGGGCACGGCCCTGGGCGGCCAACCGGGCACCTTCATGGGGCTGACCGGCATGGGCGATTTGATCCTCACCTGCACGGGCGACTTGTCGCGCAACCGCCGTGTCGGCCTGGAACTGTCCAGCGGAAAAAAGCTGGAACAGATCGTGGCCGAACTGGGTCACGTGGCCGAGGGCGTGCCTTGCGCGCGCGCCGTGCGCGAACTGGCGGGCAAGCTGAACGTGGACATGCCGATCACCAATGCGGTGGCCGGCGTGCTGTTCGATGGTGACGATGCGCGCGTGATGGTCGGTAAGTTACTGGCGCGCGATCCCCGCGGCGAGATCTAGCAAACAAAAGTACACCCCGTGTTTGTTTGGATTAGTCAGGCAAAAATCCCCGGCAAAGCCGGATGATTTTAGAGGGAACGGAACCCCGATTCTGTTCAGCCTGCGCCTCGGGGAATAGCGCAACGGGGATGCGCAGGCTCACGTCGTGGTCGAGGTGTCTTCCCGTGGGATCAGGATGGTCATCAGGGCCACCGCATCCTGCAGGGCGCGGACCTCGTGCGGCACGCAGGCCGACAGGTAGAGCATTTCTCCTGGCTTGAGATTGGTGACGCAATCGTGGGCATCGACCTCGATCTCGCCTTCCAGGCATTGCAGGGTGACCTCGCCGTCCACCTTGTGGCGCGGCAGGGGCCGCTCTTTCGGCAACACCAGCCGGATCAATTCCATGTGCGGCGTCTTGACCAGCGCTACCGAGGTAAAAAAGGCGATGTCGTCGTCACCGCGCGAGAGGGCAATCTTGTCGCCGGATGCTGCGTGTTGTAAGGCCATGTTCTGTCCAATCGATTAGTTTGCCTTGTCCGAGTCGGCGTCGATGGCCTCCTCCTCAAAATTTTCCGGCACGCCGCGCAGCCAGGTGACGAGGGCATACGCATCCTTGAAGCCTGCAGCCAGCTGGGGCACCAGCTTGTCCGGATCGTTCAGCGCCAGCCTGACTTCGGTCCAGACAAAAAACCCCTTCATTTTCAGGTGTTCGACGTGCTGATGCGCCGGATCGAAACCCTTCGGCGGGCGCTGCAACACGTTGTCGAGATCGAAGCCATCGTAGGTCTGGCACAGGGCTTTATTTTTGATCAATTTGGCAAAGCCTGTCGCATCGTTGACCACGTGCTGGCGGATGGCTTTGAGGCGCGATGGCGGCGGCAGGTATTCGCCGGCGCCGATGCCCAGGGTGCCGTCGCCCTCGATATGAAAATAATAGGTGGGCCCGCCGCCGGCGCTGGGACGGCGCTTGTCGTTGGGCGTGATGCCAGCTGAAAAGCGGGTTTTATACGGGCGCTTGTCGTTGGAAAAACGGATGTCGCGGTTGATGCGAAACATGGCCTTCTTCGGATTGCAGGCGATCACTTGCTTGTCAAACTTGCCCAGCTCGGCGATCAACTGCGTGACGACCACCAAAAACTCTTCCCGCAAAATATCGTAGCGGGGCTTGTTCATGATGAACCAGGGGCGATTGTTGTTCTCTTTCAGTTCGGTAAGGTATTGGGTCAGGTCGCGCAGATGCATGAAAGTCGATCGAAAGTTAAAAGTGAGGACGCCGCTTACTCGTCGGCGTCACTGTCCATGTTGGCATTGGGATTCGGTGCCGGGCGTGGCCGCTTGCCGACGACGACCTCGAGCACGGACTGCCGGCTTTTTCGCACCACCGTCAACTGGGCTTTCTGGCCCGGCGGCAGCGAGGAAATCAGGGTCAGCATCTGGCTGGTGTCGCCCACCGGTTTGCCCTGCACGGCCGAGAGGATATCGCCCGGCTTGATGCCGGCCCGGTCGGCCGGCCCGCCCCGCACCACGCCGGCGATGATGGCGCCGTTCTGGCGGTCCAGGTTAAAACTGTCGGCCAGTTCCGGGGTGATGTCCTGGGTCTCGATGCCGATCCAGCCGCGCACCACCTGTCCGTTCTTGATGATGGCGTCCATCACGGATTTCGCCGTGCTGACCGGAATGGCAAAGCCGATCCCGACCGAGCCGCCCGACTGCGAGTAAATGGCTGAATTGATGCCGATCAGGTTGCCGGCCGTGTCGATCAGGGCGCCGCCTGAGTTGCCGAAATTGATGGCGGCATCCGTCTGGATGAAATTTTCAAACTGGTTGATGTGCAGGTTGTTGCGGCCCACGGCGGAAATGATGCCCATGGTGACGGTCTGGCCGACGCCAAACGGATTGCCGATTGCCAGCACCACGTCGCCCACGCGCGCGTTTTCGGAGCTGCCCAGCACCATCACAGGCAGGCTGCGGGCGGCGATGCGGATCACGGCCAGGTCGCTTTCGGGATCGGTGCCCACCACCTTGGCGGGCGACTTGCGCCCGTCGGCCAGCACCACCTGGATTTCGTCGGCGCCTTCGACGACGTGGTTATTCGTCAAAATGTAGCCGTCGGGACTGACGATCACGCCGGAACCGAGGCTGGCCTGCTGCTGCTGGGAGCGGGGCGCGCGGTCGCCAAAGAAGCGCCGGAAGAAGGGGTCACGCAGCAGGGGGTGGTTTTGCGGCAGCGCTTTGCTGGTAAGAATGTTGACGACAGCCGGCATGGCGCGCCCGGCTGCGTCGCGGTAGCTGCCGCCCGCCGGCAGGCGCCCGGCCGGCGACTGCAGCACTGTGGCGGGACTGGCCGGCGTGCCCCCTTCCAGCCGGGGCGCCTGCCGTTGAAGCCACTCGGGCCGCATCGCCTGCACGACAATATAGATGGCCAGGGCCACCGTAATGGCCTGGGCAAACAGCAGCCAGAGGCGCTTCATGCGGGGATCTCCTTAACGGCGCAGCGCATCGCGGATTTCGCGCAGCAGCAGCACGTCTTCCGCAATGACGGCCTCGACGACAGGGGCCGGCTTTTGCAGCCGGTTGATCATGCGCACCATCTGGAAAATGATGAAGGCAAGGATGAGAAAGTTCAGGGCGACCGTCAGAAAATTACCGTACGCGAGCACGGCGCCGCCCTTTTTCGCCTCGGCCAGCGCCAGCCCGTAGGCCTGGCCGTTGAGCGGCACATAATAATTGGCGAAGTCCAGCCCACCGAACAGCTTGCCGATGGGGGGCATGATAATGTCTTGCACCAGGGAATCGACTATCTTGCTGAAGGCCGCGCCGATGATGACACCGACTGCCAGATCGATCACATTGCCCTTCATCGCAAACTGCTTGAATTCGCCCATCATGCCCATTGTGGCCTCCGAATGTTGTCAAAAATTATGAAAGGCCATCATACATCGAAGCTGTTAGAAGTGACATCGTCCGAGAGGTTCCCCGGCTGCGCGTGCGGGGCAAAAAGTGTGTCAAAGTGGCGAAATCCGGTGCGCACTTTCGCTGCATTGCAACACGCGGCGGCGCCATTTGTGATAAGCGGGTTGCAACTTTTTGTTTAATTCGCCATCGTGTTCACTTATAATTTAAGGTTGCTAGAAGTTCAGCACGGCTTCTGGAGATTTCGTGTTTTGACTAAACTTGGGGTTGGTTATGAGTAACGAAAAACAGGTCGATCCAGGCCGCAGGGGACTGTTGGTCGCCACGTGCGCGACGGGCGGCGTAGTTGGTTTAGCCACGGCAGGTGCCCTGGTCAGTACGTTCCAGCCGTCGGAACGCGCCAAGGCAGCCGGCGCGCCGGTCGAAGTCGATATCTCCGATGTCGCGCCCGGCACCATGAAAGTGGTCGAATGGCGCGGCAAACCCGTGTGGATTCTCCGCCGTACGCCAGAAATGCTGGCATCCTTACCCAAGAACGACGACAAGGTCGCCGACCCCCATTCCGATAAAATCTACCAGCTCGAGATGCCGGCTTACGCCAAGAACGAGCAGCGCGCCCGCGCCGAGCACAAGGAAGTGCTGGTCGTGGTCGGAATCTGCTCCCACCTCGGCTGCTCACCCTCCTCCCGCTTTGCCCCTGGCGCCCAGCCCAGCCTGCCAGACGACTGGAACGGCGGCTTTCTCTGCCCTTGCCACGGTTCGACCTTCGACCTGTCCGCCCGCGTGTTCAAGAACAAGCCGGCGCCGACCAATCTCGACGTGCCCCGCTACATGTATCTGTCGGACACCCGCATCGTGATCGGCAAAGACGAGAAAGGCGAGGCATAACATGGCAGCGTTCAAAGAAACCAAGTTCCCGGCCAATGCACCGATGACCGACAAGGCGGTCGGCTGGGTCGATGACCGTTTTCCCCTGTCGAAGCTGTGGAATGACCAGTGGGGCAAGTACTACGCCCCGAAAAACTTCAATTTCTGGTACATCTTCGGCATTCTCGCCACCTTCATCCTGGTGCTGCAGATCGTCACCGGCATCTTCCTGACGATGCACTACAAGCCGGACGCCAACCTGGCCTTCGGCTCGGTGGAATACATCATGCGCGAAGTGCCCTGGGGCTGGCTGGTGCGCTATATGCATTCGACGGGCGCCTCGGCCTTCTTCATCGTCATCTACCTGCACATGACGCGGGGCCTGCTGTACGGTTCCTACCGCAAGCCGCGTGAACTGCTGTGGCTGTTCGGCTTCGCGATCTTCCTGGCGCTGATGGCCGAAGCTTTCTTTGGCTACCTGCTGCCGTGGGGCCAGATGTCCTACTGGGGCGCCCAGGTCATCGTCAACCTGTTTGGCGCCATCCCCCTGATCGGCCCTGACCTGTCGCTGTGGATTCGCGGCGACTACGTGGTGTCGGACGCCACACTGAACCGTTTCTTTGCCTTCCACGTGATCGCGATTCCCCTGGTCATCCTCGGCCTGGTGGCGGCGCACCTGATCGCGCTGCACGAAGTGGGCTCGAACAATCCTGACGGTATTGAAATCAAGGACAATCTGGGCCCGGACGGCCATCCTGTCGACGGCGTGCCTTCGCATCCTTACTACACTTTCCACGACCTGTTCGGCGTGTCGGTGTTCCTGCTGGTGTTCAGCGCCGTGATCTTCTTTGCCCCGGAAATGGGCGGCTACTTCCTGGAATACAACAATTTCATTCCAGCGGACTCGCTGAAAACCCCGACCCACATTGCACCGACCTGGTATTTCACGCCGTTTTATTCGGTGCTGCGCGCCACCACGGCTGACTTCATGTACGTGCTGATGGCCGCGGTTGCTGCTTATGTCGTTTTCCTGTGGCTCAAATCGCGCCTGTCCTTCATCACCAAGATCGTCGTCGCCATCATCGGCATCGTGCTGATCATCGGCATGCTGCCATCGGTGCTTGATGCCAAGTTCTGGGGCGTGGTGCTGTTCGGTTCCTCCGTCGTGATCATCGCCCTGCTGCCGTGGCTGGATCACTCGCCGGTGCGCTCGATCCGCTACCGCCCGACCTGGCACAAGTATGTGCTGGTGGTGTTTGGTATCTCCTTCATTACGCTGGGCTATCTGGGCACCCAGCCGCCAAGCCCGGCCGGCGGCGTGATCTCGCAGGTGTGCACCCTGCTGTATTTCGGCTTTTTCCTCTTGATGCCATGGTGGAGCGCGATGGGCAGCTTCAAGCCCGTGCCGAAGCGCGTGACCTTCCATGCGCATTAATCGACGACCAGAGAAGAGGAACCACGACATGAATGTGTTAAAAAAACTGCTCGCCGTCCTGACCCTGCTGCCTGTGCTGGCTGTCGCCAATGAAGGCGGCTTCGCCCTCGACCGGGCGCCCGAGCGGCCCAGCCTGACGTCCCTGCAAAATGGCGCCAAGCTGTTTGTCAACTATTGCCTGAACTGCCACTCCGCGGCCAATATGCGCTACAACCGGCTCAAGGACCTGGGACTGACGGACGAGCAGATCAAGGCGAACTTGCTGTTCTCGGGCGACAAGGTGGGCGACCTGATGACGACGGCCATGCGGCCGGCTGACGCCAAGGCGTGGTTTGGCGCGGTGCCGCCGGATCTGTCCGTGATTGCCCGAGCAAAAGCATCGACTGCTGGCAGTGGCGGCGACTACCTGTATACTTACCTGCGCACGTTTTATAAAGACGACACCCGCCCCACCGGCTGGAACAATATGGTGGTGCCAAATGTTGCCATGCCGCACGTAATGTGGCAGTTGCAAGGCGTGCGCACGGTCAAGATGGTCGAAGAAAAAGACCCGCACGATCACAGCAAGACGACGCACAAATTTGCCGGATTTCAACAAGAAACGCCAGGCACCTTGACGCCGACCGAGTTTGACACCAACATCGCCGACCTGGTCGGCTATCTCGAGTGGATGGCCGAGCCTGCACAATTGACGCGCAAGCGCCTGGGCGTGTGGGTGATTCTGTTCATGTGCCTGTTCGTGCTGCTGACCTGGCTGCTGTCGAAGTCGTACTGGAGAGAAGTCAAGTAAACTGACGATGTAATACCGAGCAAGCATTTCTCGCCCGTGGACTGTCGCGGGCGATCATTTTGGGGTGAACGCTTGCGTGTCACCCCCTTTGTTTCTAAGGAACTATAAACCATGATGGTTCTCTACTCGGGCACAACCTGCCCCTTTTCCCAACGTTGCCGTCTGGTGCTGTTCGAGAAAGGCATGGACTTTGAAGTCCGTGATGTCGACCTGTTTAACAAACCGGAAGATATTTCCACGATGAACCCGTACGGCCAGGTCCCCATCCTGGTCGAGCGGGAACTGATTCTGTACGAATCGAACATCATCAATGAATACATTGACGAGCGCTTCCCCCACCCCCAGCTGATGCCTGCCGATCCGCTGATGCGTGCCCGCGCCCGCCTGATGCTGTTCAATTTTGAAAAAGAGCTGTTTGTCCACGTCCACGTGCTTGAAAGCGAGCGCGCCAAGGCCAACGACAAGAGCCACGACAAGGCGCGCGCGGAAATCCGCGATCGCCTGACGACCCTGGCGCCACTGTTCCTGAAGAACAAGTACATGCTGGGTGACGAGTTCTCGATGCTCGACGTCGCCGTCGCGCCCCTGCTGTGGCGCCTCGACCACTATGGCATCGAACTGTCGAAGACGGCTGCGCCGCTGATGAAGTATGCCGAGCGGATTTTCTCCCGCCCGGCCTACATCGAAGCGCTGACCCCGTCCGAGAAAGTCATGCGCCGCTAAGCCGGCGCCAAGCGAAGCGCGCTGGTCTGCGACGCCCCCCGGCGAATCATCGTAGACTGGCGTGCGAGCCGCATTTCCGTAATTCCGAATTCTTGCATCGCGAACACAAAACATGGCTGACATTTCGACCAAACCCTACATGCTGCGCGCCATCTACGAATGGTGCACCGACAGCGGCTTCACGCCCTACCTGGCCGTGAAGGTCGACGCCGCAACGACCGTGCCGATGGAATACGTCAAAAAGGGCGAAATCGTCCTCAACATCAGCTTCGGCGCCACCTCCGGCCTAAAAATGGACAACGACGCCGTCCACTTCCACGCCCGCTTCGGCGGCGTCTCGCGCGAAATCTACGTCCCCGTGCAAAACGTGCTGGCCATCTACGCCAACGAAAACGGCCAGGGCATGGCTTTCGAAGTAACCGCCACCGCCGCCGAATCAGCCCCCGCG
>JBJMVV010000371.1:0-4063 GCA_045810505.1 Massilia sp.
ACGACTGGCTGCTGGCGACGCTCTCGGCCGGCGGCTTCTTCAAGCAGCCGGTGCCGCGCCAGTACGAGTTCGCCCGCCTGAACCTGACGTATGTCGTCACCAGCAAGCGCAAGCTGCGCCAACTGGTCGACCAGGGCATCGTCAGCGGCTGGGACGATCCCCGCATGCCGACCATCGTCGGCCTGCGCCGGCGCGGTTACACGCCCGAATCGATCCAGCTGTTCTGCGAGCGCATCGGCGTGTCGAAAGCCGACGGCTGGATCGACATGAGCACCCTCGAAGGCGCCCTGCGCGACGACCTCGACCCGAAAGCGCCGCGCGCCACTGCCGTGCTGCGTCCTTTAAAACTCATCATCGACAACTATCCGGTGGGCCAGTCCGAGGAGTGCACCTCCCCCGTCCACCCGCATTTCCCGGAACGGGGCGTGCGCACCTTCCCCATCACGCGCGAACTGTGGATCGAGCAGGACGACTTCATGGAAGCGCCCGTAAAAGGCTACTTCCGCCTGTTCCCGCCGATCGGCGATGCGCCCGGCAGCCGCGTGCGCCTGCGTCATGGCTACGTGGTCGAGTGCACCGGCTTTGACAAAGATGCCGATGGCGCCGTCACAGCCGTGCATGTGAAGTATTTCGAAGACAGCCGCTCCGGCACGCCCGGTTCCGACACCTACAAGGTCAAGGGCAATATCCACTGGGTCAGCACGGCCACCGCTGTCGAGGCCGAAGTGCGCCTGTACGACCGCCTGTTCACGGAAGCCCAGCCCGACGCCGGTGGCAAGGACTTTATTGCCGCCCTCAATCCCAAGGCGCTGGAAACGGTCACGGCCTACCTGGAGCCAGGCATGCGCGAGGCCCAGGCCGACCAGCGCTACCAGTTCGAGCGCCACGGCTATTTTGTGGCCGACCGGGTCGACAGCCAGCCAGGCAAGCCGGTGTTCAACCGGATTACGACCTTGAAGGACAGCTGGAAGTAAGCTTCATCCAAACTGCCCCGCCTCTCCGGCGGGCTGGTCGGGGGCACTAGCAGGAATGCTAGGTTCGCCTCCGATTCAATGGCGTTACCTTCGTCCCTGCAGGAGCGCTTGACAAACTTGCCAGTGCAAGACCTCGTCGATTCAGGCGCCCTTGGTGCATTGATCCGCCAATGCAGTTACGGAGCGACGTCATGACGGCCTGGCTTACGCATTTGTCCCGCCCCTTCACCAGGGACCGCGCGCTGCTCGGTGGCGTCGCGCTGTCGCTCACGGTCGGCATGCTGTTTTACAGTCTGACGGCAGCGATGGTTGAAAACGATGCGGCCCAGCGTTTTTCCAACATGTCGCTGGCGGCCAGGGCCACCATTGTCGCCCGCATCAAGAGCTATGCAGACTTGCTCCGCGGCAGTGCCAGCCTGTTCGCCACGTCCACCGAACTCACCCGCAGCCAGTTCCACCATTACGTGGAAGGACTTGAGCTGGACAAAAATTTCCCTGGCGTTCAAACCATCAACTACGCGCGCTACATCGATAACGCCGAGCGCCAGGGCTTCGAGAAAAAAATGAATGAGGAAGCCGCTGGGCTGGCGGCCGGCTACCCGGCGTTCAAGATCACGCCGCCGGGCCAACGCAGCAGTTACACCGTGCTGACCTTCATCGAACCGATCTCGGCCTGGGCGCGACGTTACGGCTGGGACATTGCCGCACTTGGCAAAAATGAAGCAATGGAATTGTCGCGCGACACCGGTGAATTGTGCGCTTCCGGCGCACCCATCGCGCCGCTGTCGGGTGACAACCGGGTCGGGCTGGCAATGCGTCTGCCCATCTACCGCAACAATATGCCGCTCGACAACGTCGTCCAGCGGCGTGCCGCTTACCGGGGCTCGGTGGGCATCGGATTTTCCGTGAACAAGCTCATGGCCGGCGTGCTCGACCAGTTTCCGGTACGTGACGTGTCCCTGCTGCTGAAGGACGTGAGCGAGGTGGACGCCGGCGTGGTGGAAGAACGCAACTGGAGTTTGCTGTTTGACAGCGCGAGCGCCGCGGCAAAAGCGTCCAGGGCGCCGCAATTCAGCGAGACGCTGTCCATCGATTTCGGCAAGCGGCGCTGGCAGGCCCGCTTCAGCGTACCCAGCCGTAATCTGTACAGCAACTTCAACGTCGCCCTGCCCTGGGTGACGATGGCACTGGGCAGCATCAGCACTTTCTTGCTCTTCAGCTTATTCCAGGCAATTTCTGCCTCACGGCGTAATGCCGTCAGCCTCGCCACCAGCATGACATCCGAGTTGCGCACCAGCCAGGCCAAGCTGCAGCGCTCGAATGAAAACCTGCGCCGCCTGGCCGCACATACCAACAATATCAAGGAAGACGAGCGGCGCCGGATTGCGCGCGAAATCCACGACGAACTGGGCCAGAGTCTGTTGGCCCTGCGGATCGAGGCCGACATGCTGGCCGGGCGCACCAGCGGGCATCAGCCGCGCCTGCATGCGCGCGCGATCGCGACGGTGCGGCAAATCGATGCCACCATCAAGAGCGTGCGGCAGATCATCAATGACCTGCGCCCCGGCGTACTCGACCTCGGACTGAGCGCCGCCGTCGAATGGCAGGTCAAGGAATTTCGCAGACGCACAGGCGTCGAATGCCAGTTGATCGAACCCCATGGCGAAGTCAGCGTGAGCGAACAGTGCGCAACGGCCCTGTTCCGCATTCTGCAGGAATCGCTCAGCAATATTGCGCGCCACGCCAAGGCCAGCAAGGCCTGCGTCGAGTTGAGCCTGCATGGCGGCTGGATTGCCATGAGCATCAGCGACAACGGCATTGGCATTGCGCATCGGGGTCGACGGCGCGGCTCCTTCGGCCTGGTCGGTATCGAGGAACGCATGAATATCCTGAACGGCGTATTTCGGCTCGACAGTGTTCCGGGCGAAGGCACCACCATCCACATTTCCGTGCCGGCCAATGCCGATCCGGTGCTGCCGACCGAGTTCCTCGAAATGGACGAGCCCCTTCCGCAACTGGAAACGGCCTGAAAATCGTGTGGGACAATTAGCCGTCGCGTCTTAGGCGCTTTCTGTTGCGTGAAGGGAAATCCTTATCCGACTTTGACTGAAATCAAGTGCGCATACGTGTCGTTGGACAACAATATTCTTACTGCTCAGCGAGCAGGAATCGGAAACGACGAGGCTGAACCCGGGAAAACGGCCACGACGTCGGGAATCTACTTATAAGAATTTATGTAAGTCCAACATTAAGGATCACGTCATGAACGCCACAGATACGATGCGTAACATCGAAGCGATTGACCTGGAAGCTATCAAGCGCAAGTTGATGCACGAGCAGTCCGGTGAACGCTGGTCGGCCGCCCGCGCCGATGCGATTGCAAAGGAATACCGCCGCTTCCTGTTTATGATGCACCAGTTCCCCCAGGAGAGCTTCGCGCCCCTGGTCGATGTCGACACCTTCTGGCACTACCATATTCTCGACACCCGCAAGTACGCTGCCGACTGTCAGCAAACCTTCGGCTATTTCCTGCATCACCACCCCTACGTGGGCATCGATGCCGGCGACAGCGTCGCCAACGCCGCCGAGCACGCGCAGTACGGCCAGCGCATGCGCCAACTCTACCAGGCCAGCTTCGGCGAGCCCTGCCCCGGCGCGGCCGAAGCCTGGTGTGCGGTAACGATCGCCGCCAACGATAGCGCCTGGTGCGCCGTGGCGGCGGGGTCGAAGGGGACCGCATGGTGCGCCCTCAATGTCAGCGCCAAAGACACAGCCTGGTGCGCAGCCACTGCGCAAGCGAAGGACACCGGTGCGCGGCAGCCCGGCCAGCCTGAACTGCTCGCGCAAAAGGCGCGGCAGCCGCCGCGCTTTTTGCGGTGATGGTGAACTCAGTGATGGTGAACTCAGTGATGGTGAATTCAATGATGGTTCATCCGGCAGCGCCGTGTCGATCCAGGCAGGATGGCAGGGCTAAGCGGGCTGAACAATTCAGCCCGAGATTTGATTTTTGTCAACGTCCGGGAGAAAGGCGGGTGGATAGTTTGATGTACGTCACCCAGTGCGCGCAGCCCGTTCAAGTTGGCGCAAAC
>JBJMVV010000372.1:0-3660 GCA_045810505.1 Massilia sp.
GGCCATCCGCTACACCATCGTCCCCAAGGACCTCGCCAGCCACCTGTTTGACGTCAGCGTCACGGTGGACCTGCCTTCCCCCGAAGGCCAGGTGTTCGCGCTGCCGGCCTGGATCCCGGGCAGCTACATGATCCGTGAGTTTTCCCGCAACATCGTGCAGATTCGCGCTGAATCGCAGGGCAAGCAGGTGGCGCTCGCGAAGCTCGATAAACATACGTGGCGCGCCGCGCCGGTCGATGGGCCCCTGACCCTGCACTACGAGGTGTACGCCTGGGACCTGTCCGTGCGCGCCGCCCACCTGGACCAGACCCACGGCTTTTTCAATGGCACCTCAGTGTTCCTGCGCGTGCTTGGACAGGAGTCCATGCCGCACCTGGTCGACATCATCAAAAGCGCCGAACCCGCCGCGAAGTCCTGGCGCGTCGCCACCGCCTTGCCGGAACTGGACGCGAAGCGCTATGGCTTCGGCACCTACCTCGCGGGCGACTACGATGAGCTGATCGACCACCCGGTCGAGATGGGCGACTTTGCGCTGGCCAGTTTCAAGGCGCACGGCATTGCGCACGACATCGTCATCACGGGCCGCGTCCCCAACCTGGACATGGCGCGCCTGCAGGCCGACCTGAAAGCCATCTGTGAAACCCAGATCGCGTTTTTCGAGCCGAAGGCCAAGCGCGCGCCGATGGGACGCTATGTATTTTTGACGCTGGCTGTGGGCGACGGCTACGGCGGCCTGGAGCACCGCGCCTCCACCGCCCTGATCTGCGCCCGTGCCGATCTGCCCACCACCGCCACGCCGCAGCGGCTTGAGGCCAGCGACGGCTACCTGAAATTCCTCGGCCTGTGCAGCCACGAGTATTTTCATACCTGGAACGTCAAGCGCATCAAGCCGGCGGCCTTTGCGCCGTATGATTTGCAGAACGAGACCTACACGCCGCTATTGTGGCTGTTCGAAGGTTTTACCAGCTACTACGACGACCTGCTGCTGGTGCGCGCCGGCGTGATCGACGAGGCGACCTACCTGAAGCTGCAGGCGAAAACCATCGCCAGCGTCCTGCGCGGCAGCGGGCGCACCAAGCAGAGCGTGGCCGAGTCGAGCTTCGACGCCTGGGGCAAATACTATCGGCAGGACGAGAACGCGCCCAACGCCATCGTCAGCTACTACACCAAGGGTTCGCTGGTGGCGCTCAGTTTTGATCTGACCATCCGCGCGAAGACGGACGGTAAAAAGTCGCTCGACGATGTCATGCTGGCCCTGTGGCAGCGCTACGGCCGCGATTTTTACGAAGGTGGCGCGCGCGGCGTCACCGAGGCCGAGGTAGAGGCCCTGTTCGACGAGGCCACCGGACTGAAACTCAAACCCCTGTTCAACCGCTACGTGCGTGGCACCGAGGACCTGCCGCTGGCGAAGCTGTATGCGCCGTTCGGCGTGCGCCTGCAGGACGAGCGCAAATCGAATAAACCCTCGCTGGACGCGACCATCGGCCGCGATGGCGCCGACAGCAAACTGGCGCAGGTGCACGAAGGCGGCGCGGCGCACCGCGCCGGCATGTCGGCCGGCGACGTGTTGGTGGCGCTGGACGGCCTGCGCATCGGCGGCGCGCCCGCCAGTCTCGATGGCATGCTGGCGCGTTACCGGGTCGGCCAGACGGTCGAGCTGCTGGCCTTCCGCCGCGATGAGCTGATGCGCTTCGACGTGCTGCTGCAGGGCGAGCGCACGCCGGGCATTACGCTCGAAGTGATCGATGGCGGCAAGAAGACAAAGGGGCAGCTTCGCCCCAGCGCGTGAACCGCCGCGCAGGGCTTAGCGCAGCAGCACGGGGCCGGCGCCGATGATGAGCACGATGAGGACGAAGGCGCCGATCCAGCCGTAATTGGCCATCGTCAGCCTGGTGTTCTGCGACCCCTTCGGATCGCCGCAGCTATCGTTGATCAATTGCTGGGCCTTGACGTAGAAATAGCACATCGGCGCCATCAGTATCAGTCCCAGCACATCCCAGCTTGAGTAGTCCTTGCCCGAGATCTTGTCGATGATGCGTTCGACAATCAGCAGGATCAGGAGAATGGTGGCGTGGGTGCGGTATTCCCACTCGTCGAGGCGCGGTGCGGCGTTGGCGCGCACCTTCGCGAACAGCGAGTGAAAATAAAACACGCTGAACATGGCGCGCATGAAAGGCCACAGGCGCGCTTCGTCACTGCCGTAGGGCAGACTGTCGCGGTACTGGTCCCATTGCCGGTACATCCAGTAGACCGTATAGACGCCAAACGTGAAGATGAACATGAGGATGAACTTGCGCGTGCCGACCACGTAAAACGGCGTGGCCGTGGCGATGCTGGGGACCTCCGCAAGGACATCGGCGGCGTCGGTCATCTCGTTCATGGTCGTCCCTTGATAATTGTTGTAATTCAATATTACAACAAGATCAAGCCTGCAAAACGGTCCTGGAAAAATTTTCAGTCAGTGACAGGCCGTGCCCACCAGCGGCAGCTGGCCCCGGCCACCGTTGGCGCTACTGCACGGGCGCCAGGGTGCGCAACTGAAAGCGGTAATCCGCGTTGAACAGGAAGGTCTCCATGAAGGTCAGCGAGCCCCCCGGTCCCGCGGCCAGGTTATGCGGCCGCGGCAGTTCGCCGCTGCGCTGCATCGACGCCAGCGCCACCTTGGAGGCGTCGTCGTCGCGCGAACGCTGAACCACTGCTTTGGTCACCTTGCCGCTGCGGTCCACCGTGATGCGCAGCACGACGATGGCTGGCAGCATGGGGGGCAGGGCGCCGCTGAATGTGTGCTCCGGATTGTGCAGCATGATGTGCCGGGCCACGTCCGATTTATAGGTGTCCACGTTGGAAAATTCGGCGCGCTGGCCGGGCAGGGCGGCCGCATTGCTGCGCGTCGCTGCCGATCCTTTCACCGGACCTGCTGCTGCCATCGATGGAGAAGTGCTTGCCTTGGGCGCCTGCCCGCATGCCGCTAAAACGGCACACAGGACCGCGGTCGCGGCCCTGGTACTACGGTAGGTTTTCATGATGGGTCAAATAATTTCGCCAGTTGCACACCGGGGTCGGGCGCGCGCATGAAGGCCTCGCCGACCAGGAATGCATGCACGTTCGCGTCGCGCATGCGCTTGACGTCCGCCGCACCCATGATACCCGACTCCGTGACCACCAGTTTGTCGCTGCCAATCTGGGGCAGCAGGCCAAGCGTGGTATCCAGCGAAGTTTCAAAGGTTCGCAGGTTGCGGTTGTTGATGCCGAGAAGAGGCGTGCGCAGTTTGAGCGCCGCCATCAATTCGGCGTCATCATGCACTTCGACCAGCACATCCATCCCGAGTTCCATCGCACAGGCCTCCAATTCGCTCATCAGGCCATGATCGAGCGCCGCAACGATGAGCAGGATGGCGTCGGCGCCCATCGCCCGCGCCTCGTAGACCTGGTACATATCGACCATGAAATCCTTGCGCAGCACGGGCAGTTCGCAGGCGGCGCGCGCCTCGCGCAGATAGGCTTCGCTGCCCTGGAAAAAATTTTTATCAGTCAGCACCGACAGGCAGGACGCGCCATGGCGCGCATAGCTCTCCGCAATCGCCGCCGGCTGGAAGTCCGCCCGCAGCACCCCTTTCGAAGGCGAGGCTTTCTTGACTTCGGCGATGACGCCGGCGCGCC
>JBJMVV010000373.1:0-19211 GCA_045810505.1 Massilia sp.
CCGCGGGTGGAGGTGGCGGTGCC
Organism: Massilia sp.; assembly: GCA_045810505.1. GTDB lineage: Bacteria > Pseudomonadota > Gammaproteobacteria > Burkholderiales > Burkholderiaceae_D > JAFCUW01. The sequence goes on from JBJMVV010000373.1 coordinate 24, forward strand.
GGCCTGGACGACGAGGGCGGCGAAGTCGCTGATCTTGTAGCGGTCGGCCGTGTTGCCGGCGTGGCTCATGTGGAGGTGGCCGGCCAGCAGCAGGTCGACGCCCACGTCGGCAAAGGCGCGCATGGCCATCGGGGCGCGGTCGACCAGGTCGTCGTCGTCCGCCGATTCGGGCAAATCAAAGGGATGGTGGGTCACCACCACCCGTGTGACGGAATCGTCCAGGCCGGCAAAGGCGGCGCGCATGCTGGCGACCTGTTCCTTGTTGACCCGGCCGTCCTTGAAGGTCAGCGAGCGCGCCGTGTTGATGCCGAGTACGGCGATCTCGCCATCGACGTGGATCGGCGCCAGGTCGTCCGTGATATAGCGTTTATAGCGCGTCAAAGGCTGCAGAAAGCGGCGAAATACATTGTAGAGCGAGATGTCGTGGTTGCCCGGCACGATGATCTGCGGGCCCGGCAGGCTGTCCAGATAGTGCCGCGCCGCCTCGAATTCCTCGCTTTTCGCACGTTGGGTCAGGTCGCCCGACACCACCACCAGATCAGGCGCGATGGCCTCGACGGTAGCGCGCAAGGGCGCCAGCAACTCGTCATCGACCCTGCCGAAATGCAGGTCGGACAGGTGAACCAGGGTACGCATGGGTGCTCCTTTATTGTTTATTGCGCGGGACGATCACGTGCAGGTCGCCCGCGCGGATCTTGTAATGCAAGGGGGTGTGCATCACCGTCACTTCGCCGTCAAGGGCGACGCGCATCCGCTTGTGGCGGGTGGCGATGTCGAAACTGTCGCACAGCATGGCGTCGAAATCCTTTTCCTGCGCCAGGCGGCCCCACAGCGCGCGCCAGCCGAAACGCAGCAGACCCAGCCGGCCGGGCCGCTGCGCCACGTACAGGCTCAACAGGCCATCCTGCAGGCTGGCCCGCTCGCCGATCGACAGGCCCGTCATGCTGTATTCATTGTTGCCGATGAAGACAAACGGTGTCGCGCGTAAATGCTCACGGCCCTTGATGAACAGGCGCAATTTCAGGAAGGGATAGCGGCGCAAGGCCGCCACGGTGGCCCACGCCGCCGCCAGCCACTTGCCGCGGCCCAGGCGCGACTGCTGCTTCTCGCGGTCATGGACGATATCGGGATACAGGCCCAGGCCGGAATTGTTGAGGAAGATGCGGCCGTTGACTTCGCCCACGTCCACCGCAATCACCTCCCCTTCGGCCACCGTGCGCACCGCCTCTGCCAGGTCGAGCGGCACGCCCAGGTCCTTGGCGAAGTGGTTGAGCGTGCCCAGCGGCAGCACCCCGAAGGGCTTCCTGCTGCCGGCCACGATGGACGCCACCGCGTTGATGGTGCCATCGCCGCCGCCCGCGACGATGGCGTCGATGGCGGGATCGGCCAGCGCTTTTTTTGCGGCGGCGATCATCTCGGCGCCGCCCTTGGCCAGGGTGACTTGCGCTGCGCAGCCGACGCCGGCAAAGCGCCCGCGCAGGTCGCCTGCGGCGCTGTCGTCATGGCCGCTGCCGGCGCCGCCATTGATGATCACGGCCAGGGTGCGGCGGCGCGCAGCGGCCTGCTCTTCTCCTGCGGTGGGTTGCGGCTGGTTCAGCGAAAACTCCTGGTTCAAATTAGAGCGCGCCCCTCGCGTCGGCGGCGCAGGGTGGACACGGTGGTGATGCAGATTGCCAGCCAGGCGCAACCTTCCGCGCTGGCCGCCAGCACGTCGCTGAAATAATGCACGCCCAAATACATCCGGCTCAGTCCGACCAGCGCCACCATGATGCAGGCGGCCAGCGCCACCCCGATATCGGCCTCGATCCGCCGCCCTTGCGGACGGGGATGGGGCACCAGCGAACAGGCCAGCAAGCCATAAAACATGGCGGCAAAGGCCGTGTGACCGCTGGGAAAACTGTAGGTCGTCAGGGTCAGCAGAGGCACGTCGAAAGTGGGACGGGCGCGCTGGAAGCTGTACTTTATCAAAACATTAAGCAGCATGCCGCCCGGCAGGATGACGATCCCCGCCAGCGCCCACCATCGCATTTTTCGCCACAAAAAATACCCCAGCAGCAGCGCGCTCAGCGCCAGGCCGCCCACCGGGCCGTGCGCGTAAGAGATGGCAAGCATGAGCTGCGTCATGGCCGGGGTGGCGCGCGCGTGGAACCAGTTGGCGATTGCCACGTCCAACAAAGTCAGGCGGGCGCCCGTGACAACCTCTTCCGCCACCATGCCAAAGGCCGTGGTGGCCATCAGCAGGGCCAGCAGGCCCAGGGTCAGATGCAGCCCCGCCGCGCCCTCGGGCGAGGTGCGCGCCGCCACGAAAGCGCGCCAGCGGGAACGGAAATCAGAAATTGAAGAGCTTGTCATCGGCGCCTTGGCGTAAAAACGACAATATTAAAAAATACTGTGGTTTCGTACAGTAGCTGTGGATTTATACAGTGGTTATGCTATTCTTGAATCTCTGGACCAACACAACAATAAGGACCTCACCATGACCACCTTGAACAGCTCTTTCGGCATGCAATACGCTCCAAGTTCTTTCACCCTGCGCTTCGGCCGACGGGAACTGTTGGTGACCCGTGATTTCCGCAAGCGCTTCTACGCCGTCAATCCCATCATCGAATGCGATACGGGCATCGAGCCAGGTCACGTCGAAGTGCTGCTGCTGCGTCGTTGGCTGCTGATTTTGTCCAAGGCGCACTGAGTGGGCGCTGCTGTCCTCAAAAAAACATATAAGCTCAGTCGGAATTGATCGTTCCATTTTAAGCAAGCTGTGCGTACGCTGGCGTTTCCTTTGTCATGAAAGAATTCGACCATGCTGCTCAAAAAAATACGTCGTACCTTGCTGGCCGCCCTGATTCCTGCGCTCGGTTCTGTGCTGCTCCCCGCCGCCGTGCTCTCGGCCGGGGTCGCGCAGACGGCGGCGGCAGCGGACGTCACCCTGCTCAACGTCTCCTACGATCCCACCCGCGAGCTCTACCAGGATTTTAACGGCGCCTTCGCCCGCCAGTGGAAAGCCAAAACGGGCGACAACCTCATGGTCAAGCAATCCCACGGTGGCTCGGGCAAGCAGGCCCGTTCCGTCATCGATGGCCTGGAAGCGGACGTCGTCACCCTGGCCCTGGCCAGCGACATCGACGCCATCAGCGAACGCGGCCTGGTGGCCAAGGACTGGCAAAAGCGCCTGCAGCATAATAGCGCGCCCTACACCTCCACCATCGTCTTCCTGGTACGCAAGGGCAATCCAAAAGGCATCAAGGACTGGAACGACCTGATCAAGCCGGGCGTGTCCGTGATCACCCCCAATCCCAAGACCTCGGGCGGGGCCCGCTGGAATCACCTGGCCGCCTGGGGCTACGCCCTGCGCCAGCCGGGCGGCTCGGAAGCGACCGCGCGCGATTTCATCGGCAAGCTCTACCACAACGTCCCCGTGCTCGACTCCGGCGCCCGCGGCGCCACCACCACCTTTGTCGAGCGCGGCATTGGTGACGTCCTGATCGCCTGGGAAAACGAAGCCTTCCTCGCCATCAAGGAACTGGGCCCGGACAAGGTCGAGATCGTCGCCCCGTCCGTCAGCATCCTGGCCGAACCGCCAGTCGCCGTCGTCGACAAGGTGGCCGACAAGCGCGGCACCCGCAAGGTCGCCGAAGCCTACCTGCAATACCTGTACAGCGACGAAGGCCAGGACATCATCGCCAAGCACTACTACCGCCCCGCGGTCCCCAAATTCGCCACCAAGTACGCCGCCCAGTTCCCGAAAGTAAAACTGTTCACCATCGACGAAGTCGCCGGCGGCTGGACCAAGGCCCAGAAAGCCCACTTTGCCGATGGCGGTGTGTTTGACCAGGTGTATCAGCCGGGTAAGCGGTAAGAGCGCGCAGCGAAGGGAGTAAATGCACAACTCCAATCGCGAACAGAGCGCAGCGAAGGGGGAGCATCAGGTCCGGGGGACCTGATGCCCCCTGCTGCACACTGCGCCTGCCCGCTCGCTATCCCCTGCCGCACCAGTACGCTTCCCCCAACCCCAATCGCCAACAGAGCGCAGCGAACGGGGACTGGCGCAAGCGAAGCGCAGGTGCCATTCGTGGCCCGGCCTGTCCCCGCCTTTGGTCCGCGGCGTTTCAGAATCAGAGGCCTCACCTCCGCCGGGCGATTGGTCCCGAAGGCATCTGACCGTCCAAACAGTATGGTCACTTCATCCTGAGTTGCCTCTCTGATGCTGCGCGCGTTGCTGACGAAGCAAAAACGGGGACAGGCCGGGCCGCGAATGGCATCTGCGCTTCGCTTGTGCCCATTAGGTCCCCCGGACCTAATGCCCCTGCTTCACGCAGCACCTGACCCGCCCACAACGCCAATCCCGTGCCCATCCCCTTCATTCCTGTGTATCATCTTTCCAACCCGCCAACAGCGGGCGCCGACCTTGCCAACTTGGAGACCGATTGATGAAACGCCTGACCATCCATGACTTTGATCCGGAAGTGCTGAAGCTGTTCGACCAGTATGTGCACGGGCAGCTGGACCGCCGCGGCTTCTTGTCGCAGGCCAGCCGCTACGCCGTGGGCGGCGCGACTGCCGCTTCCCTGCTCGCGGCCCTCTCGCCCAGCTTCGCCGCCCAGATGGTGGCGCCCACCGATGCGCGCATCAAGGCCAGCTTCGCCGAGTATCCCTCGCCGAACGGTTACGGCAAGCTGCGTGGCTACCTGGTTGAGCCGGCCAAGATGGCGGGCAAGGTCCCGGTCATCCTGGTGGTGCACGAGAACCGGGGCCTGAATCCCCACATCGAAGACATCGCCCGCCGCATCGCCCTGGACGGCTTCATCGCGTTTGCGCCCGATGCGCTGTTCCCGCTGGGCGGCTATCCGGGCGACGAGGACAAGGCGCGCGAGTTGTTTGGCAAACTCGACCAGACCAAGACCCGGGCCGATTTTGTCGAGGCCGCCAATATCGCCAGCCGCCTGCCCGACAGCAATGGCAAGGTCGGCGTGGTGGGCTTCTGCTACGGCGGCGGCATCGCCAACTACCTGCCCACCGTCTCGCCCGTGATCCGCGCCGCCGTGCCCTTCTACGGCCAGCAGCCGCCGGCGTCTGAAGTGGCGAAAATCAAGGCGCCCCTGCTGATTCACGATGCGGAGAAGGACGAGCGCATCCGCGCCGGCTGGCCTGCCTACGAGGCGGCGCTGAAAGCCAACAAGGTCGATTACCAGTACTTCGTCTATCCCGGCACCGAGCACGGCTTTAATAACGACACCACGCCCCGCTACGATCCGGCCGCCGCCAAACTGGCGTGGCAGCGCACGATGGATTTCTTCAAGGCCAAGCTGGCCTGAGTTTGCAAGCTACGTGAAAACGGCGCCCCGGCATGGCCAGGGCGCCGTTTTTTTTCGGCGGGGCTGCTTGAGCGCCTTATTTGCCGTCCCTGCCGTCCGGCGGCGCCGATTCCAGGAAATCGATGTCGTCGTCCGACAGCGGCACATCGTCGAACGACTGGATCGAATCGACATCGATGTCGGCGCCATCGCGCCCGCCGCCTTCGCGGCCGGCCGCTGCCCGTTCGCCCGTGCCGGTGGCGTCGCTGTCGCTGTCGAGTTCGGCGTCACCCATGTCGGCGCCGGCCGTGTCGCTGGCGTGGCCGATGGAATAGTCTTCGTTGGTGCCGCGGTCCAGGTCAGGAATCAATTCCTCGTCGACGGCGACGGCAAAGCCGGGGCCGCCCGTGACATCGCTGCCCGAATCGGAATTGTCGCTCGGACCGAGCGCGTCGGTACCGTGGCCCGTACCCAGGCTGCGGTCTGGTGCTTCCGGAAAGTTGTCCGGATCAAGTGTGCTGGTGCCGCTCATAGGAACTCCCGATCAATGTGAAAACAGTGTGTAGAGTGTAAGGATTTGGCCGAAATCGCGGCGCGCCGCTGCGCCGAAGCGCCCTCTAGAAAGCGTGGCGCATGCCGACGTTGACGGCGGCCGTGCCGCTGCCCCGCGACGATGCATTGCCCACCGTGTAGGCGGCGCCGTTGCGGTTGTCGATGTGCGAATAGGCCGCATAGAAATCGGTGCGGCGCGACATGGCGTAAGTGGCGCCGACCGCCATCTGATTAGCGTCGCGGTTGGCCAGATCGCGGTCGTTCTTGCGAATATAGGAGGCGAGGAAAGTCGTATGGCCCATCGGCACGGCCAGGCCGACCAGCATGTCGCGGCTGTCGGACGAGGGCGTGGAGGCCATCGAAGCGCTGTAAGGATTGTCAGGGTTGAACAAGGGCGAACTGGCGTAGCCGCGGCTGGCGCTGTAGGCGGCGTACGCAGTGCCGAAACCGAGCCGCAGGTTGGCGGCCACCACGGAATTTTTTGCGTCCACATCATTGCCCATGGGCGTGAAGGTTTTGACCCCGGCTACGCTGCGGTTCTGATGGGCCGCGCGGATCATCCAGGGACCCGATTCAAAGCCGATCGACAGGCCCCAGGCGCGGTTGCCCGTCATGCCGATGCCGGGCACCACACCCCGCACCGGCTCTTCATCGCGCGAGTAGGACGCTGCCGTCGACACGCCGTGCACGGCGCCGCTGTAGTAATGGATGCTGTTGTCTTCACGGCGCCCGGAGGTGCCGATGAGGTTGGTGGCGCTGCCGGCGGTGCCGCCCTTGAACGGGTCCCCCACTTCGGTCAGGGCCGAGTATTGGAGGTTTTGCTGGCGGCCCACCGTGACGGCGCCGGCCTTGCCCTTGACGCCCACAAACGCCTCGCGGCCAAACAGGCGGCCGCCCTGGTCCGAGCGGCCTGTGTCGAGCAGCACGCCGGCTTCCAGGCCATACAGCACGGACAGATTGTCGCCGAGATATTCGCTGCCGCGGATCCCCACCCGCGATTCCGATGCCATGCCGCTGTCGACCCGCACGGGGCAACTCCCGCCGCATCCACGTTCGCCGACCACGCCGGCGTCGAGCAGGCCATAGATCGTCGGTGCACTCTGTTGCGCCCATACACTGCCGGCGCTGGCGCCAAGCAGGGCGAAAAACAGAGCAGTTGATTTCATGAGCAAACTCCAAACCAGGCCCATTGCCTGTACGGAACCACTATCGTTGATTCTCCATGAAACTTCTGTCGCCTGCTGCACATATCAGCCTCAAGCTTTCCTGCATTCTTGTCAGCCTGATCTGACAAGCGAAGCCAAGCAGCGTTTTGTTGCACACGGTCAACAGCCCATATTGCCAGGCAGGGCCACCATGCATGGCGGGCAGGTTAGGTAACGAACAGACCCGCAACAGGGCCGCCCTCAGGCTGGAAGTTTGCTTTTAACAGGAGACTGCCATGACAACCGATCCACAAACCACCGCTTCATCATCCGGCGGTGGTGGTGACCCACATTTGACCGATGTCCAAGCCAAGGCGATTGTCCTGGAAGACAACGATGAACAGCTGCAAGGGTTTATTGCCGCGCTGGGCATGGCCCGGCCGATCGACGCCGACAAGGCCGGGCGCTTGCTGGAAAACGTGATCAAGGGCGCGATGTCGGCCAATATCGATCGGCTGGCCGACCAGATGCGCCTGGATGGATGGGAAGCGGCGCTCTCGCCCGGCGAAACGCTGGACGCCCTGGCCACCCGCGCCAACGCCTACCTCGAATCGCCGCAGGGGCTCGAGCTGTTCAATTTATTCAGCAAGACCTTCGCCCGCACCACCGGCGAAATGTTCGACTGAGGCAGCTCAGCTCACCCAATGTCAACCGAGGCTGCTGGAGAGCTTGTCCATATTGCAGGGCTTGGCCAGCACCGTGTGCGGGTAGCTGGGCAGGTCGCTCAGCAGGCCGCCGTAGCCGGTCAGGAACACCACCTGCAAATTGGGGGCGATGGCCTTGAGCTTGTCCGCCAGTTGCACCCCATTCATGTTGGGCAGGCTGTAATCGGTCAGCAGCACTTCAAAGCCGCCCGACTCGAAAGCGGACAGGGCTGATTCGGCGCTGCCGACCCCCTCGGCCACGTGGCCCAGCACGCCCAGCATTTCAACCAGCAACTGCTGCGATTCAAACACATCTTCCACCACCAGCACGCGCCGGCCCGCAGCGCTCGGCTGGGCAGCCGCCGTCACCGCTGGCGCCGGTTGCATATTGCCGACTGCCTCGATTTCCAAGCGCTCGCGCTGGCGTTGCTGCGCATTGCCCAGCATGTGGCGCAATTTGCGCGCCAGTTGTTCGCGCCGGTAAGGTTTGGAAATGAGCGCCACATCGGCGTCGAGCCGGCCGCCATGCATCAACGCGTCCTGGGTGTAGCCGGAAGTGAACAGCACCTCGATATCGGGATGGAGCAGTTTCGCCTGGCGCGCCAGTTCGGGGCTGCGCAGGGGGCCGGGCATGACCACGTCGGTGAACAGCAGGTCGATGTGCATGCCGCTTTTGAGGATGCCCAGCGCGGCCTGGGCGTCGTCGGCCTTGTAGACCTTGTAGCCCAGTTCAATAAGGGTGGCAACGACGGTGGCCTGCACATCTGCATCGTCTTCGACCACCAGGATGGCTTCGTTGCCGCCCACCGCGCTCTGCTGCGGCTGCGGCGTCGCCGGCTGGGCCTGCGCGTGGCTGCGCGGAAAATACATGGTGACCGTGGCGCCCTCGCCCGGCGTGCTGTCGATGCGGAAATGGCCGCCGCTCTGCTTGACGAAGCCATACGCCATCGACAGGCCCAGGCCCGTGCCCTCGCCTTCCTTCTTGGTCGTAAAAAAGGGCTCGCAGGCCTGTTCCAGCACGGCCGCGCTCATGCCAGTGCCGGTGTCCGCGACCACAAATCGCACGTAGTCGCCACAGGGAATGTCGCGCTCGGTGCAGGCTGCCGCCAGTCCCAGGTTGGCCGCCTCGATGCGCAGTATGCCGCCGTCCGGCATGGCGTCGCGCGCGTTGATGGCCAGATTAAGCAGCACGTTTTCGAGCTGGTGCTGGTCGAGCAGGGCCGGCCAGCAATCGTCCGGCGCCGCCATGTCGATGCGGATGGTTTCACCGAGCGCGCGGCGCAGCAGTTCTTCCATGTCGCGCAGCACATCGCGCGGCTGCAGCACCACCGGCTGCAGCGGCTGGCGGCGGGCAAAGGCAAGCAGGTGCGAGGCCAGCTTGGCGCCCCGCTCGACGGCGTGCATGGCAGTGGCGAGCCGGTCACGCGCCGCTTCATTGCCGGCCAGGTGGCCCTGCAGCAGCTGCATGCTGCCGCTGACCACTTGCAGGATATTGTTGAAATCGTGGGCCACGCCGCCCGTCAGCTTGCCGATCGATTCGAGCTTCTGGGCCTGGCGCAGGGCCATCTCGGTCTGCTCCAGCGCCGCCTTCTGCTCGCGTTCGTGGGTGACGTCGCGCGCCACGGCGTGGATGTAGTCGGCGTCCGGCACGGCCGTCCACGACAGCCAGCGGTAGGAGCCGTCGCGGTGGCGGTAACGGTTTTCAAAGTACAGGGTCTTGTTGCCTTTCGACAGACTGCCTGCTTCGCGCACGGTCGCCTCGACGTCGTCGGGATGGACCAGGTCGAGAAACGCGGTGCCGATCAGCTCGCATTCGGTCCAGCCCAGCATGGCCTGCCAGGCCGGGTTGATGGCGACGATGCTGGAATCGAATTCGGCCACCAGCATGATGTCGGTCGACAGCCGCCACATGCGGTCACGGTCGGCCGTGCGCCTGGCAACTTCCGCTTCCAGGCTTTCATTGAGCCGGCCCAGCGCTGCGGCGGCGGCTTTCTGCGCTTCGACATCGGTGTTGGTGCCGATCCAGCGCAAGACGCTGGTGGCATTATCGAACACGGGCAGCGCACGGGCGATGAACCAGCGGTAGACAATGCCGCCGCCCCGGCGCAGGCGAAATTCAACCTCGTAGGGCGTGCGCGCCGCCAGCGCCGCCTGCCAGCTGGCCATGGTCGCGGCCAGGTCGTCGGGATGGACCATGGCGGTCCAGCCGCCGCCATCGAGCTCGCCCTGGGCCGCGCCGGAATATTCGTAGACCCGCTGGTTGAACCAGATCAGTTCGCCAGCGCTGTCGGCAATCCAGGCCTGGTTGGGCATGGCTTCGGCGAGGGTGCGGAAATCGCGCTCGCGGTGCTCCATCTGTTCCAGCAAGGTTTTGTAGGCCTCCACGTTTTGCGAGGTGCCATACCACTTGATGATCTTGCCCTCGCTGTCGCGGCGCGGCGCGGCGCGCACGTGCAGCCAGGTATAACTGCCATCGCGCAGTCGGATCCGGGTTTCCACATCGTAGGGCTGGCCGGTCTGCATCGCTTCGGTCCAGGTCGCCTGCAGGCTGACGATGTCGTCCGGATGCACCGCCTCAGCCCAGTTGCTTCTGGAACCGTGCATGCCGGTCCACTCTTCCCAGCGCGAGGAAATATGGTCGACCAGGCCATCGGCGCCGGTGGTCCATTGCACATCGGGATTGAGTTCGACCGTGTGACGGAAATGGTCCTCGCTTTCACGCAGGCGATGCTGGGCGCGCGCACGCATGACGGCGTGCCAGAGCCGCTCGGCAATGTCCTGCGCCAGTTGTACTTCTTCCTCCTGCCAGCGGTGGGCCACGGGCAGGTGCAGGAACAGCACGCCCGCCAGGCGGCCGTCTTTGCTCACTGGCACCGTCAGCGCCGCCCGCACGCCGATGGCGGTCCAGGCGTCGACGAAGGCGGCGGCCGCGGCATCGGCCACCACATCGTGCTGGCGCAAAACTTCACCGGCCTTCACGGTGTTTTCGGCCTGCGGACCGAAGACGTCCAGCTGCAACCGCCGTCCGGCCAGGCTGACGGCGGCGCCATCTGTCCAGTCGCGCTCGATGCGCACCGCGCCGCTGTCGTCGTCGACCTCGGCGTAGCCCACCCGGGCCATCCCCAGTTGCCGGCCCAGCAGGCGGCAGGCCTCGGCAATCAGTTCAGCAGGCTCGGACAATTCGCGCAGCACGTGGTCCGTCTCCAGCAGAAAGGCCTGGCGGCGGCGCGCCAGCACGCTATCGGTGGTGTCGACAAAGGTGACGAGGATGCCGGCCGTGACGCCCGCGTCGTCTGGCACGGCGCTGTAGGAATAATTGAAATAACGCTCTTCGCTGTAGCCGAAGCGGTCGATGGTGAACTTGAAATCGTCGAACCCGAACGCCTGGCCGCGCCACACTTCGCGCCACATGGGCTCCATCACATCCCAGATTTCACCCCAGGTTCCCTGGGCCGGTGCGCCCAGGGCGCCGACATGCTTGGCGCCCAGGATCGGTTTATAGGCATCGTTATAAAACTGGATGTACTGGGGCCCCCAGGCTATATACATGGGCAACTGGCACTGCAGCATGATGCGCACGGCCGTGCACAGGCTGGCCGGCCAGGTCGAGACGGGCCCGACCGGGCTGCCGGCCCAGTCGAACGCGAGCATTTCCTGCCCCATCGCACCGCCATTGGAAAACAGCAAGGCCGGGTCGGCCACAGGCGGGCGGGGGGTGGGAAAACGCGGGTCGCTCATGTGCCACTCATTTCTTGCCAAAAACAGGGGATCGCCAAACTTGTGGGCGGGAAAAGTTAGTGACTATAACGCACAATGTCAATTGCGCAATATCCAAACCGAACCGTGCGCGTGTCAAGTCCGGGGCATGCCAACAATTTAGTGGGCTGCGCCCTGCACCAGCGCCGCGCCACCGCCATGCCGGCGGCTTTCGCTGACGGCCGTGACGGTGCCGTCAGGATTGAACACGATGCCGTTGGCCGCGCCGATTTCCTCGGCGGGAGACTCCCAGCGGTGGCCCAGCGCTTCCAGTGCGCGCGCCTGGTTGCTGCCAACGAAGCCCGGCTCGACCGACGCCGTGGCCTCGTTGCGCTCGCTGATGCGGGGCGCGTTGATGGCCTCGTTCATGGGCATGCCCAGGTCGACCATATTGACGATGGTCTGCAGCACGGTGGTGATGATGGTGGCCCCGCCCGGGCTACCGATGGTAAAGGCCGGCTTGCCGTTCTTGAAGGCGATCACGGGCGCCATGCTGCTGCGCGGCCGCTTGCCCGGTTCGGGGATGTTCGGGCGGGGCCCGCTGAAATCGAAATCGGTCAACTCATTGTTCAACAGGAAACCGTAGCCGGGCACAACGATGCCGCTGCCGCCCCAGGACTCGATGGTGAAGGTGTAGGACACCACATTGCCGTCTTTATCGGACACGGCCAGGTGGGTGGTGTGGGCGCCCTCCTGGCGCGTCGGCCGCGCCACGGGCGGACGCAGGGGGACGCTCTGGTCGTCCTGGAACATATACGGATCCCCGGCCGGCACCACCCCGCCGGCGCGGCGCGGGTCGATCAGGCGGCGGCGCTGGGCCGCGTAGGGTTTGGCCAGCAGGCCCGCCACGGGCGCATCGACAAATTCCGGGTCGGCAAGATACGCGTTGCGGTCGGCAAATGCGAGCCGGCTCGCTTCCAGGTAGCTGTGCTCGACCTGGGTGCGGCTCATGGCTTTCAGATCGTAGCCTTCTAAAATATTGAGTGCCTCGGCCACCGCCACCCCGCCGCTGCTCGGTTCGGCCATCCCGTACAGCTCGTAGCCGCGGTAAGTCGAGCGGATCGGCTGGCGGATGCGCGCCTCGTAATTGGCCAGGTCCGCCAGGCTCAGCTGCCCGGCCCGCACCTTGACCCCGGCGGCGACCGGCGGGGAATTCACGGCATCGACCATGGCCCGCGCCATCGGGCCGCCGTAAAACGCCGACTGGCCGCGGGCGGCGATCTCGCCATAAGCCTTGGCCATGCCGGGATTGCGGATCAGGGCGCCCACCGGCAAGGCCTTGCCTTGGGCCAGATACAGTTCCGCGGCCGCGGGAAACTTTCGGAACTTCGCTTCGTTTTCCGTCGTCAACTGGTGAAAGGTTTCGCTGACCCGGAAGCCCGAGTTGGCCACGCTGATGGCCGGCGCCAGCACCTGCTTGAAGGACATGCTGCCGTAGCGCTCGAGCGCCTCGTGCCAGCCCCGCACGGTGCCGGGCACGCCCACCGAGGCGCCGCTGGCGACGGCCGTTTCGAAATCCATCGGCTTGCCATCCTGTGCGAAGAGATTAGTCGCAATGGCGGCGGGCGCCGTCTCGCGATGGTCGATGGTGATCACCCGCTGCTGCCTGGCCAGATAAATCACCATGAAGCCGCCGCCGCCAATGCCGCAGCTGAACGGGTCGGTCACACCCAGGGTCGCCGCGGCCGCCACTGCGGCATCGATCGCATTGCCGCCTTTGTTCAGGATCGTCATGGCCGACTGCGAAGCCTGCTCGCTGACGGTCGCCACGGCCCCGCCGCTGCCGGTGGCAAGCGGCGTCTTGGCGAGCGCATGCGGGGCGGGTGCGCCGAGCACAATCGACAGGGTCAGGCTCAAGGGGACGCAAGTCAAGAGGCGCGGCGGCTTCACCATGTTCAGGTCCTTCTGCGGGGAGGGAAGCCCATCATAGCAAAAGCCGCGCCGCCGGCCTCACGCGTTTGCCGGCAGAGATGAGGGGCCGGCAACCGTGGCGGCGTCCCTGGCAAGACGGCCCAGAAAGAAGCCATTGAAGGCGCCGAACAGCAGGCAGATGCCCACCGTGAACAGGGTCTGCCCGGCCAGGCCGGGTGCGACCGCCAGGCTGACGGCGGTGGCATATTTGGTGACAAAGATCGACAGCATCAACACCAGCGGCCAGGCGCTGCCGCGCACCCGTACCAGACCGGGCGCGCTGCCCATGCTGATGCGCGCTGCGCTGCCGCGCCAGGCCAGCACGCCGCTGGCGGCGGCGCCGACCAGCCAGGCCGCCAGCGGCAAAACACCCAGGCCGAATTTGTTCGCAATGTCGCTCAGGGACAGCGCCAGCATCACGGCTGGAATGATCAGCAGGCGCTTGAAGGGCAGTTCACGCTCGCGCATGGCATCCACACCGCGCGACACCAGAAAGGCGAGGATGGCCCAGACGTAGAGCGGGGTGTGGCTGATGATATTGGCGAGCATGGCGTTCTCCTGATTGGTGAGTGGATGAACGCTACTGTGCGGCAAGCGGCGCGCTGCGGGCGGCCGTTGCGACGAAACGCCGTGCGCCGGCGCCAACTGTCAATGGGCGGCGCGAATGGCGGGGGCCGCCACCCGGCACAGCACGGGATTGCCCGCCGCGCGGCTCCACTCGCACCAGCCGCCATCGAACACGGCGATGTCGTCCCAACCCATCAGCCAGGCATACAAGAAGGCCAGCGAGGCGCGCCAGCCGGTGCCGCAATAAAATACGGCGCGCCGTCCCGCTTCAATCCCGGCGGCCTGCCACATGCGCTTGATCTCGGCGGCCGGCAGCATGGCGCCCTGCCCGTCCTGAAAATCGGCCATGCTGTTGACGTCGCCATCGACGCCGGCATGGCCCCAGCGGGCGCCGGGGATGTCGCCGCGCGCGGCAATATATGGATAGCCCGAAATTTCGCCGATGAACTCCGACCAGCTGCGGTTACTGACCAGGACGCCGTCCCCGCTTGCCAGCAACTGCTTGACCTCGGCCATACCGGCCAGCAACTGGGGCTGCGCCGGAAAGCGGCGGCCGAAGTCCAGCGCGGCCGACCAGGCGCGCGGCGCGCCCGCATGCAAGGGCAAACCCGCCGCGCTCCACGCCGGCAGGCCGCCATCGAGCAGGCGCACATCGTCCACCCCCGCATATAGCAGCAGGTGGGCGGCGCGGGCGGCGGCCAGGTTGTTGCGGCCATACAGCACCACGGTCGTATCGTGGCGGATGCCCTGCGCCAGCAGCATCGCTTCAAGTTCGCTGTCAGGCAGCTTGTTCCACAGGGGGCCGCCTTCGAACAGGCTGGTATCGAGATAGCCGGCGCCGGCGATATGGCCAGCTTCAAAGGCGGCCTGGTCTTCAAATCCCACTTCAAACAGGCGTGCGCCGCTGCTGGCGAACCCGGCGGCGAGCCAGGCGGCCAGGCGCGCGGGCGCCAGCAACTGCCGCGCGCGGGGCAAGTCGCGGCGTATGGAATCGCAGCGGTCGGGAAGGTCGATATTCACAGTGGGAAAAACAAGGGGCGCCGGCAAAGGCAAAAGCCAAGTCCGCCATTATAAAAGCCCGCGCCCCCCTGGCGCAGCTTTTACAGCGTGCGGCGGCGGCGCGCGATGGCGCCCATGGCCAGCGCGCCCAGGCCGAACAGGGCAAACGAGCCGGGCTCAGGGACGACACTGGTGGCGGCAACACGGATGCCGGCGCCGCTGTCATCGAAGGCGTAGCCCAGGATCGCAGCGGGGAAACCGGCGTTGTTATTGTTCTTAAAGGTCGTGCTCAGCAGGGCCCAGCCGTAGTTGGTCTTGCCGGTCGACTCATTCTTGAACGAGAAACCGAGATATTCGGTGGCATCGACCTGGAAGGCATCCCCAGCGGCAACGCCGCCACGGAAGTTGCTCGCGGAAGATATGAGGGTGCCCGCGGCGAGCGCGGACGCCTGGGTGCCCTTGGCAACGATACCGCTGCCGGTGTTGCTGAAAAATGCCAGCCCGGTGTCGTCATTATAGAAATTCAGGTCCCAGCCAGGCACATTGGCGGGATTCTTGCCGTTGTCGCCATTGACGACATTGAGGTAGGTGCCATCGAAGGTGTTGGGGATTTTCAGGGGGGACTTGCTCAGGTCGGTGTAAATGATGCCGGCCTGGGCGAAGGGTGCGACGGCGAGGGCGAGGCCGGCGAGCAAGGCAGTACGTGGCAACGGCTGTTTCAAGGTAGCGAACATTGTCATTCTTTCAGGAGGTAAGTCTAGTTATGGAAAGCGTTGCGCAGTCCATCAAGCAATTACCATGCCAAAAAGAACACTTTCGCAAAAACATATACTTGTAAATTACTCAAGTCAAAATATTACAAACATGTAAGATTTGCCGACACAATCTGCCCTACGCCCGCGCCGCCGCCCGCGCCGGTGCAAAGTATTCGGGACGCAACTGGCGGGTCAGTTCCAGCACGGGCAGCACATGATCGAGATGCTCACGCATGGCCTGCACCGCCTTGACGGGGTCGCCCGCGGCAATCGCGTCAACCACCGCGTTGTGTTCTTCCAGCACGCCACCCATGCGGCCCTGCAAGGGCAAAGTCAGCTGGCGGTAGCGGTCGACCTGGGTTTTGGCCTGCAGGATGATGGGCCAGACGCCGGGATAGCCGGACAGCTCGGCCAGGGTCGCATGGAACAGCTCGTCGCTATGGTGAAAGGCGCGGAAGTCGCTGGCGGCAATCGCCGCTGCCTGCATCTGCAAAATGGCGCGCAGGGTGGCCACCCCTTCCGGCGTGGCGCGGGCGGCGGCTTTTTCAATGATGGCCGATTCGAGGGCATTTCTGACCATCATCGCCTCGTCCAGGCCTTCGAGCGGGATGCGGGCGACAAAGGTGCCCGAGCGAGGCACCACTTCGACCAGGCCCTCTTCGGCGAGGCGTTGCACCGCCTCGTGCACGGGCGTGCGGCTGATGCCGAGCTCTTCGGCCAGGTCGCGTTCGACGATGCGTGCGCCCGGCAGCATGCTCATCTCGACGATCCGCTGGCGCAGCGCCAGGTAGACGCGGCGGGCGGCGCTGACGGTATCGTCCACGCCCAAAGCGGAAGCAGGTAATGTCAAATCGTTCATACCGACAGTGTAGCGAATCCGGAACGGAAGAGCCATGTCAGTGCGATTTTCGCAGCGGTGGCATATGGGCCGGCGCAATGATGGCGCCGCGCTGGCCGATCACGGCGCCCGCCAGGCGATGGCCGGCGCGGGCGGCATCGAGGGCGGACGCGCCCTGCATCCGGGCTGCCACATAGGCGGCGCCGAAGGAATCTCCGGCGGCGGTGGTGTCGACCACCAGCGCCACGGCTTCGCCCGCCACTTCCGACGTCACGCCTTCGCAATGGACCACGCAGGGGGTGGCGCCCCGCTTGACGACCACTTCCGCCACGCCGAACGTTTTTGCCCGCGCAATTGCCGAGGCGGCGTCCTCGGCATCGCCGTAAATCCCCTGCTCGTCGTCCAGGGTCAGCAGCGCGATATCGCAATGGGCCAGCGCGCGCGCGTAGACGGCGGCCGCGCTGGCGGCGCTGTCCCACAGGCGGGGCCGGTAATTATTGTCGAACACCACTTTGCCGCCATTGGCGCGGCAACGGGCCAGTACCAGCAGCAGGCGCTCGCGGTCGGTGGGCGACAGGATGGCCAGGCTGATGCCCGACAAATAAAGCATGTCAGCAGAGGCAAGCTGTTCGATCACTGCAGCCGCTTCAGGCGCACCCATCCAGTGGCGCGCGGCCGAATCGGCCCGCCAGTAATGAAAGCGGCGCTCGCCCGCGGGCGAAGTTTCAATCAAATAAATGCCGGGCAGGCGCTCAGGCAGGCGCAGCACGCAGGCGGTGTCGATGCCCTCCCCTTGCCAGGCGGCGATCATTTCCTCGGACATGCCATCGACACCAAGGCCCGTGACGTAGCCGACCCGCGTCACCCTGGGGTCAAGCAGGCGGGCCAGGTAGACAGCGGCGTTGAGGGTGTCGCCGCCGAAACGATAATCCATGCCGGTGGCGCTGCGTTGCAGTTCGATCATGCATTCGCCGATGGCGTAGACGGTAGAAATGGACACGGTAAAAATCCTTGATGGTGAAAAAAAATCGGGGCGGCGCAAGTGCTGCGCGCCCCGATTATTATTGCAACTAATTACTGATTAATGGTTCGAATCCCAGCTCGAACCAAAGTAGTTCGAGGCGCCGATGGCAGGGAAATCGACATAAGCCTTCGAGCAGTCGAGCACCTTCGAAGGATCGACCGCCTTGGTCGGCAAGCCCGTCAGCAGGTTGCGATTGTCCGCGTTTGCCGTCAGAGGCAGGTTGACGCCCTTGATGGTCAGGTTGGCATCCGAGGAAATCACGGTCACGGCATCAGGATTGTCGGCCACCACATTATTCAGGCTCATCACCAGCGGGTACTGGGGATTGCTGTAGCCGCCCGTGCTGGCCTGGAAGCCCTGCAACTTCACCGCCGTCGTACCCTGGATGCGCACATTGTCGAGGGTGATGTCGTGGAAGTTCGGGAACAGCGGACCACCGCTTGGCAGCGCCTTGGTGCTGTAATAAGGCGTGAACAGCAAGCCGTTGAGGGCATCCTTGATGCAGATGTTGCGGTAATGGATGTTGCTCACTTCGCCGCCGCGGGCATAGTCCGACTTGATGCGCAAGCCTTCTTCCGAATCGAGGAAGGAGTTGTCGTACACCTCGACATTGGTCACGCCGGCATTGGTCTCGGAACCGACCGAGATGCCGTGGCCCCAGTAGATATGGTTGTGCGCCACCACCATGCCGTACTTGCGGTCCGAGCGGACATCACGCTTGCCGTCGATGCCGAACAGGCCCGAGCCGGCCGGGGACGGGTTGGCGCTACCCTTGAAAGCCATGTCATCGTCGCCAGTGGAGACGTAGTTGTAGGCGAACACGAAGTTCTTCAGGTAACCGTCAAACGACATCTTGGCGGCCGACTTCGACACACTGCCCGTGCCGAGGAAATCCTGGATCGGTTTGCTGGCCGAACCGGGATCGAAGGCGTCGGTGTTCTTGACGTTGTCTTCGGTGAAGGTGGCGCCCGTGTAGAGCGGATTGCCATTGCCGGCCGGATTGGCAAACGCTGCCAGCGACGGCGTCTGCACTTTCACGCCCCACACCGTCAAACCATCGACGCCCGAAGGCACCACGTGGAAGTTGGCGCTGTTATGCAGGGAGATGCGGTACAGGGTCAGGTTCTTGGCGTAGTTGAATACCATCATGCGGAAGTTGGACTGCGAACCGGAGCCGGTGGTGCCGTTCTGCACCATATTGCCCAGGTAAGCCAGATCCCACCAGGTCATGTTGCGGGCCGATGATTTCGAATCGACCACGGTGCCGCCGTTGTCGCAAGAAACGCCATCGGCTGCCTGCTTGCCGGTGGCGTACAGGGCATAGGTGTTCGAGCAGGTCATGTCGACCTTCATCAGGGGGTAGAGCTTGTCGGTGGTGACGATCTCGGCGTAGCCGCGGCTGTCGATGCGGCCATCGCCCATCACGGCCGAGTTGACCATATTGGTGCCGCCGATCAGCGGCGAGCAGTTCGATGAGCTGCCGGCTTTGCTGGACGACACGGCCGTGTTGGCGCAATAGGGACCGGCAGCGTTGGGCGAATACGACTTGGCGTCGCGCGAGGCGTAGAGGGTGACGCCCTTGTCGATCCACAGGGTCACGCCCGAAGGCAGGGTCAGCGGGCCGGAAATGAAACCGTTGCCGGGAC